>NZ_VIUG01000007.1:0-210967 GCF_007828255.1 Pseudomonas sp. SJZ078 | reverse complement strand
TGAATGGGCATAAAAAATCCGATACCAGAGGACTGGTATCGGATTTTCTAGAAAGCCCGGCTTGGACTCAAATGCTTAAGTGAACAGCATTACGCCGAAGCGGGGCTTTGCAGACTGTTTCCCTGATATCCCTTTCACTCCGCCATCCTGGCGGAATCCTACGTGTCCGTGTTGTTGCTCTGCGCATCCTGCGCGACGTCCATGTGAAGTAGATTAGCCTTGGATCCAATTGACCGATAGAGGGAAATCGGCATCACGTAATGTAAGCATTTGCTTACATTACGCTGTTTTCAGAACTGCGCTGCGTCCAGCAGGAACAGCGACTCACTACCTGCCTTCACCGAAGCGCTCAAGGAATGGATTCGCGGCAGCAGGCGGGCGAAATAGAACCGCGCAGTCCCCAGTTTGCTGGCGTAGAAGTCATCCTGGCTTTCCTTGCCCAGCGCCGCCTTGGCCATCAACGCCCACATATAGGCGTAGGCGGTATAACCAAACGCCTGCAGGTACTCCACCGAAGCCGCGCCGATTTCGTTCGGGTTGCTTTTCGCCCGGTCCAGCACCCAGTCGGTCAGCTCATCCAAGGTACCGATGGCATCATTCAATGGCTTGGTGAACTCGGCCAGATCGCTGCTCGCGGTGGCGGTGAAGTGGCGGATTTCGTCGGCGAACAGCTTGTAGAACGCGCCGCCACTGCCGACGATCTTGCGCCCTACCAAGTCCAGCGCCTGGATACCGTTGGTGCCTTCGTAGATCTGGGTGATGCGCACATCACGCACCAACTGCTCCTGGCCCCACTCGCGAATGTAACCATGGCCGCCGAAAATCTGCTGGCCATGCACGGTGGTTTCCAGGCCCAGATCCGTCAGGAACGCCTTCGCCACTGGCGTCAGCAACGCAACCAGGTCTTCGGCACGCTTGCGGGTGGCCGGGTCTTCGCTGAACTTGGCGGTGTCCAGTTGCATCGCCACATAGGTGGAAAATGCCCGACCGCCTTCGTTCGAGGCTTTCATGGTCAGCAACATCCGCCGCACATCGGGGTGGACGATGATCGGGTCAGCGACTTTGTCCTTGTTCTGCGCGCCGGTAGGCGAACGGCTCTGCAAGCGATCACGGGCGTATTCGATAGCGTTCTGGTAGGAGCGCTCACCGGACGCCAAACCTTGGATACCAACACCCAGGCGTTCGTAATTCATCATGGTGAACATCGCCGCCAGGCCTTTATTCGGCTCGCCGACCAGATAACCGACGGCTTCGTCGAAGTTCATCACGCAGGTGGCAGACGCCTGGATGCCCATCTTGTGTTCGATCGACCCGCAATTGGCGGCGTTGCGCGCACCCAGGCTGCCGTCGGCGTTGACCATGAACTTGGGTACCAGGAACAGCGAAATACCTTTCGGGCCGGCCGGCGCATCCGGCAATTTTGCCAGCACCAGGTGAATGATGTTCTCGGTGAGATCGTGTTCGCCGCCGGTGATGAAGATCTTGGTACCACTGACCTTGTAGGAGCCGTCGGCCTGGGGTTCGGCCTTGGTGCGAATGATCCCCAGATCCGTACCGGCATGGGGCTCGGTCAGGCACATGGAGCCCGCCCAGATGCCGGCGTACATGTTCGGCAGGTACGCCGCTTTCAATTCTTCGCTGGCGTGAGCATTGATCGACAGGCAAGCCCCTGCGGTCAGCATCGGGTACAGACCGAAGGACAGGCTGGCAGAGTTGACCATTTCCTCGACCTGGGCCGAAACAGCCTTGGGCATGCCCATGCCACCGTAGACAGGGTCGCCGCCAACGCCGACCCAACCACCTTCAGCGTAAGTCTGGTAGGCCTGTGGGAAACCTGCCGGCGTGGTGACGGCACCGTTCGCCCAATGGCAGCCTTCTTCGTCAGCGGCACGGCTGAGGGGCGCAATGCTTTTGCTGGTGACTTTACCGGCTTCTTCCAGAATCGCTTCGACGGTTTCAGCGTCGACGGTCTCGGCCAATGCCGGCAGTTCGGCCCAGAGCTTCGCGACCTCGAACACTTCATTGAGGACGAAGCGCATATCGCGCAGGGGCGCTTTGTAGTCAGCCATGGCAAACCTCGTAGGATCTAAACAGTTGGTCCGTGGGAAAACGGTTTTTGCAATGGTCGGAGTGTACCTCAACAACTTTTGCGACACATAGGGTCAACCCATGACTATTTTGTTATTTTTAGTCACCAGAAAAGATTGCAGCCTTCGTTAGCTCCTACATGAAAATGCGTATTCCCTGTAAGAGCTGGCGAAGCCTGCGATCCTTGTCGGCACTCCCTCTAAATCAAAGGGCAAACAGCTCGGCAGGCAAACTCATCAGACAATCACTCCCCGCCTCGATGGCGGCCCGATGGGCAGCCGTGCGCGGCAACAGGCGCTTGAAGTAGAACTCGCAGGTCGCCAGTTTGCCTCGGCAGAAATCGGCATCGCCGTTACCACTGTCAAGTTGCGCCTGGGCCACCAATGCCATGCGCAGCCACAGATAGGCCAGGATGATGTAGCCGCTGTACATCAGATAATCCACAGAAGCGGCGCCCACTTCGTCCGGATTTTTCATGGCGGCCATGCCGACCCGGGTGGTCAGTTCGCCCCACTGCCGGTTGAGCCCGTCGAGTTGTGCGACGTAGTCCTTGAGCTGTGGGTGCGCGGTATTCGTGGCGCAGAATGTGTGGACGATCCTGGTGAACCCTCGCAGCAGCTTGCCCTGGCTGCCCAGCACTTTGCGCCCTAACAAATCCAGGGCCTGGATACCGTTGGTGCCTTCATAGATCGGCGCGATGCGGCAGTCCCGCACCAACTGTTCCATCCCCCATTCGCGGATGAAGCCATGGCCGCCAAACACCTGCATGCCATGATTCGTCACCTCAAGCCCTGTCTCTGTCATGAAGGCCTTGCAGATCGGAGTGAGAAAGGCCAACAGATCCTCAGCCTCCTGACGGGCGCTTTCGGCGGCGCCCAGGTGCGCCGTGTCCAGCAGTTGCGCAGTAAAGTAGGTCAACGCCCGATTGCCTTCGTTAAAGGCTTTCATGGTCAGCAACATCCTGCGCACGTCGGGATGGACAATAATCGGGTCCGCGACTTTCTCCGGTGCCTTGGGGCCGGTAAGCGAGCGCATCTGCAAGCGGTCGTTGGCGTATCTGATCGCGCCCTGGAAGCTCGTCTCACCCAGGCACAAGCCCTGCATGCCGGTGCCGAGCCGGGCATGATTCATCATGGTGAACATGCAATTCAGACCCTTGTTGGGCTCACCGATCAGGAATCCCTTGGCGTCGTCGAAGTTCAACACGCAGGTGGCGGAAGCCTTGATGCCCATCTTGTGTTCGATCGAACCGCAGGTCACGCCATTGCGTTCTCCCGCCTCACCCGTGGCGTCAGGCAGGAACTTGGGCACGATGAACAGCGAGATGCCCTTGGTGCCGGCGGGAGCGTCCGGCAGTTTGGCCAGCACCAGGTGAACGATGTTTTCACTCATGTCGTGTTCACCGGCGGAAATGAAGATCTTGCTGCCGGAAATCCTGTAGCTGCCGTCGGCCTGGGGCGCGGCGCGGGTCTTGATGATGCCCAGGTCCGTGCCGCAATGGGCTTCGGTCAGGCACATGGTGCCGGTCCATTGGCCGGCGGTGAGCTTGCTCAGGTAAGTCTGTTTCTGCTCTTCGGTGCCGTGGGCTTGAATGGCCGACATGGCGCCGTGGGTCAGGCCCGGGTACATGCCCCAGGACGTGTTGCTGGAGGCGATCATTTCGCTGATGACCAGGCCCAGGGAACCGGGCAGGCCTTGGCCGCCATAGGCCGGATCGGCGGCCAACCCGTGCCAGCCGCCCTCCACGTACTGTGCGAAAGCCTCTTTGAAACCTGTAGGCGTGGTCACCACACCGTTGTCGAAATGACAGCCCTCTTCGTCGCCGGAACGATTGAGCGGCGCCAGTACGTTCTCACAAAAGCGTGCACCTTCCTCGAGGATCGCGTTGACCATGTCCGGACTGGCATCGCTGGCCCCCAGTTCGGCATAACGGCCATGGAAATCGAAAACGTGGTCGATCAGGAAGCGCATGTCACGCAGGGGAGCTTTGTACTCGGGCATGGTGATTTTCTCCGGTAGCAGATCGTTCAAACCTACTGCCGGCCACCGGGGCTCACAATCACAGTCCAGACGCTGAATGCGCCGTCATCACTCAACCCGCGGCGGCTTCCATGCGTACCGCGCCACGGCGGTTCTGACCAAAGGCAACCACACAGTTGCGTCCGGCGCTCTTGGCGTTATAGAGGGCCTGGTCGGCGGACTTGAGGACTTCTTCAGGCGTACGCTGCTCGAGGCGCTCCGCGACGCCAATGCTGACCGTTACCGACACGCTGGATGCACCCGCCCCGGAGCGGCGCTGGCGGCCTTGTTGGTCATCCTGGGGGCGGCTGTCGGGATTGCGCAGTTGAATGACGTACGTCTCGATGGACTGGCGGATGACCTCAAGATGAGGCATACACTCATCGATGGTTTTGCCTGCAAATACCAACGCAAACTCCTCGCCACCGTAGCGATAAGCCCGACCACCGCCACCGATCTTCGACAGTTTGCTGGCCACCAGGCGCAGCACTTGGTCGCCCACGTCGTGACCGTGGGTGTCGTTGAATTTCTTGAAGTGGTCCACATCGCTCATGGCCAGCACATAGTTGCGACCCAGCCGTTGCATGCGCTCATTCAGCGCCCGCCGTCCCGGCAGGCCGGTCAGCTCATCCCGAAACGCCATCTGATAGGCCTCATGGGCAACCGCCGCAGCGATCATCAGCATCACCTGGCTGCACATGATGTTCAGGGTGAATGGCAGGATGAAGGTTTTCGGCAACATCCAGAACAGCCCCAGCACGCCCACCAATTGCGCGGCGTGCAGGGGCCGGGGATTACGCCAGTACTGCCATGACAGCAACAGGAATACGCCGATGAACACCGGATAGGACAACTGGATCAGGCTCATCCACGCACCATGCAACGCCGGCCAGCGGATCTCCGAAAGCCACAGCAACAAGGCTTGGGGAAAGCTCTGCTCCAAGGCCAGGGCTACACCGCCAAAAGCCAGTAGCACCGCAAAACGCGCCACCATGTCCTGGAACAGGTGGGTACGCTCTTGCCACGCCGCGAACAAGCCGAACAACAGCGGCAGCAACAGGCAGATGAGGTGGAACACCACGGCGGCGTCTTCGCGCACCCTGCCGTTGTCCCGGTAGAAATCGGTCTGGGTGTCCAACAGGAAGTAGCCGATGTACACCGTAACCATCAAGAACAGCTCGCGCTGGCGTCGGTAAACCGCGCAGTACGCGCCGCCCAACAGCAGCACCAGGGTAGGAAGAACGTTGAACAACGAGGTGAAGAAGACGTTGAGATCCTTGACGTAGGCAGCCGCAAGCCCCGCCAGCAACAGCAGCAGCGAAGGTAGGAAATGACTGAAACGTACAGCGGAAGAACGCGGCAAGGGTAAAGCTCCAACCCGGCTGATCAAAGATGGCATTGTGCCTGCTATCAGGGCAATAAGGCACGAGAGATGTGACAGATGTCACACTGCCATCGCTGTAACGGCAGGAGGAGATTTTTTCTTAGGGGCCGGTTGGATGAATATTGTTTCAGAATCACCGCGTAACCCTGTGGGAGCGAGCCTGCTCGCGATAGCGGTATATCAGACAGTATCTTTGTCGACTGACACACAGCATCGCGAGCAGGCTCGCTCCCACAAGTTTGTATGACGGCCATGAAAAAGCCGCTGCGTCCCGAAGGAGGCAGCGGCTTTGGTGACGAACCGCCTGAGGCTTAGTAACCCAGTGCGAAGTCTTCTTCTTTCATGTCCATCAGGTTATTGGCACCCGACAACATGGCAGCCACGTGGGTACGGGTACGCGGCAGGATGCGCTGGAAGTAGAAACGCGCCGTCTGCAGCTTGGCGGTATAGAAGGCTTCTTCGGTGGTGCCGGCAGCCAGTTTTTCCGCCGCCAGACGCGCCATGTCGGCCCAGAAGTAGGCCAGGCAGGCGTAGCCGGAGTACATCAGGTAGTCCACCGAGGCCGCGCCGACTTCTTCGCGGTCTTTCATGGCTGCCATGCCGACCTTCATGGTCAGCTCGCCCCACTCCTTGTTCAGCGCGGCCAACGGTCCAACGAACTCCTTGACCGCTTCGTTGCCTTCATTGCCCTGGCAGAACTTGTGGACGATCTTGGTGAAGCCCTTGAGCGCTTCGCCCTGGGTCATCAAGACTTTGCGGCCCAACAGGTCGAGAGCCTGGATGCCGGTGGTGCCTTCGTACAGCATCGAGATGCGGCTGTCGCGAACGTTCTGCTCCATGCCCCACTCGGCGATGAAGCCGTGGCCGCCATAGATCTGTACGCCGTGGTTGGCCGATTCGAAGCCGACTTCGGTCATGAACGCCTTGGCGATCGGCGTCATGAACGCCAACAGCGCATCGGCCTTTTTCTTCTCTTCTTCATCGACGCCATACTTGACGATGTCGACCTGCTTGGCAGTGAAGTAAACCATTGCCCGGTTACCTTCGGCGAAGGCCTTCATGGTCAGCAGCATGCGGCGCACGTCGGGATGCACGATGATCGGGTCGGCAGCCTTGTCCGGCGCTTTCGGGCCAGTCAGGGAGCGCATCTGCAGGCGGTCACGAGCGTACTTCAGGCCGCCCTGGAAACCGATTTCAGCGTGGGCCAGGCCTTGCAAGGCGGTGCCCAGGCGTGCGGTGTTCATGAAGGTGAACATGCAGTTCAGGCCTTTGTTCGCCGGGCCGATCAGGAAACCGGTGGCCGCGTCGAAGTTCATCACGCAGGTGGCGTTGCCGTGGATGCCCATCTTGTGTTCGATCGAACCACAGCTCACCGCGTTGCGCTGGCCGATGGTGCCGTCGGCCTCAGGCAGGAACTTGGGCACGATGAACAGCGAAATGCCCTTGGTACCGGCCGGAGCGTCCGGCAGGCGTGCCAGCACGATGTGGACGATGTTGTCGGCCATGTCGTGTTCGCCGGCCGAAATGAAGATCTTGGTGCCGGTCACCTTGTAGGAACCGTCGGCCTGTGGCTCGGCCTTGGTGCGCAGCATGCCCAGGTCGGTACCGCAGTGGGGTTCGGTCAGGCACATGGTGCCGGTCCATTCACCGGATACCAGCTTGGTCAGGTAAGCCTCTTGCTGCTCGGGCGTACCGTGCTCGGAAATGGTGTTCATCGCGCCATGGGACAGGCCCGGGTACATACCCCAGGACCAGTTGGCTTCGCCAACCATTTCGCTGACCGCCAGGCCCAGCGACTCCGGCAGGCCTTGGCCGCCATGCTCGACGTCATGGGCCAGGCTTGGCCAGCCACCTTCGACGAATTGCTTGTAGGCTTCCTTGAACCCGGTCGGGGTTTTCACACCGGACTCGCTCCACGTGCAACCTTCGGTGTCACCCACGCGGTTCAGCGGAGCCAGCACCTGCTCACAAAACTTGGCGCCTTCTTCGAGAATGGCGTCAACCATATCCGGAGTTGCGTCCTGGCAAGCCGGAAGGCTCTGATAATGCGCTTCATAGCCAAGCAGTTCGTCACGAACGAAGCGAATATCACGCAAGGGGGCCTTGTAGTCAGGCATAGCGATAACCTCTGCTGATGTAACCGGGGATGAACGACCGCGTAGATTTATTGTGACGGTCAAACAGTTGTTTGAAACATACGTTTACGCCTAAATCTTGTCAAGCGCCGATCTTTTGCCGTTCGTCATCGTCACAT
Organism: Pseudomonas sp. SJZ078; assembly: GCF_007828255.1. Lineage (NCBI taxonomy): Bacteria > Pseudomonadati > Pseudomonadota > Gammaproteobacteria > Pseudomonadales > Pseudomonadaceae > Pseudomonas > Pseudomonas sp. SJZ078. The sequence goes on along the minus strand of NZ_VIUG01000007.1, from coordinate 203,222 downwards.
CGAAAAATGTCAGACAAGTGCGTCCTGCGCGCTGTACGCCCACAGCGCGTGAAGAAAAGATTAGTTGAGCGTGAAGGAGTTAGAGACGAAAACGCCGCGAATAGTCGCGGCGTTTTTGGCAAATCGGAGATTCAAGATCAAGCGAAGGTATCGATCAACGTACCCAGCATCTCATCGGATGCCTTGGCCACATTCACGCCCGCCTGTACCTGGAACTTGCCCTGGGCCATTTCAACCATGTTGCTGGCAAGGTCCGATTGCTGGCTGCGATCCACCGACCGCAGGCGATCGACCTGAACTTCGGACGACTGGCTGGTAACCGCACGCTCGATGGTGTTGTTAGCGATCTGGGAGGAGGCCTGATCGACGCGGTTCTGGCCTGTCTGAATAGTGCTCAGACCGGCATAGAATGCGGTATTTCCTGAGATTTCCATGGCAAGGCTCGTTTCTTGAAGGGTCTGACGGAGCCATTGAATCAGAAGCAATAGGAAAAGGCCCGACAAAAACACTAATGGCACAGTGCCTTGTTATAGGCAAACCCTAATCCAGCAGGTCCAGATGCAGGTGCCCAGCCACGGTTTCCGCCGTCACGCCTTTGATTCGTGGCACCCGGCCCAGGCACGGTGCCGGAAGGCGTTCGGCAAGCGTGGCCAGGTTTTCCTCCAGGCGCGACGTCTTGGGATCGACGATATTCGCCACCCAACCGGCCAGTTGCAGGCCGTCCCGGGCGACGGCTTCAGCGGTGAGCAACGCATGACTGATACAGCCCAGCCGTACCCCTACCACCAGGATCACCGGCAGACCCAAGGCCATTGCCAGATCCGAGAGATTGTCCTGATCGGCCAACGGAACACGCCAGCCGCCCGCGCCTTCAATCAAGGTGAAATCGGCTTGCAGGGCCAGTACGTCACGCATCGGCCCCAACAACGACTGCACCGTCAATGCCACGCCGGCTTCCCGGGCCGCCAGATGCGGTGCGATGGCCGGTTCGAACGCCACCGGGTTGACCTGGGCATACGTCAGTGGCACCGAACATTCCGCGAGCAGGGCCAGGGCGTCAGCATTGCGCAGGCCTTTGGGCGTGACCTCGCAACCCGAGGCCACGGGCTTGCCGGCGGCGGTGCTCATCCCGGCCTGTCGTGCTGCGTGTAGCAGGCCGGCCGCAACAGTGGTCTTGCCCACATCGGTGTCGGTGCCGGTGATGAAGTAAGCCTGGCTCATAGGGATTTCTCCAGCACGGCATAGACCACCTGATAGGTCGCGGGCAACCCTTCTGCCCGACGAAATTGCTCATAGGCTTCCATCATCCCCAGGATCCTCGCTCTGCCGGTCAACCCACCCGGGCGGCCGGGATTCAGATTATGGGCGCCAAGGGATTTCAATTCATGGGTCAGGCTGCGTACGTCCGGGTAATACAACACATGGGGACGGTTCTCGAGGCTGACGACCTTCAACCCGCTTTCCATGCACAGCTGTCGATAGGTTTCGAACTCCCGAAAACGGTTGACGTGCACCAGGCCGTCTACCTGGCGCCAGCTGTCGCGCAATTCGTACAACGTACCAATGCAGAGGCTGGTGAAAGCAAAAACCCCGCCCGGCTTCAGTACACGATGCACCTCACTCAACACCGAGGGAAAATCCGCACACCACTGCACCGCAAGGCTGGAGAACACCAGGTCGCAGCTCGACGCTTGCAGAGGCAAGCGCTCCGCGTCACCGGCCACGAAATACGCAGCCCCGCCCTGAGGCCGGGCATGATTGAGCATCCCTTCAGCGATATCCAGCGCAACGCCGCCCGCCATGCCGAAGCGCGCGCCCAGCGCCCGGGTGAAGTGACCGGTACCGCAACCCACGTCCATCCAGCGTCCCGGCATGGACGGGGCAGGTAACTGCGCCAGCAACTGCTGGCCCACGTCGCGCTGTAATTCGGCCACGCTGTCATAGCTGGCCGCCGCCCGGGAAAACGAAGCCGCCACCTGGCGCTTGTCAGGCAAGGCGCCGGGCAATTTGGGAAGGGATAGATCAGTCATCACCGGACTCATGCAAGAAGGCCTGGATCGCCCCCGCGACACCGTGCGGGTCTTCCAGGAGAAATCCATGACCGGCCTGTTCGATCAGGCCGATCTCGACATCCGGCAACAATGCCAGCAATTCACTCGCGGCCTCGGCCGGCACCAGGGCGTCGAGCCCGGCAAACAGATGCAGTTGCGGACCACGGAAGCGCTGCAAAGCGGCACGAGTATCCAACTGCGCCAGCAATTGCAGACCCGCCATCGACACCTCCGGCGCAGTGTTCGGTGCGCCGGCCAGCAGCAGCCTCGCCAACCCGCGGGGATCGCTGCAACCCTGGGCACACAATAAACTGAAGCGTTTGAGGGTCTGGCGTGGATCGGCGGCACAGCCGGCGAGGAAGCCGTCGAACGTATCACCGGCCATCGCGCTCGGCCATTGTTCATGGGCCACAAACGCTGCGTTGCTCGCCAGGGTCAACAATCCACAGCATCGCTCGCCCCGACGCGCGGCCAACTCCGAGGCCAGCATGCCGCCCAGGGACCAGCCACCCAACCAGGCGTCCTGGGGCACGCAGGCGTCCAGTTCGTCGAGCCATTCTTCGGGATCGCTCGTGGTCAGGGCCGGCAACGGTTCGATTTCCACCCGCAGATGCTCATCGAGCCCGTGCAGCGCAGCGGCCAACGGCTCCAGCGGGGAAACGCCCAGCCCCCAACCGGGCAGCAATATCAATCGATCACGCATGGCTTGCCTCCGGTCCCAGTCGGGCAAAACACTCGGCCAGTGCATTCAACAATAGTTGCACCTGGGCCTCGCTGTGGGCGGCCGTCAGGGTCACGCGCAAACGGGCGCTGCCGGCCGGCACGGTGGGTGGCCGTATTGCAGTGACCATCAGCCCTCGTTCGCGCAGCATGTGCGACAGGCGCATCGCTCGACCGGCGTCACCAATCAGAATCGGCTGGATCGGCGTGAAGCTGTCCATCAGTTGCAGGCCGATCTGCTCCGCGCCATGGCGGAACTGACGGATCAACACCTGCAGATGCTCGCGTCGCCAATGCTCGCTGCGCAGCAGCTCAAGACTTTTGAGCGTGGCGCAGGCCAGGGCCGGCGGTTGACTGGTGGTGTAGATATAGGGGCGGGCAAACTGGATGAGGCTCTCGATCAGTTCTTCACTACCAGCCACAAAAGCACCGGCGGTGCCGAAGGCCTTGCCCAGTGTGCCGACCAGCACCGGCACGTCTTCCTGGCTGAGACCGAAGTGCTCGACGATACCGCCTCCGTTCGCACCCAACGGACCGAAACCGTGGGCATCGTCGACCATCAGCCAAGCGCCCCTGGCCTTGGCTTCATGGACCAGGGCCGGCAAATCGGCAACGTCGCCGTCCATGCTGAAGACCCCGTCGGTGACCACCAGGGTATTACCGGTGGCCTTCTCCAGACGACTGGCCAGACTTTGCGCATCGTTGTGCAGATAACGGCTGAAACGCGCGCCGGACAATAGCCCGGCGTCCAGCAACGACGCATGATTGAGCCGGTCCTCCAGCACCGTATCGCCCTGCCCGACCAGCGCGGTCACAGCACCGAGGTTGGCCATGTAGCCGGTGGTAAACAGCAGCGCCCGCGGACGACCGGTGAGATCGGCCAAAGCTTCCTCCAGGGCGTGATGCGGACCGCTATGGCCGATCACCAAGTGGGAAGCACCGCCACCCACTCCCCAGCGAGCCGCCCCGGCACGCCAGGCTTCGATCACCTGCGGGTGATTGGCCAGGCCCAGGTAGTCGTTGTTGCAGAACGCCAGCAACGGTTGGCCATCCACCACCACCTCCGGCCCCTGTGGGCTTTCGAGCAGCGGACGCTGGCGATAGAGGTTTTCGGCACGACGGGCAGCCAGGCGTGCGGCGAGATCGAAGGGCATGCTGGCCTCGGTGACGCTATTTAAAGACTGAAGGTTTTCCCTGTGGGAGCGGGCTTGCTCGCGACTGCGGCGTGTCAGGCGAAACAAGGTTGCCTGACACACTGCATTCGCGAGCAAGCCCGCTCCCACATTTAACTCCGCGTCGACTTACACCGCCGCGTTATAGAACTGCTCGCTGCTCTTCTGTTCCACCAGCGCCTGTTCAATCGCGGCCTGGTGCACCTCATCGGCATGTTCTTCACGGGCTTCGGGCTGGATGCCCAGGCGTGCGAACAATTGCATGTCCTTATCGGCCTGCGGGTTGGCGGTAGTCAGCAGTTTGTCACCGTAGAAAATCGAATTGGCGCCGGCCAGGAACGCCAGGGCCTGCATCTGTTCGTTCATCGCCTCGCGACCGGCGGACAGACGGACATGGGACTTGGACATCAGGATCCGCGCCACGGCGAGCATGCGGATGAAATCGAACGGGTCGACGTCCTCGGCATTTTCCAGCGGCGTGCCGGCGACCTTGACCAGCATGTTGATCGGCACCGACTCCGGATGCTCCGGCAGGTTCGCCAGCTGGATCAGCAGGTTGGCGCGGTCGTCCAGGGACTCGCCCATGCCGAGGATGCCGCCGGAGCAGATCTTCATCCCGGAATCACGCACATAGGCCAGAGTTTGCAGGCGCTCGCTGTAGGTCCGGGTGGTGATGATGCTGCCGTAGAACTCCGGCGAGGTATCGAGGTTATGGTTGTAGTAATCCAGGCCGGCCTGGGCCAGTGCCTCGGTCTGCTCCTGGTCGAGACGCCCCAGGGTCATGCAGGTTTCCAGGCCCATGGCCTTCACGCCTTTGACCATTTCCAACACGTACGGCATGTCCTTGGCCGATGGATGCTTCCATGCCGCGCCCATGCAGAAACGGGTCGAACCGATGGCCTTGGCGCGCGCGGCCTCTTCGAGGACCTTCTGCACTTCCAGCAGTTTTTCCTTGTCCAGCCCGGTGTTGTAGTGGCCGGACTGCGGACAATATTTGCAATCTTCCGGGCAGGCACCGGTCTTGATCGACAGCAGCGTGGAAACCTGGACGCGGTTGGCGTCGAAATGCGCGCGGTGCACGGTCTGCGCCTGGAACAGCAGGTCATTGAACGGCTGGACAAAGAGTGCTTTGACTTCGGCCAAAGACCAGTCATGACGCAGGTTGGCAGTGGTGCTGGCGCTCATGGGTATTTCCTTGATTATGCTTGGCTGGCGACTGGGGGCACGCAATACCCACAGGCGCGACACGGATGTTCGGCATATTTAAGGAAGAGTCATGCGCTGTCAACCACGATACGAAGGGTCAGTTTACATCTGGTTAAAAAACAAACAATCTTGTCTATTGTGTGGTGACGTCACCGACACACAGCAGCCGATCTGCACGCCTTGCGAAAGTGAATTGCCCTGGCTCGGTGATCAATGCGCCATCTGTGCCCTGCCGCTGCCCATGTCCGGGCTGCGTTGTGGGCAATGCGCCGCGCAACCACCGGCCTTCGAACGGGTCCTGGCGCCCTGGGCTTACGATTTCCCGGTGGACAGCCTGATCACCCGCTTCAAGCACCAGGCAAAATGGCCCCTCGGTCGCCTCATGGGTGAACTGTTGGCGCAGTCGCTGCAGCATCAATTCGATGAAGGCCTGGAACAGCCCGACGCGCTGGTCCCGGTGCCGCTGGCGGGTCGACGCCTGCGCCAGCGCGGGTTCAACCAGGCGACCCTGCTGGCGCGTTGGCTCGGTGCTGCGTTGCAGCTTCCCTGCGAAGAACATCTGCTGCTGCGCATCCACGACACTCCGGCGCAACAGGTACTCGACGCCAGGGCCCGGCGTCGGAATCTGCGCCAGGCCTTCGCTCTCGCGCCCGATGCAGCGCTGCGCAACCGCCACCTGGCCCTGGTGGACGATGTGCTCACCACCGGGGCCACGGCCCAGACACTGGCTCAATTGCTGCTCGATGGCGGTGCCGCCCGGGTCGACGTGTATTGCCTGGCGCGCACGCCAAAACCCGGTGAACCGGCTTGACGCGCGGGAGCCGAGGCGCCAACGTCCATTCATTCATCCTGTGCGCAGTTTCCACCATGTCATTACCTACGCTCCTGACCCAGCATATCGTCCGGCGTCCGCAACGCATCGCCCTGTTACAGCACATCGCCGAGCAAGGCTCCATCACCCGTGCCGCCAAGAGCGCAGGCCTGAGCTATAAGGCGGCGTGGGACGCCATCGATGAGTTGAACAACCTGGCGAACCAACCGTTGGTGGAGCGCAGCGTCGGCGGCAAGGGCGGCGGTGGTGCCAGGCTGTCGGAAGCAGGGCAGCGTGTGCTGCGCCTGTACCTGCGCTTGCAAGCCTTGCAGACGCAGTTGCTGGAAGCGAGCGAAGATGCCGGAGACTTCGGCCTGCTGAGTCGCCTGATGCTGCGCACCAGCGCCCGCAATCAACTGCACGGCAAAGTCCTCGGCATCGAAACCCAGGGCCATAACGACCGGGTGCGCCTGGAGTTGGCCCGTGGCCTGGTCATCGATGCGCAGATAACCCACGACAGCACGGTACGCCTGGAGCTGGCTATCGGCACCGAAGTGGTTGCGCTGATCAAGGCCGGCTGGCTGGAACTGTTTCCAAGCGGGCCCTTGGAAACATCGGGCATGAATGTTCTGCAAGGCGTCATCGAGTATATCGCCACGGCCACCGACGGTCCCAGCGAAGTGCGCATCGGCTTGCCCAATGGCCAGACCCTTTGTGCCCTGGCCGACCCATTCCAATTGCAAGCGCGCAACCTGAACACCGGCTCACCAGTGCAAGTGGTGTTTTCAGCAACGAATGTGTTGCTCGGGACCCCGCTATAAGCGCACTGAAACAAAAGCTTCATCGGCCCGCTTTAAGGTGACTGCCAAAACCAGCAGGGAGCCTGAGATGAGCCTATTAGAAGAAAACCAATCCACCGACCTGGAAAAGATCGTCGGCCTGAGCCGCCGTAGCTTTATCGGCGCCGGCGCCCTGTGTGGCGCGGCCATGTTCCTGGGCGGCAACCTGCTGAGCCGCAGCGCCCTGGCCGCCGCCGTCAGCCAAGGTAACAGCAAGTTGCTGGGCTTCGACAGCATCGCTGCCGCCACGGCCGACACCCTCACCCTGCCACCTGGCTACAAATCCTCGGTGCTGATCAGTTGGGGCCAGCCGTTGCAGAAGAACGCCGCCGCGTTCGACCCCAGTGGCAATGGCACCGCACGCGACCAGGAAATGCAATTTGGCGACAACAACGACGGCATGAGCCTGTTCCCGTTCCCTGGCGACGAGAATCGCGCGCTGATGGCGATCAACAATGAATACACCAACTACCGCTACCTCTTCGCCCATGGCGGCCAGCCGCAGTCGGCCGAAGACGTGCACAAGGCCCAGGCCAGTGAAGGCGTGTCGGTGATCGAAGTGAAGCGCCAGGGTGGCCAATGGCAGTTCGTCCAGGGGTCGCGCTACAACCGCAGGATCCATGGCAACACACCGATTGAACTGAGCGGACCGGCGGCCGGACATCAACTGCTGAAAACCAGCGCTGACAAGAGCGGCAAGAAAGTCCTCGGCACTTTCCAGAACTGTGCCAACGGCATGACCCCGTGGGGGACTTACCTGACCTGCGAAGAAAACTTCACCGACTGCTTTGGCAGCAGCACGTCCGATCTGCAGTTCGATGAAGCGCAAAAGCGCTACGGCGCCACCGTCACCAGCCGTGAGATCAACTGGCACCTGTTCGATCCACGCTTCGACCTGGCGAAGAACCCCAACGAACTCAATCGTCACGGCTGGGTGGTGGAAATCGATCCGTTCGACCCCGAGTCGACGCCAGTGAAGCGCACCGCCCTGGGCCGTTTCAAACATGAGAACGCCGCCCTGGCACAAACCAAGGATGGTCATGCCGTGGTCTACATGGGCGACGACGAGCGTGGCGAATTCATCTACAAGTTCGTCAGCCGCGAGCGCATCGATCACAAGAATCCCAAGGCCAACCGCAACCTGTTGGACCATGGCACCTTATATGTGGCGCGCTTCGACGCCGGCGACGGCAACCCGGACCATCCGAAAGGCAAGGGCCAGTGGATCGAGCTGACCCAGGGCAAGAACGGCCTCGATGCCGGCAGCGGCTTCGCCGACCAGGCCGAAGTGCTGATCCATGCGCGCCTGGCTGCCAGCGCCGTGGGCGCCACACGAATGGACCGTCCGGAATGGATCGTAGTCAGCCCGAAAGACGGTCAGGTCTATTGCACCCTGACCAACAACGCCAAGCGCGGCGAAGACGGCCAACCGGTGGGCGGCCCCAACCCTCGGGCCAAGAACGTCTATGGACAGATCCTGCGCTGGCGCACCGACCGCGATGACCACGCATCCATGACCTTCAGCTGGGACCTGTTCGTGGTGGCCGGCAATCCGACCGTACATGCCGGCACGCCGAAGGCAGGTTCCTCCAACGTCAACCCGCAGAACATGTTCAACAGCCCCGATGGCCTGGGATTCGACCAGGCCGGCCGACTGTGGATCCTCACCGACGGCGATGTCAGCAACACCGGGGACTTCGCCGGCATGGGCAACAACCAGATGCTCTGCGCCGACCCCGACAGCGGCGAAATCCGCCGGTTCATGGTCGGACCGGTGGGTTGCGAAGTCACCGGCATCAGCTTCGCGCCGGACCAGAAGGCTTTGTTCGTCGGCATCCAACATCCGGGTGAGTACGGCGGTTCGACGTTCCCGGAGCACCTGCCCAACGGCAAGCCACGCTCGTCGGTAATGGTGATTACCCGTGAGGATGGCGGCATCATCGGCGGCTGATAAGGCCCATCGCGAGCAGGCTCGCTCCCACAAGGATCAGCAACATTGAAGATCCAATGTGGGAGCGAGCCTGCTCGCGATGGCTTCAGCACAGTCACCACCTATCTGCCTCCGTCTGCGCTACCATGCTGAGCCGAACGCGGCAGCCCTGCCGCTGCGCAGGAGTCAGCATGTCCCATCCCTTCGAAACTCTCACGCCCGACCTGGTGCTCGATGCCGTAGAAAGCATGGGCTTGCTCAGCGACGCCCGTGTGCTGGCCCTCAACAGTTATGAAAACCGCGTCTATCAGGTCGGCATCGAAGACGCCGAGCCGCTGATCGCCAAGTTCTATCGCCCCCAGCGCTGGACCAACGAGGCGATCCTGGAAGAACACCGCTTCACTTTCGAACTGGCCGATTGCGAGGTACCGGTGGTGGCTCCGTTGGTTCACAACGGCGCCAGCCTGCATGAACACGCGGGGTTTCGCTTCACCCTGTTTCCTCGGCGCGGCGGCCGTGCACCGGAGCCAGGCAATCTCGACCAGTTGTATCGCCTGGGGCAATTGCTCGGACGCCTGCACGCGGTAGGCGCCAGCCGTCCGTTCGAACACCGTGAGGCCCTGGCGGTGAAGAACTTCGGCCATGACTCACTGGCCACCGTGCTGGAAAGCGGTTTCGTCCCCCGCAGCCTGCTTCCGGCCTACGAGTCGGTGGCAAGGGATCTGCTCAAGCGTGTCGAAGACATCTACGCTGCCACGCCCCACCAGAACATTCGCATGCACGGTGACTGCCACCCGGGCAACATGATGTGTCGCGATGAAATCTTCCACATCGTCGACCTGGACGACTGTCGCATGGGACCTGCGGTACAGGACCTGTGGATGATGTTGGCCGGAGACCGCCAGGCATGCCTGGGCCAGTTATCGGAATTGATGGACGGCTACCAGGAGTTCCATGACTTCGACCCACGGGAACTGGCGCTGATCGAACCCCTGCGTGCCCTGCGCCTGATGCATTACAGCGCCTGGCTGGCGCGCCGCTGGGACGACCCGGCGTTTCCCCGCAGCTTCCCGTGGTTCGGCAGCGAACGCTATTGGGGCGACCAGGTATTGGCGTTGCGCGAGCAGCTGGCGGCGCTCAATGAAGAGCCGTTGAGGTTGTTCTGATTCGTCGTGGGAGCGGGCTTGCTCGCGAATGCAGCGGGTCAGGCAAAGTAGAGTGACCTGACCCACCGCATTTGCGAGCAAGCCCGCTCCCACAGGGATCTGCATCGCTGTTTACAAAGGTTCACCCCCAACCTGACAAATCTACTTACAATCACTCCTTTGTTAGCTGCCTAAGCAAGGATTCTGCATGCAAGCCGCCAACCCGCGTCGCGGGTATATCCTGGGCCTGAGTGCCTACATCATCTGGGGCTTGTTCCCCATTTATTTCAAAGCCATCGCCAGCGTGCCGGCCGTGGAGATCATCATCCACAGGGCGCTGTGGTCGGCGCTGTTCGGCGCGGCGTTGCTGATGGTCTGGAAACACCCGGGCTGGTGGCGCGAGCTGCGGGACAATCCACGTCGCTTCGCGATCCTGGCCTTGAGTGGCACATTGATCGCGACCAACTGGCTGATCTACGTCTGGGCGGTGAACAATGGTCGCATGCTCGAAGCCAGCTTGGGTTATTACATCAACCCACTGGTGAATGTGTTGCTGGGGATGCTGATCCTCGGCGAACGGCTACGGCGCATGCAATGGCTGGCGGTGGGGTTGGCGGCGGTTGGCGTAGCGCAGCAGGTCTGGCAGGTCGGCAGTTTGCCGTGGGTGTCCCTGGCGTTGGCGTTGACCTTCGGCTTCTACGGCCTGATTCGCAAGCAAGCCCCGGTCAAGGCCTTGCCAGGGCTGGTGGTGGAAACCTGGATGCTGGTACCGATCGCCATAGCCTGGTTGCTGTTCAATCCGACGGCCACCAGTGCTCAGGCAGCTTTCTGGACGACCTCCGAAGCCTGGTGGCTGGTGGCCGCCGGCCCGGTGACGCTGGTTCCGCTGGTGTGCTTCAACGCCGCCGCCCGGCATCTGCCCTACACCACACTGGGATTTCTTCAGTACATCGCACCGACATTGGTGTTGCTGCTGGCAGTGCTGTTGTTCGGCGAGCATCTGTCGTCCAGCACCTTGGTGGCATTTCTGTTTATCTGGGCCGGGCTTGCGGTATACAGCATCGATGCAGTGATCAGTATGCGCCGACGCAACTGATCAAAAATCGTACACCCCTCTACAGGCCACGCCGGACGTGGCCTGCGTTGATCCGCCCCAAGGTTATCCACAGCGTCATCCCCGCCGTTTGTGCACAAGCCATTGAAAACTGGCGATTTTTTGATCATCGCTGGGGAAGGCAAGCCGGGCGTGGGCTGGCGCTGAGTCTCTACAGGTTATCCACAGGCAGGTGCAGCTTTTCCTTGGATAACCGGCTCACGCTTCATCGCTCAGTTTGAGCTCCACCATCAATTCGTCAGCCAAGGTTTCCAGATGCTCCTGCAACGTGTCCAACGACAAGGTCAGCGGCACGCCCAGGATCGCTTCGGCATGAAACAGTAATTCGCTGCTCATCGGCGCCGGCCCGACATGGGTCACCAGCCGCTCGACATTGACCCCCTGCTCACTCAACAACCGGGTGATGTCCCGCACGATGCCGGGACGGTCGTTGCCCACCAGCTCCATGGCGATGGGTTTCCAACTGCAGGATTCTTCGATCGTGCTTTCTGCGATGAGCACGCGAATACCGTGGCTCGCCAACCCCTGCAAGGCTTCGATCAGATCCTCATGGGATTCGGCCGGAACGCTGAGACGCAGTATCCCGGCAAACTGCCCCGCCAGATGCGACATGCGGCTTTCCAGCCAGTTACCGCCATGCTCGGCAATGCACTGGGCGATGCGCTCGACCTGCCCGGGTTTGTCCGGGGCGAAAACGGTGATGACGAGATGGTCCATGGCGCAGCCCTCTTGTTGTGAGAAGCAAGAGTATAGGCAAGCCACGCCATCCGCACAGATACGCTCCCAGGCCATCATCCTGTGTACGACTTGTAGAATTATCTGGAACAATTCATAGGTTTTTTGAGAACATCAAATACCTCGTCGTGACCGTACTGCTTTAGTCGGTCGCGGAACGACGCAATTAGTCTAATTTTCACAACCGCAACTGTTCATGTAGTATGCCGCAGCAAGCACTACATAATGTTGGACCGATGTCTGCTTAAGGCGCAGTCGCATCCCTGAAAGCCCCGTCAGCAAGGCTTAACGCCCGTGATAGGTCCCACCCAGCCGCCAGCGATGGCATGTACTGGTTCCGGGGTTTGTGGTTTAAATGTCCCGAGGCTTCATTGTCAAAATCGAAGAGCTGAAAAGCGAAATAGCTGAGCAGAGTGAGAGGCAAGCAATGACTGAACACGTTCAAGTCGGTGGCCTTCGGGTCGCCAGAGTCCTGTTCGACTTCGTGAACAACGAAGCCATCCCCGGTACCGGTCTGACCGCCGACCAGTTCTGGGCCGGTGCCGACAAGGTCATTCACGATCTGGCGCCGAAGAACAAAGCCCTACTCGCCAAACGCGATGATTTCCAGGCTCGGATCGATGCCTGGCACCAGTCGAAGGCCGGCCAGGCCTTTGATGCTGTGGCTTACAAAGCCTTCCTGCAAGACATTGGATATCTGCTGCCAGAAGCCGCGGATTTCCAGGCTACGACTCAAAATGTCGATGACGAAATCGCCCGCATGGCCGGCCCGCAGCTGGTAGTGCCGGTGATGAATGCCCGTTTCGCCCTCAACGCCTCGAACGCCCGCTGGGGTTCGTTGTACGACGCGTTGTACGGCACCGACGCCATCAGCGAAGCCAACGGCGCGGAAAAAGGCAAAGGCTACAACAAGGTTCGTGGCGACAAGGTCATTGCCTTCGCCCGCGCCTTCCTCGACGAAGCTGCCCCCTTGGCAGCCGGTTCCCACGTCGACTCCACTGGTTACAAGATCGTCGACGGCAAGCTGGTGGTCGCCCTCAAGGGCGGCAGCAACAGCGGTTTGCGTGACGATGCCCAACTGATCGGCTTCCAGGGCGACGCTTCGGCCCCCACCGCGGTACTGCTGAAGCACAACGGCCTGCACTTCGAAATCCAGATCGATGCCAACACCCCGGTCGGCCAGACGGACGCTGCCGGCGTCAAAGACATTCTGATGGAAGCCGCGCTGACCACCATCATGGACTGCGAAGACTCGGTTGCCGCCGTCGATGCCGATGACAAGGTAGTGATCTACCGTAACTGGCTCGGCCTGATGAAAGGCGATCTGTCGGAACAGGTCGCCAAGGGCGGTCAGACGTTTACCCGCACCATGAACCCCGACCGTGCGTACACCGCCGTCGACGGTTCGAGCCTGACGCTGCATGGTCGCTCGCTGTTGTTCGTGCGCAACGTCGGCCACCTGATGACCATCGACGCGATCCTCGACAAAGACGGTAATGAAGTGCCGGAAGGTATTCTCGATGGCCTGGTGACAAGCCTGGCGGCGATCCACAGCCTCAACGGCAACACCTCGCGCCGCAACAGCCGCACCGGCTCGGTGTACATCGTCAAGCCGAAGATGCACGGCCCGGAAGAGGTCGCGTTCACCAACGAGCTATTCGGCCGTGTCGAAGACGTACTGAACCTGCCACGCAACACCCTCAAGGTCGGGATCATGGACGAGGAGCGCCGTACCACGGTCAACCTCAAGGCCTGCATCAAGGCTGCCAGCGAGCGCGTGGTGTTCATCAACACCGGTTTCCTGGACCGCACCGGTGACGAAATCCATACCTCGATGGAAGCCGGCCCGATGGTGCGCAAGGCCGACATGAAAGCCGAGAAGTGGATTGCCGCCTATGAAAACTGGAACGTCGACATCGGCCTGAGCACTGGCTTGCAAGGTCGTGCGCAGATCGGCAAAGGCATGTGGGCCATGCCTGACCTGATGGCGGCGATGCTCGAACAGAAAATCGCCCACCCGATGGCCGGTGCCAACACCGCCTGGGTTCCATCGCCGACCGCCGCCGCGTTGCACGCGTTGCATTACCACAAGGTCGACGTGTTCGCCCGTCAGGCCGAACTGGCCAAGCGGACTCGCGCCTCGGTGGACGACATCCTGACCATCCCGCTGGCGGTCGACCCGAGCTGGACGCCAGAGCAGATCAAAAACGAGTTGGATAACAATGCCCAGGGCATCCTCGGCTACGTGGTGCGCTGGATCGACCAGGGCGTCGGCTGCTCCAAGGTGCCGGACATCAACGACATCGGCCTCATGGAAGACCGCGCGACGCTGCGCATTTCCAGCCAGCACATCGCTAACTGGCTGCGCCACGGCATCGTCACGCAGGACCAGGTGATGGAAAGCCTCAAGCGCATGGCGCCGGTGGTGGACCGTCAGAACGCCAGCGACCCGCTATACCGTCCGTTGGCACCGGACTTCGACCGCAACATCGCTTTCCAGGCAGCGGTCGAGCTGGTGATCGAAGGCACCCGGCAGCCCAACGGCTACACCGAGCCGGTACTGCACCGTCGTCGCCGTGAGTTCAAGGCGGCCAATGGGTTGTGATTGAGCGGTAGCGATAAATGAGAAGGCCCCGCTCTTGCGATCAGGGCCTTTTTTGTGGTTCTTCACGGAACCGATCGTCCCCACGCTCTGCGTGGGGATGCCGCAACGGACGCTCCGCGTTCGGCTTTTCGGAACGCGGAGCGTCCCAGGCTGCATTCCCACGCGGAGCGTGGGAACGATCACCACAGGCTAGAGATCCATCCCCAACTCCCGCTTGACCAACCCCAGCAATTTCTCCGTATCGATGGGTTTGAGCAGAAAGTCCACCACGCTCAGGTGCATCGCCTCGATGGCGTCCTTCACGTCGGCATCGCCAGACACGATGATGATCGGCAGCGCGGCCCGCTCCGACTCGCGGATCAGGCGGATCAGTTCCAGGCCATCGACATTGCCCATACGCAGATCGGTGATCAACAGACCGATCGACGGCCGTGTTTCCAGCATCCTGAGTGCGGTTTCGCCACTGGCGGCGGTCATGCAGTGGATACCGTCCAGCGCCAGGATTTCCGACAGCAGCTCGCGAGCGTCTTTGTCGTCATCGACGATCAAGACTCGCTGCGGCGGCAGATCTGGCTCCAGCATGACGGCACTCAACGCTTCGCGCTCGGCGTCACTCAAAATATCGTGGTCTGACATGATGGTCTCTACATTCCTTGAATCGATCCCCTGGCACAGTGGTCAGACATCGTTCGGCAGCGCTTCAATGTGCACTTCGTCGGATTTTTTTCCAAGAAAATTCAATGAAGATTTTTTCAGGGCTCGTGCCGGACTTTTCTGCAGGTCTGGCCCCGTTGCCGGAACCTAGACTTACGTCCAATGGGCACTCCCTCTTCAGAGGTCGACCATGGGGAACAGATCCGACCACAACAATTCAAAAAAGATTGCGCAATGGTTATGAAAAAAGCGGACGCCTTCATCCAGGCAGGGAAAACCGCGGTGTTGCAGAACATCCAGGGCACGTTGCAGTTCCTCCAGCGCTTCCCCCCGTTCAACCAGATGGAGAATGCTCACCTGGCCTACCTGGTGGAACAATGCCTGCTGCGCTTCTACGCGCCGGGTGAAACCATCATCAAGCCGGCCGATGGTCCGGTGGAGCACTTCTACATCGTCAAGCAGGGCCGGGTGGTAGGAGAGCGTCCGCATTCGGCCAAGGGTGGCACCGAGACCACTTTCGAAATCACCACCGGCGAATGTTTTCCCCTTGCCGCATTGCTGGGGGAGCGGGCCACGCGCACCGAGCACCGGGCTGGCGAAGATACGTTTTGCCTGCAGTTGAACAAGCAGGCCTTCATCAAACTGTTTGCCTTGTCCGGCCCGTTTCGCGATTTCGCCCTGCGCGGGGTCAGCAGCCTGCTCGACCAGGTCAACCAGCAGGTCCAGCAGAAATCCGCGCAAACCCTGGGCACCCAATACTCCCTCAATACGCGGCTGGGTGAACTGGCGATGCGGCATCCGGTGAGTTGCAGCCCTGATACCCCCCTGCGCGAAGCCGTGAAGCTGATGCACGAACAGCAGGTCGGCAGCATCGTGGTAGTGGACAAACACAAGGCGCCGCTGGGGATTTTTACCCTACGCGACCTGCGGCATGTGGTGGCCGACGGCTCCGGGGACTTTTCCCAGGCCATCGCGGCGCACATGACCCAGGCACCGTTTTTTCTCTCGCCGGATCACAGCGCCTTCGACGCGGCGATCGCCATGACGGAGCGCCACATTGCCCATGTCTGCCTGGTCAAGGAACAGCGCCTGTGTGGCGTGGTATCGGAACGGGACCTGTTTTCCCTGCAACGGGTTGACCTGGTGCACCTGGCCCGGACCATTCGCAGCGCCCCACGGGTGGAAAACCTGGTGGCCCTGCGGGGCGAGATCGGCCAACTGGTGGAGCGCATGCTGGCCCACGGCGCGTCGTCGACCCAGATCACCCACATCATCACCTTGCTCAACGACCACACCGTGAGCCGGGTCATCGAACTGACCCTGGCGGAGAAAGGCGATCCGGGAGTGCCGTTCAGTTGGTTGTGCTTCGGCAGTGAAGGCCGGCGCGAGCAAACCCTGCACACCGATCAGGACAACGGCATCCTGTTCGAGGCCCGGGACGCGGCCCACGCGGCGCAGATCCGCGGCCTGCTGCTGCCCATCGCCCAACAGATCAACCAGAGCCTGGCGCTGTGCGGTTTCACACTGTGCAAGGGCAACATCATGGCCGGCAACCCCGAACTGTGCCTGTCCCGCGCCGAATGGTCCCGACGCTTTGCCGCCTTCATTCGCGAAGCGACGCCAGAAAACCTGCTGGGCTCCAGCATCTATTTCGACCTGCGGGTGGTCTGGGGCGATGAGCAAGGTTGCGAACAGTTGCGTCGACAGATTCTCGATCAGGTGGGCGATAACCGTCTGTTCCAGCGCATGATGGCCGAGAACGCCTTGCGTCATCGCCCACCGGTCGGGCGTTTCAGGGATTTCGTGCTGAGCCGCAAAAACGGTGAGAAGGCCACCCTGGATTTGAAAGTGCAGGGCCTGACGCCCTTCGTCGACGGCGCCCGCCTGCTGGCACTGGCCAATGGCATCGAAGCCAACAACACCCTGGAACGCCTGCGGCAGTTGGTCGCCCGGGAAGCGATCGACCCCCTCGATGGCGCGGCCTATGAGGAGGCCTACCACTTCATCCAGCAGACCCGCATGCAGCAACACCAATTGCAGACCCGCGAGAACTTGCCCTACTCCAACCGTGTCGATCCCGACAGCCTCAATCACCTGGATCGGCGGATCCTGCGTGAATCCCTGCGCCAGGCCCAACGCCTGCAAAGCAGCCTGACGCTGAGGTATCAACTGTGAACCTGTTTTCCTGGTTGCGCCCGGCCGCGCCGATGTTGCCGCAAGCGTCGCAGCGGCGCCTGGAAAACCTCTCGCCGCCGTCGCCCTTGGATGAGCGCAGCCTGCGGGAGCAGCGCTGGGTCGTAGTGGATCTGGAAACCACCGGCCTGAATCTGAACAAGGATCAGGTGCTGTCCATCGGCGCGGTGGTGATCGAAGACGGCGCCATCGATTTCAGCCAACAGTTCGAGCGCACCTTGCAATGTGAGAAACAGAAGCTCGGGCCGAGCGTGTTGATCCATGGCCTGGCACCGAGCACAATCGCCGCCGGCAGCGAGCCGGCCGAAGCACTGCTGGCCTTCATGGAGTTCGTCGGCGACAGCCCGCTGCTGGCCTTCCACGCGCCTTTCGACGCCCACATGCTTGGCCGCGCCCTGAAAGACCACCTGGGTTATCGCTTGCAGCACACCTTCCTCGACGTAGCCGACCTGGCGCCGATGCTCTGTCCTCAGGCAGCGCTGCGCAAGGCAGGCCTGGATGACTGGATCACCGCTTTCAAACTGCAAGTGGCCGATCGTCACAACGCCAGCGCCGACGCCCTGGCCACGGCCGAACTGGCGCTGATCCTGTTCAGTCGTGCCCGCCAACAGCAGATCCATAGCCCGCTCGACCTGCAGCAATGTCTGGGTCAGTGGAAGCGCCGGCGGCAGGCGCCTTCGATTTAGGCTCCTCCGCGACGCCCTACCCGGTGGGAGCGAGCCTGCTCGCTCCCACCAAATTGTGCACTGGATCATCCCGACCGGCGCCAATTGCATTCCCGCCCCCGCCTCTGCCACAATCGCGAACAATTCTCGTTACTTAAAACATCGGTGATGCTTCGTGTCGTCAGTCCCTGGCCCCCACAACGATCTGGTTGGTGCGTTGTACCGTGATCATCGCGGTTGGCTGCTGGCATGGTTGCGGCGCAACGTGGCCTGTCCGCAACGGGCCGAGGACTTGAGCCAGGATACCTTCGTGCGCCTGCTGGGCCGTGATGAGCTGACGGCCCCCCGCGAACCCCGGGCATTCCTGGTGGCCATCGCCAAAGGCCTGCTGTTCGACTATTTCCGCCGGGCCGCCCTGGAGCAGGCATACCTTACCGAACTGATGTTGATTCCCGAGGGCGAACAGCCGTCGTTGGAAGAACAGCAATTGATCCTCGAAGACCTCAGGCAGATCGATCGCCTGCTCGGCAAGCTGTCGAGCAAGGCTCGCGCCGCGTTCCTGTACAACCGGCTCGACGGCCTCGGCCACGCCGAGATCGCCAAGCGCCTGGGGGTTTCGGTGCCGCGGGTACGCCAGTATCTGGCCCAGGGCATCCGACAGTGCTACATCGCACTCTACGGGGAGCCGACATGAACCCGCCCTATTCCAAGCCGGTCTCGGTCAGCGTATTGGATGCCGCCATTGCCTGGCAGTTATCACTGGATTCAGGCAGCGACAGCGCCCAGGAGCGGGAAGCGTTCGCCCGCTGGCATGCCGCCGACGAAGAACATGCCCGGGCCTGGCGGCAATTGGGCATGCTCGATCAGCGCTTCGGCGTTGCCAACGGACCGGCGCGAGCCGCGCTATTGCAGTCGCGGGTGAGTATCCGTCGCCGGATCCGCAAGGTCGGCAGCAGCCTGGCCAGTATTGTCGCGGTCATTGGTCTGGCCTTGTTTGCCGGTGAACGTTACCTGCCGCTGGGCTACTGGCTGGCCGACCAACGCACCGCCACCGGCGAACAGCGCATTCTGCGCCTGGCCGACGGCACGCTGATCAACCTCAATACCCACAGCGCCCTCGACGTGCGTTTCGACGACAGGCAACGGCGCATCGTTCTTCAGGAAGGCGAGATCCTGGTGGAGACCGGCCACAACGACCCGCGTCCGTTTATCGTCGAGACCCGCGAAGGCAGCCTGCGCGCCCTGGGCACTCGGTTCCTGGTCAAGCGCGAGGACCACGGCACGCACCTGAGTGTATTGAAATCCGCCGTGGCCGCCCATCCACAGGCCACGGAGCAAGAACAGATCCTGCATGAAGGCCAACAGGTGCTGATGCACCGCGATGGCCTAGGCCCTGCCCTGGCCCTGAGTCCCGGCGCCGATGCCTGGACCCGGGGCATGCTGGTGGTAGACAACGCTCGCCTTGAAGATCTGGTGCAGGAGCTGGGGCGTTACCGTCGTGGTTATCTGGGTGTCGAGCCGAAAGTGGCGGATTTGCGCATTACAGGCAGCTTCCCGCTGCATGACACCGACCTGGCCCTGAGCGCACTGCTGCCGACCTTGCCGGTGCAGATCGAGCATCACACAAGGTGGTGGGTGGTAGTGGGGCCGAGGGGTGAGGCCAAGCCTTGAGATATGAGGTGTCTGACAGATGGCTATCGCGAGCAGGCTCGCTCCCACAGGGGGTTGGCGCCGGGCACAACATTGCGGACAACGCGGTCACTGTGGGCGAGCCCTACTCGCGATGAGGCCATCTGCCTCACTATAAAACTCGGATAAATCACCCTGCCCTCGATCTAAATCTAAATTATTTTCATCCAGCCCTATCACTTTTCAATTTTCATCCGGCATCCAGGCAATTGAGAAATATTTCCATTCAGGAGCCGCGTATGTCCCGCCCGCTAGACACCTTGTTGCGCCCCAGCCTGTTGGCCGTTGCGATCGTCCTTGCCGTCCCGTTGACCAGCGGCCCCCTGCTGGCGGCTGAGCAGGCATCCGGCGTGCGTGCCTACAACCTGCCCGCTGCGTCACTGGCCAGCACCCTGAACCAGATCGCCAGCCAGGCTGGTCTCGCCCTGAGCCTGGACCCGGCGTTGGCCGCAGGCAAAACCTCGGCTCCGGTCCAGGGCCAGTTCGATGCCGCGGGCGCATTGCGCGAAGCCTTGCGCGGCACCGGTTTGCAACTGCTGCAAAGCAGCACCGGCACCTACAGCCTGGTGGCTGTGCCCGAAGGTGTCATGGCCCTGCCGGAAACCAGCGTGATCGGCGCCGGCCTGAGCGAAAGCGCCTGGGGCCCGAGCGAGAGCTATGCGGCCACCCGCACCGCCGCAGGCACCAAGACCGATACGCCGATCGTCGAGTTGCCGCGCTCGGTCTCGGTGGTAACGCGCCAGCAAATGGAAGATCGCTCGGTGCTCAACCTCAATGACGCCCTGCGCTACACAGCCGGCGTGCAGAGCAGCGGTTACGGCTCGGATTCGCGTAATGACTGGCTGCTGGTGCGCGGCTTCGTACCGACCCAATTCCTCGATGGCCTGCCACTGCCCAAGGGCAACTACATCACACCGAAAATCGAGCCTTGGAACCTGGAGCGCATCGCCGTGTTACGTGGCCCGGCATCGTCGGTCTACGGCCAGACGCCACCCGGCGGCATGCTCGACATGGTCAGCCGTCGCCCACAAGCCGAGAGCAGCCACGAAGTCGAGTTGCAGGCCGGCAGCTATGAACACAAGCAGATCAACTTCGACAGCACCGGCAAGGTCGACGATGAAGGCCAGTTTCTCTATCGGCTCAGCGGCACCGTGCGCGACAGCAATGCCCAGGTCGATCACATCCCGGACAAGCGCTACAACATCGCGCCGAGCCTGACCTGGAACATCGACGACGACACTCGCCTGACCTTCCTGTCCCAGTACACCCGTGACGACACCGGGATCACCGGGCAATTCCTGCCCTTGCAAGGCACCAAGCTGTCCTCGCCGGCCGGCAAGATTTCCCACCACAAGAACCTGGGCGATCCGGACTGGGAGTTCTACGACCGCACCTACTACGCGCTGGGTTATGCGTTCGAGCACCGTTTCAACGACACCTGGCAGTTCCGCCAGAACCTGCGCTACACCAAGAACGACCTGGAGACCCAGGGTATCTCCGCTGGCGGGCAATTCTGGCCGGCGGGTCCTGAGGAAGCGGTGAGCGCCGATGGCACCATCAAGCGCAGTGCCAGTGTCATTGACGAAGACATCAGCCAGTTCGCCGTGGACAACAACTTCCAGGCCGACTTCCAGACCAGCGCCCTCAGCCACACCCTGCTGCTGGGCCTGGATCACCAACGCTCCAATAGCAATTCGCGTTGGGATTGGGGTTCGACCGGCGTGCCGACCAGCAACATCCACAACCCGATCTACGGACAGGATTTCTCCAACGTCCAGTACTTCACCATGTACGACTACAACCAGAAGACCAACCAGACTGGTCTGTACGTCCAGGACCAGATCGCCCTGGACAACTGGCGCCTGACCCTCGGTGGACGTGAAGACTGGATTCACACCGGCACCGTGTTCCACAACCAGAACGATGCGACCAACACCCAGCGCGACAAGAAATTCAGCGGCAACGCAGCATTGAGCTATGTCTTCGACAACGGCGTCACGCCCTACATTTCCTTCGCCCAGTCTTTCCAGGCGGCGGCGGGCTCAACCGTCAACAGCACCGACGCGTTCAAGCCGACCGAAGGCGAACAGTACGAAGCCGGCATCAAGTACCAGCCGCCCGGCACCAAGACCTTGCTCACGGCAGCGGTGTTCGACCTGACACAAAAGAACAACGCCGTCAGTGAAAACAACATCACCCGCCAAGTGGGCGAAGTGCAGGTGCGTGGCCTGGAGCTGGAAGCCTCGGGCGAGGTGACCGACAACCTCAAACTCATCGGCTCCTACACCTACAACGACAGCGAAATCACCAAGGGCACCGCAGCTGAAAAAGGCAAGCGCATGGCCCAGGTACCGCGCAACCAGGCCACCGCGTGGGCCGACTACACCTGGCACAACGGCTCGCTCGACGGCTTCGGTGTCGGCGCCGGTGTGCGCTATGTCGGTGACACCTACGGCAACACCACCAATACCGATTGGGGCCATGTCGGCTCCTACACCGTCTACGACGCCTCGGCCCATTACGATCTGGGTCGCGTGAGCCCTTCCCTCAAAGGCGTATCGGTGGCGGTGGACGCGAAGAACATCTTCAACAAGGACTACCTCTCCACCTGCGACGGCTTCTATTGCTACTACGGTGACCAGCGCAACGTCGTCGCGAGCGTGAATTACAAATGGTAATCAGTTAGCCTTTGGGGGGCGCTTGTGGCGAGAGGATTTATCCCCTCGCCACAATGAACTTGGACCTAGTTGCATGAACCTTCCGCATTCGGATCCTCCATGAAAAGCAAAACCATCCGCCGCTGGTCCTTCATCCACACCTGGAGCAGTCTGATCTGCACGATGTTCCTGCTGATGTTGGCAATTACCGGGCTGCCACTGATTTTCCATCACGAAATCGAGCACTTGTTGGGCGATGCCCCCGAATTCCGGGAAATGCCCGCCGACACTCCACAGCTGGACCTTCAGCAACTGGTGGAGAAAGCCAAGGCCCATCGGCCAGGTGAAGTGGTGCAGTATTTTGGCTGGGACGAAGACGACCCCAACGGCGTCATCACCATCATGGCACCGACGCCGGACACCGAACCCAACGCCTCCCACACCTTCATGCTCGATGCGCGCACTGGCGAGGTCCTGGAAATGCCGTCGGCCAATGGCGGCTTCATGATGGTCATGCTGCGCCTGCATGTGGACATGTTCGCCGGCCTGCCAGGCAAGTTGTTTCTGGCGTTCATGGGCCTGCTGTTCGTGATTGCCCTTATCTCCGGCGTGGTCCTGTACCTGCCGTTCATGCGGCGCTTGAAGTTCGCCACCGTACGCCAGGACAAGTCGACCCGCCTGCGCTGGCTCGACCTGCACAACCTGATTGGCGTGGTCACGCTGGTCTGGGC
Source organism: Pseudomonas sp. SJZ078 (assembly GCF_007828255.1). Classification (NCBI taxonomy): domain Bacteria; kingdom Pseudomonadati; phylum Pseudomonadota; class Gammaproteobacteria; order Pseudomonadales; family Pseudomonadaceae; genus Pseudomonas; species Pseudomonas sp. SJZ078. Next base: position 180,305 of record NZ_VIUG01000007.1, on the reverse strand, counting down.
GCTGACAGTAGGCGTGACCGGTGTGATTGCCGCGTGCGCCGAGCTGATCATTGCCGCCTGGCGCAACGACAGCCTCAGCACCATGATCGAACCCTACCGCAACGCCCCGCCGCTGACTCAGTTGGCGCCGGCCACGCGCCTGCTCGACATCGCCAGAGAAGCTGCTCCAGACATGGAGCCGAGCTTTATCGCGTTCCCCGGCACGCTGTTTTCCAGCCAGCACCACTATGGCGTGTTCATGAAAGGCAACACCCACCTGACCTCCCATCTGCTGACACCGGTATTGATCGACGCCAGCACCCTGGATGTCACCGCCGTGGCCGAGCGGCCCTGGTACATGGACGTCATGAGCCTGTCGCTGCCGCTGCATTTCGGCGACTACGGCGGCAGGCCGATGCAGGTCTTCTGGGCGACCCTGGACGTGTTGACCATCATCGTCCTTGGCAGTGGTGTTTATCTCTGGATAGCGCGGCGTCGAGCGACCCGGCGCACGGCTGTCGACAGGGAGGCGCTTTCGTGAAGCCCCGACAGTCAAGTTTCTGGAAAGTGTTCGGCATGCCCACAGCAATCGGCGCTCTTTGCGCAGCCGGGCTGTTCAGCGCATTGCTCGGCGATGGCCCCTGGGATGCCGTGAGCTGGCTGGGGCTGGGCATCCCTTCTGTTGTGGCGGTGTGGGGACTGGTCCCGCGCCGCTGAGTTGGCAGAACGCTGCAATCGAAAGCCCCCCTTCACCGCCAAGTCATACGACGACACCCCTGCCCTTGGGCGCCCTGAAAGCGCCCAGCCTCTGACATATTTGTTGACAAATTATTCCTTGCACTCCTATAAAGGCCAGTGTTGTACGACAACCTACAACAGCGACACCAACTCCAAAAATAATTGATGGTGAAGTGATGAAAATCAAAGGCATCCGCTGGTGGATGGTCGGCCTGGTCACGGCCGGCCTGATGGTCAACTACCTGGCCCGTAATACCCTCTCGGTAGCGGCTCCGACCCTGATGAGCGAGATGAGTATCTCCACCGAGCAGTACTCCCACATCGTCGTCGCCTGGCAAGTCTGCTATGCGCTGATGCAGCCGGTGGCCGGCTACATCATCGATGCGATCGGCACCAAGATGGGCTTCGCCATTTTCGCCTTTGCCTGGTCCATCGCCTGCGCCGCAGCAGCAATGGCCTCGGGCTGGCAAGGCCTGGCATTTTTCCGCGGCCTGCTTGGCCTGACGGAAGCGGCCGGGCTGCCCGCCGCTGTCAAGGCCTCGACCGAATGGTTCCCCGCCAAGGAGCGCTCGGTCGCCATCGGCTGGTTCAACATCGGCTCGTCGATCGGTGCCGTCCTGGCTCCGCCGCTGGTGGTCTGGGCAATTCTGAACAGTGGCTGGGAACTGGCGTTTCTGATCGTCGGCGGCCTGGGCATCGCCTGGACGTTTCTCTGGCTGGTTCTCTATAAGCACCCGCGCGACCAGAAGCGCCTGAGCGACACCGAACGCGATTACATCATCAGCGGCCAGGAAGCCCACTTCCAGGAGCAGAACCCGAAGAAAGGCAGCTGGAAAAAGATCATCGCCAGCCGCAACTTCTACGCCATCGCCAGCGCCCGGATCCTCTCCGAGCCGGCCTGGCAGACCTTCAACGCCTGGATCCCGCTGTACCTGATGACCGAGCGACACATGAACATCAAGGAAATCGCGATGTTCGCCTGGCTGCCGTTCCTGGCCGCCGACCTGGGTTGCGTGCTAGGCGGTTACCTGAGTCCGCTCTTCCACAAATACTGCAAGGTGTCGTTGTTCACCTCCCGCAAGATGGTCTTGCTGTTCGGCGCGTCCTGCATGCTTGGCCCGGCCTGCATCGGCCTGGTGGACAGTCCGTACACCGCAATTGCCCTGCTGTGCATTGGCGGCTTTGCCCACCAGACCTTGTCGGGGGCGTTGTATGCCATCACATCCGACTCGTTCGGCAAGAATGAAGTCGCCACCGCCACCGGTATGGGCGGTATGTTCGGTTACCTGGGCGCTGCGGCCTTCACGCTGTTGTTTGGCGTGATGGTGACCCAAATCGGCTACAGCCCGCTGTTCGTGATGCTGGCGATTTTTGACGTGATTGCCGCGTTCATCGTCTGGACCGTCGCCCGGGAACTCAAGCAACAACCGGCAACGCCAGCACCGCTGGAGCCGCATACCCTCCAACCAGCCACCTGATCCAAGACACAGACCGGGTCACTGCGACCCGGTCCCCCTGCCTTGCGCCTGGACGATCGCGTTATGCTGCGCGATATCCTCCCCTGATCGAGACGTTGCCATGTCCGTTCCCAGCATGACGCTGTTCCACAACCCCGCCTCTCCCTTCGTTCGCAAGGTCCTGGTGCTGCTGCACGAAACCGGCCAGCAGGACCGCGTCGCGTTGCAGCTCAGCCAGCTCACGCCCGTCAAGCCGGACCAGAAGCTGATCGATGACAACCCGCTGAGCAAAATCCCGGCCCTGCGCCTGGCCAACGGCAGCGTGATCCACGACAGCCGCGTCATCCTCGATTACCTCGACCACCAGCATGTCGGCAACCCGCTGATCCCCCGTGACGGCGCGACCCGCTGGCGGCGTCTGACCCTGGCCTCCCTGGCCGACGGGATCATGGATGCGGCGGTGATGATCCGCTATGAAACCGCCCTGCGTCCGACGGAAAAGCACTGGGACGAATGGCTCGATGCCCAACGGGACAAGATTCGCCGTGCCCTGGACATGCTCGAAGCCGAGGCGATTGCCGAACTGGCCAGCCATTTTGACGTGGCGTCCATCAGCGTCGCCTGCGCCTTGGGTTACCTGGACCTGCGCCATCCCGACCTGGAATGGCGCAAGGCCCGTCCGCAGCTGGCGGCATGGTTTGCCGAGGTGAACTTGCGGCCTTCGATGCTGGAGACGGTACCCAGGGTTTAGGTTTGTATCGATTGTGCCGGCCTCTTCGCGGGCAAGCCCGCGCCCACAGGATCTGAGCCGGGCCTGTGGGAGCGGGCTTGCTCGCGAAGAGGCCGACACAAGTCCAAAGGAAACAGCCCGGCAATCAATGCCACCAGCCTCGCCCGCTCCCGCCGATCCTCCCGCAACCCCAGCGACCGGCTCATTTCACCTCCCCCAGATCGAAAGTCATGACAGGCGCAGGCTTCGATCCGACCCCGTACCAGTCCAGTTTGCGGGTCAGCACCATGAACACACCCAACAGGCCGAACAGTAACAGCGAGCCCATCAACAGTGCGTAGTCTTCGGCGCTCAACAGGCCGTAGAGCAAGGCATACAGCGCCGCCAACCCCGCCGAGAAACCCAGGCCATGGTTCACACTGCGCAGTACATGGCAGACGTAGAACCCGATCAGCAGTACACAGGCGCTGGCCGACAACAGGTACGCCGGAGCAAAGCCGATGTGCTCCGACAGTGACAGCAGCAACAGGTAGAAGAAGGCCAGCGCCACACCCACCAGAGCGTATTGGACCGGGTGCACCGCCAGACTCTTGAGCACTTCGAACAGGAAGAAGCCGGCGAACGTCAGGGCGATGAACAGCAATGCATATTTGATCGCCCGGTCGCTCTTGAGGTATTGGTCCACCGGGTCGATGAAGCTCACGCCGAAGGCACGGCTGCGAAACGTTTCACAGCTCTCGCCCGACACGCAGTTCTGCAGCGCCTCTTCAAGGTTGGTAGAGAAGAACGAGGTCTGCCAGTCGGCGCTGAAGCCTTTCTCGTTGATGTCGCGACTGACAGGCAAGTAGTTGCCGATGAAGCTCGGGTGCGGCCAATCGGCGGTCAGGTGGACCTTGCTGGTCTTGCCCACCGGCAGAATCTGCAACTCACCGGTGCCTTGCAGGCTCAGATCGAAACCGAAGGTCAGTTCGGCACTGTTCTGGGCGTTGACCATCGGCAGTGGCACATGCACCCCCTGCCCCAGCCAGCCGACCCGCGAGCCGGGCAAGAAATCCACCGACTGCTGGTTGAGTTTCAGGGTCAGTGCATTCTCGATACCACGGATGTCGCTGATGCCCACGCTCAGGTAGGGTTCGTCGAAGCGGTAATCGGCCAGATCCTTGGCGGCCAGGCCATAGCGCTCAGGCACCTTGAAGCGGCCATCGATCCGGTTCTCGGCGTGGAACAACCGCGCCTCGTAGATCCCTCGGGCACGGGTCTCGGTCCGGACCTGGCCGTCGAGTTCGAACTGCTCCGGCAGGAAATACAATTCACCGCTCTGCTCGACGGTTTCCAGGAAACGCACACCAGTCTTCTCGTTGGTGTTCCAGACCCGCACATCCTTGCGAAACGGCACCACGATCATCGGCCCGATAAGTTGCTGGCTGTGGCTGGAGCTGCTGGCGATCTCCTGCAATACACCGTCGCGCAGGGATTGGCGTTCGTCGATGAGGCCGTTGATCATCAACAGCGGAATCATCAACAAGAGAATCAATAGGGCGATCATGCCCAGTTTTATGGCGAGGCTGCGGTTCATGTGGGGCTCTCCCTGTTCGAATGGGAAGAGTCTGGCGGCGCTGTGTGGGCTGTTTATGTGGGCAATGTGGAGATTGTGTGGAGACTGGAGAACCTGCGGGCTTGCTCGCGAAGGCAGTGGGTCAGTGACAACAGTGTCGACTGGTTCATCGCCTTCGCGAGCAAGCCCGCTCCCACAAGGTGTGTATTGACCGACAGATTGGCTTTCAGGGCAGCCGCAGCACCACTTCCACCCCGCCCTCGACATTGCCGATACCGAACTCACCGCCATGCAGCTGCACCACTTCCGTCACGAAGTTGAGCCCCAGGCCGGTACTCTTGCGGCCGCTGTCCGGACGCGGCAGGGAATAGAAACGTTCGCTCAGACGCGGCAGGGCGTAATCGGGAATCGGCTCGGCCTGGTTGAACAGGCGGATCTCGATACGATTGCCGCTGCGCCCGGCACTGATGCGCAACAACCCGTTTGAAGGAGTGAAATCCAGGGCGTTGTCCAGCAGGTTGCCCAGGGCCTGGCGCAACAGAAACGCCTCGCCGGTCAGCGCCAGGTCGGCGGCGATGTGCCGCTCGACCCGCAATTGCCGGCGTTCGATCCAGCCACTACGGGCCTCCATCAGTTCCTCCAGCAACCCCGCCAGCGGCACCGCGACCTGTTCTTCCAGCCCCTGGCGCTGTTCGACCTGGGCCAAGTTGAGCAAACGCTCGATCAGTTGTTGCATGCGCACGCTTTCACTGTCGATGTTGCTGACAAAGCGTTGGTGCTGCGCGGCGGGCATGTCGCTCTGCAACAGCTCGGCGGCGCCGCGAATCGCCGCCAGCGGGCTCTTGAGTTCGTGCGTCAGGGTGTGCACGTAGCGCTCGACGTAAGCCTTGCCTTCGAGCTGCGTGCGCATGTGCTCCAGGGCGTGCGCCAGTTGCTCGAACTCGCCACCGCGATAATGCGGCACTTCCACCCGTTGCCCCTGGCTGACGGCTTGGGCATAGGCGGTCAGGCGGCGCAGCGCCGAACTGAGCCACCACGACAGCAACGCCCCCAGTACCAGGCCGAGGCCGATCAAGCCGACCCCGTAGAGCAGCAGTCGCCGTTCCGTGCGGTCGATATAAGGCTGCAGCGAGCTATTGGGCTTGGCCACGGTGACCACGCCAATGATCCGGCCGTTATCACGGATCGGCGCACCGACGTGCATCACTGAAGAACTCGGGTCATCCGCCACGCTGCGACTCGAGCGGGCGCCGTATTGACCGCGCAGGGTCAGGTAGACATCGTTCCAGCGTGAATAGTCCTGGCCCACGGCCACACCGCTGGAGTCGAGTACCACGATGCCCCTGGCATCCGTGACATAGATGCGATGGCTGACCTGGTTCTTCGGCAGGCCCCAGATCGTCGCCGCCGGTTGACGCTCGCCGTAGGCCTTGAGCAACTGTGGCCAGCGATTCTGGTTGAGGGTCCCGGCCTTGAAATCGTCCCGCAGGATCTCGGCCATCAGGTTGGCCGTGTCCACCAGGGTTTCCTCGGTGGACTGACGCACGCCGGGACGGATCTGCTCGATCACCGTGCCTAGCACGAAATACCCGGTCAGGCCGATGAACAGCACATAGACCAGAAAGATGCGGATCCCCAGCGGCATCAGCTGTGCCCCGGGCTGTAGCTGTAGCCGAGGCCACGATGGGTCTGGATCGGTTCGGCCTCGGCCCTGACCAGGCGCAACTTGGCGCGCACGCTCTTGATATGGCTGTCGATACTACGCTCGTAGCCGGCGTCGCTGGCCACGCCCAGGGCGTCGAGCAGTTGTTCGCGACTGAATACCCGCTCCGGTTGCTCCAGCAGACAGTTCAGCAGGCGAAACTCGTGGCGAGTGAGGTTCAGCGGTTTGCCGCGATAGTTGATCTGCACGCGATCGCTGTCCACCTGGAACAACGCCGTGCCCAGTTCCGTGGCCGGGCGAGGCGCTGGCGCTACCCGCTTGAGGATGGCGCGGACCCTGGCCGCCACCTCGCGAGGGCTGAAGGGTTTGACTACGTAATCATCGGCGCCGATCTCCAGGCCCACGACCCGGTCGATCTCACCATCCCGAGCTGTCAGAAAAATGACCGGAACGTCGCTGAAACGTCTGAGATTCTTGCAAGTCTCGAAACCGCTGATATCTGGCAGCCCTACGTCGAGGATGATCAGGTCCGCGGGGGTGTTTTTCTGGTGCTCGAGCGCGGCAACGCCAAGGCTCAGCCACGTGGTCTCGAAGCCCTCGCCTTGCAGGGCGAACACCAGCGTATCAGCGATGGCGGCTTCGTCTTCGACGATCAGAATATGAGGCATGTCTTGCGAGCCCGACAGTAAAGTTGCCGGAACGGTGCCCCAAGCCTCGGGGCACGTCAATCGGGGAAATCAGCAGTCGGGCTTGTCCGCCGTGAAACGTCGGGCCGGGTTCACCGCCGCCCCGAATTCGCGCAGGGCCTTGGCGCCGATCAGCAGCGGGTAATTGAAGCTGCTGCGGTCGGTCAGGTTGACCTCGACGGTACGCTTGACGTTACCCAGGCACAGTTCCAGGTCCACGACCGGACGTTTGGTGGGGGCGATCTTTTCGTCCTCGTCCTCATCCTCCTCGGAACGGGTCTTGATCTTGCTGATACGCGCGATCTTGTGCTCGAAGACCTTGTTGCTCGCGTCCTTGGTCGCCAGGCGGAACCGCACCCAGTCATCACCGTCGCGGGTAAACGTTTCAATGTCCTTGGCCGACAGCGAGGCGGTCAGGGCCCCGGTGTCCATCTTGGCCTTGAGCACTTCACCACCGATTTCCGGCAGCGCGATGTATTCGTAACGCCCATAAAGGGTCGGTTCGGCGGCCAGCACGGGAAGGGCCACCAGGGAAAACAGGGCGAGAAGGGATTTCATGCAATAGGGCTCCTGTGGGGGTGGTTTTTTAGACCGTGGGCGGTGGATTCGTTCGGTCTGGGCGAGGGAGCTTACTCCCGCGCAACAGCGAAGCGCCCCGATTGGGGTAATGGCAAAGCCTGTTTGGAAACCCAGCATACCGGTCAGAAGGTGAAACATTCGTCCGGCTCAATTTGGCCTGCCGCCCGAAGCTGCTTATCATGGCCCGCCCACCCGCTTGCAAGAGTCATTTATGCGCCGCCTGCTCACCGGCTGTTTCGTCACCCTGCTGCTGTTGCTCAACACCCTGGTGCTGTTCGGGCCGCTGATGGTGTTCGCGCTGCTCAAGCTGATCCTGCCCGGACGCTTTCGCGACTACGCCTCGTGGGCGGTGATGTGGATCGCCGAAACCTGGGCCGAGATCGACAAACTGATCTTCGCCCTGTGCATTCCCACCCGCTGGGATATTCGCGGTGGCGAAGGCTTGCGTGGCGATACCTCTTACCTGGTCATCAGCAATCACCAGTCATGGGTGGACATTCCCGCCCTTATCCAGGTCCTCAACCGGCGCACACCGTTCTTCAAGTTTTTCCTCAAGAGAGAGCTGATCTGGGTACCGTTCCTGGGACTGGCCTGGTGGGCGCTGGACTATCCGTTCATGAAGCGCTACACCAAGGCCTTCCTGGCGAAGAACCCGGAACTGGCCGGAAAGGATCTGGAAATCACCCGGGCGGCTTGCGAGCTGTTCAAGCGCCAGCCCGTCACCGTGGTGAACTACCTCGAAGGGACACGCTTTACCGCCGCCAAGAGCCAGCAGCAGCAATCACCCTTTGCCCACCTGCTCAAGCCCAAGGCCGGTGGCGTCGCGTTCGTGCTGGCAGCGATGGGCGAACAACTGGACGCGATCCTGGATGTGACCGTGGTGTATCCGCAGGCGCGGATTCCGGGGTTCTGGGACCTGATCAGCGGTTCTGTGCCAAGGGTCATCATCGACATCCAGACCCGCCCGCTGGACCCTGCGCTGTGGCAAGGCGATTACGAAAACGATCCCGTGTTTCGCCAGCACATCCAGAACTGGGTCAACCAGCTCTGGACCGAAAAAGACCGACGCATCGTCGCCTTGCTCGACGAGCGCCGCTGATCAGATGCCGGCACCAGTGCCCCAGATGCCACCGAGGTTCTGCAGCAATGAACCGGCCACGCCTTGCTGACCGAGGTATTGGAGGATCACCGGAGCAAACTGGCCGATCATGCCGCTGTCCATGCCCAAGGCACTGAAGGCATTGTTCAGGTCCCTGGTGTCCTTGACGTTGCCCAGCAGGCCATCGAGCAGGGCATTCTTCTGCGAACCGCCACCGAGCAGGCCACCCAGGCCATTGAGTCCACCGATGGCACTGTTGCCAGCAATCTGGTCCAGGCCCGGCACGCTTTGGCTCAGCTCGGAAAATTGCGGCTCGCTGAGACGGTTCTTTGCCAGCCCCAACATCGCGCCGGCACCGCCGATGGCTTGTTCCGGCGTGATCTTCAGCTCCGAACCCAACGTGTTGAGCAGCCCGGCGGCTTCGGGCGCGGCGGCTACGGCGCCCTCCCCCTGCTCACCCCGTCCGCCCTGCATGGCCGCCACCGCATTGGCCGCATCACTGAGGCTGAACTGCGCGAAGACCGGACCGGCCGCCAGCGACAGCAGACAGGACAGTGCGAAACCGCGTGAAACCTTCATTGCGAACGCCCTCTTGAACCATGAAAAAGCCGCCCGATAAGGGCGGCATAAAATCGTGGATTGGACTGAGGAGGGCCAGGATCGTTCCGCGTGCCCACATGCCAGTCATCGCCGAAAGCGCTATGAACGGCTCCGCATATTCTGAATGGACATAAAAAACTGTCAGGATTGACAGTAGCCCGATCGGCGCCAATGACGACCATGTTCTATTGGAGCCAATGGAGCCTGGACATGAAAATTACGCTGACGGGATGCACGTGGTTACTTCTATTGTTTATCGACCATATCAGGGCCGGCGAAATAACCTGTCCTGCCATTGCGAATATCACTGAACACATCAAACCCTGGGAGGTTAAGTCCATCGAAGTGCAGGATGAACGAGAGTGGGCAAGTCAGAGCGTCATTAACATGGACGATCCGGCATCCATGAAACTCAACGGCGCCGAGTTTGCTCTCCATGACATTGACGCCCCAACAACACCGGGCAGTACGACCCTCACTTGCGCATACGCATCCGTCAACCTGGCGCTGCAGTATCTTCAGATACAGCCGCCTGTTTCAGCGTGGACGAATCGGCGCTGCGAAAATCTTGCCCTTGAGGTGTGCAAGCTCATTGGTGCTGACGACTTCAACCTGAGTTTCTGATTGATCTATCGCTTAGCCGCCGCAGGCAGATGACCCGGAGTCCGCTGATACCGTACAGTGCGCCTCCCTCTGAAGAGTTTGCCTATGGACATAAAAATTGGTGGCGCCACCCTCGCGGTGATCCTGGCGGGCATGCTGATCGCGCTAGGTATCAACGAATGCCTGAGAGGGCCGCTGAATCCGGAATTGGCCGATGGTGTCAGCGAGGAGCAGAAGACCTGGCTGACCATCGAGCACCGCATCAAGCGCTACGACCCGTCCCTGACCGCGGTCACCCGCGACCAGCAAACGCTTACCGTGACTTATCGCCCGGGCGCCGCCGGGACCGACGAGGGTTGGGTTCCCCGGCTGTTACGCGTTGTTGGTCATGGACTCGCCGCACTGAATGACGCCCCCGGGGGCCAGCAGTACGCCCAAGTGACAGTCAAGGCTCGACTCCTTGCCGACGACGACGTTGAACTGGTTTACGACATGCGAGGATTCGATGGGATCAAGACCCAAAGGGATGGCTATATCACCTTCGCCAGCGCACCTGGAAGCCTCACATTCGACAGGGATGCGCTGACCCAGGCCCAGCATGAATGTCAGGACACGAATGTCTGGGGTTTCTACCCCGACTTCTGCGAGCGGGTCAAAACGGCAACCGTAACCCAGCCTTGAAGTGGATTATCCATCCCTGACAGGAAATGGAACGGACACTTGGATATAAAAACGAGCGAGCCTATTTCTTATCGGCCTTGAGTGCTGTCAGCTCTGACAGTAGGCGAGGGTCTGTCTATCGATGAACATCCGGGCTGTAACCAAGTAACGGAGTACATCGAATGTGCAAAATAATCCTCACCGGCGTGCTTTTGACAATGGGGCTGATAGGTAATGCCCATGCCGCGGATATCGGATCCTGTCCAGAAGTCAGCGATATCAAATCAACGCCTTACACGGATCCGGACCTTCCGCCCCCTCATGGTGAAGGCTTCCAATACACGGCCCCGGGTGGCTGGACGGGTCAGGTGTCATCAACTGCCGATGACTTCCTGGATCCCAGGTATGAGCTGAAGGCAGAGAAAATCTCTGACAATGGAAAGGTCTGCGACTACGGCGGAAAAGATGTTGTTATAGGCAACGAAAAGTCGACGCCCTATTTAAGATTGAAGAAAGAATAGCGCCAGCACCATCACCCTTCGAATAGCGGAGTACCTGTTATGGACAAGTTGATACTTGCCGGTATGTTTGCGCTGCTGGCTTTACCTGGCCTTGTGCACGCCTCGACGATCGCATCATGCCCTCAGCCGGGCACTATAAAGTCTTCTCATGCGTCGTCATCCTATCCGCCTCCACATAATGAAGGCTTCAAATACACCGCGACCGATGCAAACGGAGGCACTTGGTCGGGGTCACAATTTCAATCCAACTCAGACGACTTCCTGAGCCACAATCTCAAAGCAGTCTCCATTTCCCCCACGGGGGACACCTGCCAATACAGGGGCAATCCCCAGGAAGACAATCAGGGCAACGTGATCTATACCCGAGAGCTGACCCTGACCAAAGACAAATAAATCGCAAATAAAAAGGGCGACATCACTGTCGCCCTTTTTCCGTCTTGCCTACAGCCTTACGCCGCGCTGAACAGCTTGTGCGGGTCGATCACGAATTTCTTCGGTACACCGGCGTCGAACTCGCCGTAGCCTTTCGGCGCGTCGTCCAGGCTGATCACCTGTACGCCGACGATTTCCGCGATGTTGATGCGGTCCCACATGATCGCCTGCATCAGCGCGCGGTTGTACTTCATCACCGGAGTCTGGCCGGTGTGGAAGCTGTGGGACTTGGCCCAGCCGAGGCCGAAGCGGATGCTCAGGGCACCGATCTTGGCGGCGGCATCGACCGCGCCCGGATCTTCGGTGACGTACAGGCCAGGGATACCGATCTTGCCGGCGACACGGGTCACTTGCATCAGGGAGTTGAGCACGGTGGCCGGAGCCTCCTGCTTGACACCTTCATGGCCATGACCACGGGCTTCGAAGCCCACGGCGTCGACAGCGCAGTCAACTTCCGGCTCGCCCAGCAGGTCAGCGATCTGCTCATGCAGCGGGGTGTCCTTGGACAGGTCGGCAATTTCGAAACCCTGGGCCTTGGCGTGAGCCAGGCGAACCGGGTTGACATCGCCGACGATGACCACTGCCGCGCCCAGCAGACGAGCAGAAGCCGCAGCAGCAAGGCCGACCGGACCGGCACCCGCGATGTACACGGTGCTGCCAGGCCCCACGCCGGCAGTCACTGCGCCGTGGTAACCGGTAGGCAGGATGTCGGACAGACAGGTCAGGTCGCGGATTTTCTCCATGGCCTTGTCACGGTCCGGCAGTTTCAGCAGGTTGAAGTCAGCATATGGCACCAGCACGTATTCGGCCTGGCCGCCGGTCCAGTCACCCATGTCGACATAGCCGTAGGCGCCACCGGCACGGGCCGGGTTGACGGTCAGGCAGACGCCGGTGTGCTGTTCCTTGCAGGAACGGCAACGACCGCACGCGACGTTGAACGGTACCGACACAAGATCACCGATCTTCAGGTTCTCGACGTCGCTGCCCTTCTCGATCACTTCACCGGTGATCTCGTGACCCAGGACCAGGCCGGTCTGGGCGGTGGTACGGCCGCGCACCATGTGTTGGTCGGAGCCGCAGATGTTGGTGGATACCACGCGCAGGATGACGCCGTGCTCGATCTTTCTGCCACGCGGGTCCTGCATTTTTGGATAGTCGATCTTCTGTACTTCGACCTTGCCGTTGCCGAGATAGACGACACCACGATTACCGGACATGCTTTCACCTCGCTGTTGTTTTTGTGGAACTGCGTCACCCAGGCAGGCAGCGCGTTTGTGCTCGGATTAGTACTGGGATTATCAAAGAAGAACTGCTCGCCAACGGGCCCCAGAGCGCCGCCAAGCATCTAAAGAACGACAGTACGATTGGCGTTCAGGAAAACCCGCCGTTCAATGTGGTATCCCACGGCCCGGGCCAATGTGAGCCCTTCGATATCCCGCCCCTTGGCAATCAGGTCCTCGGGGTAATGACTGTGGTCCACCACCTCCACGCCCTGGGCGATGATCGGGCCTTCGTCCAGGTCGTTATTGATGTAGTGCGCCGTGGCACCGACCAGCTTCACGCCTTTGTTGTAGGCCTGGTGATACGGTTTCGCGCCCTTGAAGCCAGGCAGCAGGGAGTGGTGGATGTTGATCGCCTTGCCGTCGAGCTTGCGACACAGCTCCGGCGACAGCACCTGCATGTAGCGGGCGAGGATCACCAGCTCGGCGCCGGTGTCTTCGATCACCTGCCACACCTGCCGCTCCTGGGCCGGCTTGTCGTTCGGGTCCAGGGGAAAATGGTAGTAGGGAATCTGGTGCCAGTCGGCCAGCGGCTTGAGGTCCGGGTGATTGGACACCACCGCGACCACGTCCATGGACAACTGGCCAATGCGCTGGCGGTAGAGCAAATCGTTGAGGCAGTGATCGGCCTTGGACACCATGATCACCACTTTCGGCCGGTAGTTGGGCGGCGTCAGTTCGAAGACCATGCCAAAGGCTTCGGCGCGCCCGGCCAGGCCGGTACGGAAATCCTGCTCGTCGAAACCATCGGGTTGGCGAAATTCCACACGAATGAAGAAACGTCCCGAAAGCCGGTCGTCGAAGGAGTGGTGCTCGGTGACATAGCAGCCCTGCTCGAACAGAAAGCGAGTCACCGCGTCCACAGTGCCGAGCACGCTGGGGCAGTCGGCAGTCAAAATCCATGTATCCGGGGCGCGGCTCATTCGTGATACTCCTCTGATCGTTCCCACGCTCTGCGTGGGAATGCCGCCATGGACGCTCTGCGTCCGCCTTTGGGGACGCCGAGCGTCCCGGGATGCGTTCCCACGCAGAGCGTGGGAACGATCAACTCAAGTCAGGCCTGTACGCTCAAGCCATACTCAGCCGACGCATCCTGCAGCCACAGCCACCAGTAATCGGAGAAGCTGCGACGGATCAGCAGTTCCCAGGTGTTTTCAGCGGTGTGGCGGATCACCAGTTGCGACTTGGCGAACACTGTGCCCACGGCCTTGCCTACCGGGAAGTTGCTTGGATGTACATCGTAGCTGGTGGATTTCATCAGCACATCGCGCACATTCGGACCGGACAGTTCGAGGATCTGCTGGCCGCCGCTGACGTTGACGATCTGGATGTGCAGGTCGCCCAGGGCTTCACGCAGTTTCTTTTCGGCGGCGAACTCTTCACCAGTCGGCACGACCAGCAGCCATTCATCCGGCCCCATCCATTGCAAACTGGTCTCACCCTTGACGATCACGCTCAACGCGCCCGGCAATTCGATGCCCAGGGCCTTGTGCACGCCCGCGGCAAATGCCGCATCGTGGCCATCGCCACGGATGGTCAGGTGACCCAGGAGTTTTTTCTCGCGCACGGTCACGCCGGCGTTCTTGCGCCCCTTGCCCACCAGGCTGGCGAGGTCGGCATGATGCAACGACGACTCGGCTTTGGCCCCGGTGGTTGGGCGTTGTTGGTAAACATTGGCTGCTGTCATATAGCACCTGTCTTGAGTTGATCGTTCCCACGCTCTGCGTGGGAATGCCGCCATGGACGCTCTGCGTCCGCTTTGGGACGCGGAGCGTCCCGGGATGCATTCCCACGCGGAGCGTGGGAACGATCAGGTATCAAATATTCTGCCGATCACCCTTCGGATCGAAGAACACCGAAGAAACGATCTCTGCCTCGATCACGCTGCCATCGGCCTGCGGCGAGAAAACCCGCTCACCGATGCGCTTCAGGCCGCCCTTGACCACACCCATGGCGAACGAATAGCCCAGGGAGTTGTGCGCGTAGCTGGAGGTCACGTGGCCCACCATGGTCATCGGGATCGCCTGCTTGGGGTTGAAGACCAGTTGCGCGCCTTCCGGCAGCCAGACATTCGGGTCGATGGGCTTGAGGCCCACCAGTTGCTTGCGGTTTTCACGCACGCAATCTTCACGGTTCATGCCACGCCAGCCGATCCACGAGAACGGTTTGGTACGGCCCACGCACCAGCCCATGTTCAGGTCATCCGGGGTCATCGAGCCGTCGGTGTCCTGGCCGACGATGATGAAGCCTTTCTCGGCCCGCAATACGTGCATGGTTTCAGTGCCGTACGGGGTCAGGTTGTACTTCTTGCCGGCCTCGACGATCTTCTCGAGCACGCCCATGGCGTAGTCGGCCTGCACGTTGATTTCGTACGACAGTTCGCCGGTGAACGAAATCCGGAACACCCGCGCCGGTACGCCAGCCACCAGGCCTTCTTTCCAGGTCATGAACGGGAAGCCGTCACGATCCAGGTCGATGTCGGTGACTTCGCTCAACAGTTTGCGGCTGTTGGGCCCCGACAAGGTCATGGTTGCCCAGTGGTCGGTGACCGAGGTGAAGTACACCTTCAGGTCCGGCCATTCGGTCTGCTGGTAGATCTCCAGCCATTGCAGCACACGGGCCGCGCCGCCGGTGGTGGTGGTCATGATGAAATGGTTGTCGGCGACACAGGCGGTCACGCCGTCGTCGAACACCATGCCATCTTCCTTGCACATCAGGCCGTAGCGAGCCTTGCCCACGTCGAGCTTGGTCCAGGCGTTGGTATAGATGCGGTTGAGGAACTCACGGGCGTCCGGGCCCTGGATGTCGATCTTGCCCAGGGTCGAGGCGTCCAGCAGGCCGACGCTTTCGCGCACGGCCTTGCATTCACGCTTGACCGCGGCATGCATGTCTTCGCCGTTCCTTGGGAAGTACCAAGGGCGCTTCCACTGGCCGACGTCTTCGAACTCGGCGCCGTTCTTCACGTGCCAGGCATGCAGCGCGGTGAAGCGAACCGGCTCGAAGATGTGCCCGCAGTGCCGACCGGCCACCGCGCCGAATGTCACCGGCGTGTAGTTCGGACGGAACATGGTGGTGCCCATCTGCGGGATGCTCACGTTCAGCGAACGGGCCGCGATGGCCAGGCCGTTGACGTTGCCCAGCTTGCCCTGGTCGGTACCGAAGCCCAGTGCGGTATAGCGCTTGACGTGCTCCACCGACTCGAAGCCTTCGCGGGTAGCGAGCTCGATAGCGGCGGCGGTGACGTCGTTCTGCAGGTCGACGAACTGCTTCGGCGCCCGTGCGGTAGCTTTTTCGTGCGGCACCTGGAACAGCGCCAGGGTTGGCTCTTCGTGGCGGCTCAGGGCTTTAGGCAGCACCCCTTCCACGGTTTTGAAACCGGCTTCGCTGGCCGCGCGTGCGCCGCCCTCGAAACCATCGGCCAGGGTATCGCCAAGGCTGTAGACGCCATTCACGCCGCCGACACATACGCGTTTCTGCGGTGCTTCGCCCGGTACGAAACCGAGGATGTCTTCACGCCAGATCGGCTTGCCGCCCAGGTGCGAAGCCAGGTGGACCACCGGGCTGTAGCCGCCGGAGCTGGCGACCAGGTCGCAGTCCAGCCATTCGCCGGGGCTGGTGACTTTTTGTCCGCGCACATCGATCGCGGCGACGCGGGCAGCGGTCACGCGCTTGCTGCCACGGGCCTCGATCACGGCGCTGCCGGTGAGGATGCGGATGCCTTTGGCGCGGGCTTCTTCCACCAGCGCGCCGCGTGGGTTGCTGCGGGCATCGGCGACGGCGACGACTTGCAGGCCGGCGTCGAACCAGTCCAGCGCAACGCGATAGGCGTGGTCGTTGTTGGTGGACAGCACCAGCTTCTTGCCCGGTGCCACGCCGTAGCGACGCACGTAGGTAGAGACCGCACCGGCCAGCATGTTGCCAGGCACGTCGTTGTTGCCGTAGACCAGCGGACGCTCGCAAGCACCGGTGGCCAGTACTACGCGCTTGGCGCGAACGCGGTTGATGCGTTGACGCACCTGGCCGATCGGCGCGCGGTCACCGAGGTGGTCGGTGAGGCGTTCGTGGATGGTCAGGAAGTTGTGGTCGTGGTAACCGTTCACCGTGGCACGTGGCAACAGCAATACGTCCGGCATCGAACGCAGCTCAGCCACCACCGCCGCGACCCACTCGGTCGCCGGCTTGCCGTCCAGGCTCTCGCGGGAATCGAGCAGGCTGCCGCCGAACTCTTCCTGCTCGTCAGCCACGATCACCCGTGCACCGCTGCGACCGGCGGCCAAAGCGGCGGCCAGGCCCGCAGGGCCGGCACCGACGATCAGCACGTCGCAGTGACGGTTCATGTAGTCGTAGGTATCCGGATCGCTCTCGGTCGGCGAGCGACCCAGGCCGGCGGCCTTGCGGATGTACTTTTCGTAAGTCATCCAGAACGATTGCGGGTACATGAAGGTTTTGTAGTAGAAGCCCGGCGGCATCATCTTGCCGCCGACCTTGCCGAGAATACCCATCACGTCGTTGTTCACGCTCGGCCAGCCGTTGGTGCTGGTGGCGACCAGACCCTGGTACAGCGCCTGTTGCGTGGCACGCACGTTAGGAATCTGCGTGGCTTCGGTGGCGCCGATCTGCAGCACCGCGTTCGGCTCTTCCGCACCGGCGGCGAAGATGCCCCGTGGACGGGAATACTTGAAACTGCGACCAATGATGTCGACGCCGTTGGCCAGCAGTGCAGCGGCCAGGGTATCGCCTTCGAAGCCTTTGTAGGTCTGGCCGTTGAAGGTGAAGCTCAGTACTTTGTTGCGGTCGATCCGTCCGCCGTTGGACAGGCGATTGATCTGGCTCATACCTTCTCTCCCAGAGCCTGTGCGGCCGCTTTCGGACTGTCAGCCTTGTCAGTGAATTGCGGCTTTTGGCCGATCTTGTAGGTTTCCAGGATCTCGTAGGTCACGGTGTCGCGGGTCGCATTGAAGTACTGGCGGCAACCGGCAGCGTGGATCCACAACTCATGGTGCAGGCCGCGAGGGTTGTCGCGGAAGAACATGTAGTCGCCCCACTCCTCGTCGGTGCAGCTGTTCGGGTCCAGTGGACGCGGGATGTGCGCCTGGCCGGACGAATGGAATTCCTCTTCGGAGCGCAGTTCGCCGCAGTGAGGACAGAAGATGTGCAACATAGGGATTTCTCCTGTTAGTGGGCGACGGCAGCAGCGCCATGTTCGTCGATGAGCGCACCGTTGTGGAAACGGTCGATGGAAAACGGTGCGGCCAGTGGGTGCATTTCACCCTTGGCCAGGCTGGCGGCAAACACGTTGCCCGAGCCCGGGGTAGCCTTGAAGCCACCGGTACCCCAACCGCAGTTGAAGAACATGTTCGGCACCGGCGTCTTGGAGATGATCGGGCAGGCGTCCGGCGTGGTGTCGACGATACCGCCCCACTGACGGTTCATGCGCACCCGCGAAAGCACCGGGAACATCTCGACGATGGCCTGGATGGTGTGTTCGATCACCGGGTACGAACCGCGCTGGCCGTAGCCGACCCAGCCGTCGATACCGGCGCCGATCACCAGGTCGCCCTTGTCGGACTGGCTGATGTAACCGTGCACGGCGTTGGACATGATCACACTGTCAATGATCGGCTTGATCGGCTCCGACACCAGCGCTTGCAGCGGGTGGGACTCGATCGGCAGGCGGAAGCCGGCCAGCTTGGCCATGTGCCCCGAGTTACCGGCGGTCACCACGCCGACGCGCTTGGCGCCGATGAAGCCCTTGTTGGTTTCCACACCGATGCACACGCCGTTTTCCTTACGGAAACCGATCACTTCGGTCTGCTGGATCAAGTCCACACCGAGGGCATCGGCGGCACGGGCAAAGCCCCAGGCCACGGCATCGTGACGGGCCACGCCGCCGCGACGCTGGACGGTCGCGCCCAGCACCGGGTAGCGGGTGTTCTTCGAGCAGTCCAGGTACGGGATCTCGTCGGCCACTTGCTTGGCGTTGAGCAGCTCACCGTCCACGCCGTTGAGGCGGTTGGCGTTGACCCGACGCTCGGAGTCGCGGATGTCCTGCAGGGTGTGGCACAGGTTGTACACACCGCGCTGGGAGAACATCACGTTGTAGTTCAGGTCCTGGGACAGGCCTTCCCAGAGTTTCATCGCATGTTCGTACAGGTGGGCCGATTCGTCCCACAGGTAGTTGGAGCGCACGATGGTGGTATTGCGCGCGGTGTTACCGCCGCCCAGCCAGCCTTTCTCGACCACGGCCACGTTGGTGATGCCGTGCTCCTTGGCCAGGTAGTAGGCGGTCGCCAGACCATGCCCGCCACCACCGACGATAACCACGTCGTAGACCTTTTTCGGTGTCGGCGTACGCCACATCCGCTGCCAGTTTTCATGATGGCTGAGAGAGTGCTTGAAGAGGCCGAAGCCCGAATAGCGTTGCATAGTCATTACTCCAAAACCGACTCAGCGATAAACCGGGAAGTCCGCGCACAGGGCTGCCACTTGCTGGGCGACATTGGCCTCGACATCGGCGTCGCCGAGGTTGTCGAGGATGTCGCAGATCCAGCCGGCCAGCGTCACGCACTGGGAAACCTTGAAACCACGGGTGGTCACCGCCGGAGTACCGATGCGCAGGCCCGACGTTACGAATGGCGACTGCGGGTCGTTCGGCACAGCGTTCTTGTTGACAGTGATGTGAGCGCGACCCAGGGCGGCATCGGCGTCCTTGCCGGTCAGGCCCTGACGGATCAGGCTGACCAGGAACAGGTGGTTATCGGTGCCGCCGGACACTACATCGTAGCCGCGCTTGATGAACACGCCAGCCATGGCCTGGGCGTTTTCGATCACTTGCTGCTGGTAGGCCTTGAAGCCAGGCTCCAGCGCTTCCTTGAAGCACACCGCCTTGCCGGCGATCACGTGCATCAGCGGGCCGCCCTGAGCGCCCGGGAATACCGCGGCGTTGAGCTTCTTCTCGATTTCTTCGTTGGACTTGGCCAGGATCAGGCCGCCACGCGGACCACGCAGGGTCTTGTGGGTGGTGGTGGTGACCACGTCGGCGTAAGGCAGTGGGTTCGGGTACAGACCGGCGGCCACCAGGCCAGCGACGTGGGCCATGTCGACGAACAGCAAGGCACCGACCTTGTCGGCGATTGCACGGAAACGTGGGAAATCCAGGGTCTTGGAGTAAGCCGAGAAACCGGCCACGATCATTTTCGGTTTGTGCTCGACCGCCAGGCGCTCGACTTCGTCGTAGTCGATCAAGCCGGTGGTGGTGTCGATGCCATACTGCACGGCGTTATAGAGCTTGCCCGAGGACGACACTTTAGCGCCGTGGGTCAGGTGACCGCCGTGGGCCAGGCTCATGCCCAGGATGGTGTCGCCAGCTTGCAGCAAGGCCAGGTACACGGCGCTGTTGGCCGAAGAACCGGAGTGCGGCTGGACGTTGGCGTAATCGGCGCCGAACAGTTGCTTGGCGCGCTCGATGGCCAGGGCCTCGACCTTGTCGACGTGTTCGCAGCCACCGTAGTAGCGCTTGCCTGGATAACCTTCGGCGTATTTGTTGGTCAGCCCGCTGCCCTGGGCCTGCATGACACGCTTGCTGGTGTAGTTCTCTGACGCGATCAGTTCGATGTGATCTTCCTGGCGTTGCTCTTCGGCGTTCATCGCCGCCAGCAGTGCATCATCGTAACCTTGGATTTGGTCTTGCTTGCTGAACATCGCGTCTCTCCCAGCGGCGTCGGTACGCCTTTTTGTCTTGGTGAGGCACCGCCCGTTCGACAGTGCCCTTTGGATGCGATGGTATGGCTGGCGCAGGCAGGTCAAATGCCTATGGACGCCACGCAAAGGCGCGTTTACGACATGGCATATGACGCAATCATTGTGGCGAGGGGATTTATCCCCACTGGGGCGCGAAGCGGCCCTGAAACCAGACGTCTGCGTGTGTGATATTGATTGAGTTGGGCGCTTTTGGGGCTGCTCCGCAACCCAGCGGGGATAAATCCCCTCGCCACAGCGCCCTGGGTAACACGCGCTACGCGGCGATCAGGCGGATCGCGAGTAACACCAGGAAGTGCCCGGGATACAGGGCATACGCCCAGCGCCGCATCGCCGGTGGATGACAACGCCCCGCCCGGCGCAAGAGCAACAGCCCGAGCCCTGGCGCAAACAGGCAAGCCAGCATGCCCCATACCGCCACCTCATTCCCCAGCCACGCGGCGCCATAGAGCACCCGCCACTGGTTGGCCGCCAGGCACACCAGCCCAGGCAACCATGCGAAGTACCAGGGCCGACGAAACACCAGCAACATCGCCAGGGGCAGCAGCACGCCAAAGAAACCGAACATCAGTCGTGAAGCACACAGTGCCGCCAGCAGCAACGCCCCCAACGCCAGGCATCGGGCCTCCCATTGCGGCACCTGCCAGCCGCGCGCCACCAGCAGCCCCAGGATCAGCGTCGGCAATACATTCAACGTGGAGGGATCAGGGATGAACAGTCGATAAGGGATTTCACTGATCGCGCTGAACAGCAACAGCCAGCCCAGATAACGCCAAGGCATGACACCGACCCCGTCCCGGACCAGGTTTGCCGCCATCGCCAGACAGAACCCAGGGAACGCCAGGCGTCCCGGCACATAGAGCCAATCGGCGGAAAAACCGACATATCGCAGATGATCGAGCACCATCACCAACAAAGCCAGCCATTTGAGCAGGTCCAAGGCCCCGTCACGCCGGTTCATGTGCACAGTCGTTCGGCGACTTTGTGATTTCCTGACAGAAACATCCGGTGTGTTCCCCCACTAATCTTGGGTAAAGTGCGCACCAATATCGACCACGGCGCCGTTGATCAAACACGCCGAACCATGAAACTCCCCACCCGGGAGTTTCTGCCAGGGATCTTTACCCAGGACCTCTACTCCAGGAGCAAGGCCATGACCGACAAGAGTCAACAGTTCGCCAGCGACAACTATTCCGGCATTTGTCCCGAAGCCTGGGCTGCCATGGAAGAAGCCAACCAGGGCCACCAACGCGCCTACGGTGACGATGAATGGACCCATCGGGCGGCGGACGATTTCCGCACCCTGTTCGAAACCGACTGCGAAGTGTTCTTCGCGTTCAACGGCACCGCGGCCAACTCCCTGGCGCTGTCCTCGCTGTGCCAGAGTTACCACAGCGTGATCTGCTCGGAAACCGCCCACGTCGAAACCGACGAATGCGGCGCACCGGAATTCTTTTCCAACGGCTCCAAGCTACTGCTGGCACGTACTGAAAACGGCAAGCTGACGCCTGACTCGATCCGTGAAATCGCCCTCAAACGCCAGGACATCCACTATCCAAAGCCCCGGGTCGTGACCCTGACCCAGGCAACGGAAGTCGGCAGCATCTATACCCCGGACGAAATCCGCGCCATCAGCAATACCTGCAAGGAGCTGGGGCTGAACCTGCATATGGACGGCGCGCGGTTTTCCAATGCCTGTGCCTTCCTCGGCTGCTCACCGGCAGACCTGACCTGGAAAGTGGGCGTGGACGTGTTGTGCTTCGGCGGCACCAAAAACGGCATGGCGGTGGGTGAAGCCATTCTGTTCTTCAACCACGACCTGGCAGTGGACTTCGACTACCGCTGCAAACAGGCCGGGCAATTGGCATCGAAAATGCGCTTCCTCTCCGCCCCCTGGGTCGGCCTGCTGCAAAACGACGCCTGGCTCAAGCATGCCCGCCATGCCAACCACTGCGCCCAACTGCTGGCACAATTGGTCAGCGACATCCCTGGCGTGGAACTGATGTTCCCGGTCCAGGCCAACGGCGTATTCCTGCAACTCTCGGAACCCGCCATCGCCGCCCTCACGGCACGGGGCTGGCGCTTCTACACCTTCATCGGCAAGGGCGGCGCACGGTTCATGTGCTCGTGGGATACCGAAGAAGCGCGGGTAAGGGAATTGGCGGCGGATATTCGGGAAGTGATGAGCGCCTGAGGCCTGGCGCCTGGCCTGCTGATCATTCCCACGCTCTGCGTGGGAATGCCTCCACGGACGCTCCGCGTTCGGCCTGCAAACGAACTCGCCAGATCATTGATGACCTGCGGAGCAAAGGCGCAGAGCGAGCGCTGCAACGCCTGAGGTTCAGCAAGCGGGCACATAAGCAGGACCGGGTATATCAGCTTTGGCAGGAAGGCTCACATGCTGAGCAGATTCATAGCGAAACGGTCATGCGCCAAAAGCTGGATTACATCCACTTCAACCCGGTGAAGCGTGGGTATGTGGAATTACCGGAACATTGGCGGTATTCCAGTGCGCGCAATTATGCGGGGATGGAAGGCTTGATCGAGATTCAACGATGGTAGCGTGCAGACGGCTGGGAAGCTGGGACGCGGATCGTCCCTGGCGGCATTCCCACGCGGAGCGTGGGAACGATCAGCACAATACCTGCCACCTCGTTCCCCACGCTCTGCGTGGGAATGCATCTCGGGACGCTCCGCGTTCCGGTTTCAGCGCCCCATGCGATCGACTCAGAACTCGATCCGCACATCCCCTTTCGGCACACTGCAGCACGACAGGATATAGCCTTCGGCCTCGTCGTCCTCGGTGATCCCGCCGTTATGGTCCATCTCCACTTCCCCACCCAGCTTCAACACCTTGCAGGTGCCGCAGATGCCCATGCCGCAGGCCTTGGGGATCATCATGCCGAGCTTGGCGGCGGCGGCGTGTACAGTCTCTCCCGGAGCCACGCGGATACTCTTGCCGGAGGAGGTGAATTCCACCAGGTGCAGGTCCGCAGCATCGACCTCGGGGGCATCGGCGGCTTGCTCGGCCTGTTCAACCGCGTCGGCGCGGGCTTCCGGCGGCGTGGCGCCGAAGGATTCCTCGTGATAACGCTTCATGTCGAAGCCGGCGGCTTCCAGCAGGCGCTTGACCGCGTTCATGTACGGCGTCGGGCCGCAGCAGAACACTTCGCGCTCCATGAAGTCTGGCGCCATCAGCTCCAGCATCTTGTGGTTCAGGTAGCCGCGATAGCCGGCCCAGGGTTCGCCCAGGCCATGCTTTTCACAGATCAGGTGCAGGCTGAAGTTGTCGATCCGCGACGCCATGTGTTCCAGCTCGCGGTGATAGATGATGTCCTTGGGCGAACGGGCGCTGTGAATGAACACCATGTCGACGTTGCCGTTGGTGTCGTAGTACCAGCGCGCCATGGACATGACCGGGGTGATGCCGACACCGCCGCTGAGGTAAAGCACCTTCGGGGCAGAGAAGTCGATGGCATTGAACAACCCCACCGGCCCGTGCACGGCCAGTTCCTGGCCTTCGTGCAGGGTGTCGTGCAGCCAATTGGAAACCTTGCCCCCCGGCACGCGCTTGATGGTCACCGAAAAACTGTAGGGCACCGACGGCGAGCTGGAAATGGTATAGGAGCGCATGACCTGCTGGCCTTCGATTTCCAGCTCCAGGGTGACGAACTGCCCGGGCTTGAAAAAGAACATGATCGGCTGGTCGGCCATGAAACAGAATGTGCGCACATCCCAGGTTTCCTGGATGACTTTGACGCAACGCACGATATGTCGGCCATTGGCCCAGGTCTGGGTGGTGACCGGGTTCAGGAAATTATTGGACATGCTGATCTCCACGGCCGACTGTCGGCCTTCATGGTTGTGATTGTGCTCAGGCGCCGAAACAGCCATTTACCTATTCGCGACATTCACATACTTATCGCGACCAGCCCCTAACTACCGGCTCTGGCGCGTCGGGAACAGATTGGGCCATGTCGCCCATGGATAAGGTTCCAGCCCGGCGCGGCCCCACACTCGCCCCAACAGACAAACAACGTTTTCTGCCTTGCGTAGCACAACCGATTAGCCATATTTCGCCGGCCACACAGATGGCCATGAGGATAAAACGATGGACGTGACCACAACCCTGAGCCTGGGCGATCCACTGGAACCCGCACGCAAGGCCACCGTGCAGATGCTGCAGGAGCGCGAGCGCACCTATTCGCTGCCGCAGCCATTCTATAGCGACGAGCGCCTGTTCGACATCGACATGCAGGAGATCTTCCAGAAGGAATGGCTGATCGCCGGCATGACCTGCGAGATCCCGGCCAAGGGCAACTACCTGACCCTGCAAGTAGGCAAGAATCCGATCATCGTGATCCGCGGCGCTGATGGTGTGGTCCACGCTTTCCACAACGTCTGCCGTCACCGTGGCTCGCGCCTGTGCACCAGCGACAAGGGCAAGGTCGCCAAGCTGGTCTGCCATTACCACCAATGGACCTACGAGCTGGACGGTCGCCTGCTGTTCGCCGGCACCGAAATGGGCGCCGACTTCGACATGAAGCAGTACGGCCTCAAGCCGGTGAACGTGAAAACCGCCGGCGGCTACATCTTCATCAGCCTGGCAGAGAATCCGCCGGCCATCGATGATTTCCTGTCGACCCTGGCCCATTACATGGAGCCCTACGACATGGAAAACACCAAGGTGGCGGTGCAAACCACCTTGATGGAAAAGGCCAACTGGAAACTGGTGTTGGAAAACAACCGCGAGTGCTACCACTGCGGCGGCTCGCACCCGGAATTGCTCAAGACCCTGCTGGAATGGGACGACGTCACCGATCCGCGCGCCGACCAGGCGTTCAAGGACCACGTGGCCGCTTCCGCCGCCGCCTGGGAAGCCGAGAAGATCCCTTACGCCCACGCCAGCTTCGGCCTGCGTAACCGCATCGTGCGCATGCCGCTGCTCAAGGGCACCGTGTCGATGACCATGGACGGCAAGCAGGGCTGCGCCAAACTGATGGGCCGCATCAAGAACCCGGACCTGGGCTCGATGCGTATCCTGCACCTGCCGCACTCTTGGAACCACTGCATGGGCGACCACATCATCGTGTTCACCGTGTGGCCGATCAGCGCCCAGGAAACCATGGTTACCACCAAGTGGATCGTGCACAAAGACGCGGTCGAAGGCGTGGACTACGACGTGGCGCGCATGCGCGAAGTCTGGGACGCCACCAACGACCAGGACCGTCGCCTGGCCGAGGAAAACCAGCGCGGCATCAACTCCACGGCCTACCAGCCGGGCCCATACTCCAAGACCTATGAGTTTGGCGTGGTCAACTTCGTGGACTGGTACAGCGGCCGCATGCTGAACAACCTGGGCGCCGAGCCTGCGCCGTACCTCAAGGGCATCAAGGTCCAGGCCTAAAAGCAAAAGCTTCGCGAGCAAGCCCGCTCCCACACCGGACTGATGTGGGAGCGGGCTTGCTCGCGAAAGCGGCTTAAGCAGCACCGATCACTTCGAAGACCACCGCACCGACCCATCCTCGCCATAGAACGTCTCTTCGATGTTCTCCCCCACCAGCCGCACCTTCACATACCCATTCAATACTCGCTCCGGATACACCTCATCCCCGGCCAGTTCCGTTTCCGACCACAATACCCGCGCATGCCCGTTCAGTTCGCTGGTGGTGCCATAGGGAATCGCCCCATGCCCGGCGCAACGTGCGTGCAATCCGCCCTGGGTGGCGTAGCAGATACCGTTGTGCAGGTGACCCCAGTACCAGTAATCCGGCTCACGGCCCAGTGCATCGCACACCGGTTGGTATAGCGCGGTCTTGTTGTGCCCGGAAATATCGAACCCCTGGTGGTGACTGAGCACCATCAGCTTCTTGCGCTTGGGCAGGCTTTTCATCCAGTCGATCTGCTGGCTGTTGAGCGTGCCGTCCATGTACAGGTTCATGGCGTCCGAGGCGTAGGCGCTGTCGAGGCCGACCACCAGCCAGTCGTCGTTGTACAAGGCGAAGTAACTGGTGCCCTGCTGTCCCGGAAAGCGCTTGGCCAGCTCCTTGAAATAGCCATGGGCACCGCTGTACATCTCGTGGTTGGAATTGAGGGTGAACGAGCCATGTTTGCCCTGGGGCCAGCCGACCATGTCAACATCCTCCTGGGAATGTGAACCGGCGTAGTAGACATCCCCCAGGTGAATGGTGAAATCAGCCTGGGCCAGTTGCATCTGATTGGCCACCGCCACCGCCGGGGCGTGGCTGTCGAACGGTCCGGTGCCCCAGTCGCCAGCGATGGCCAGCACCACGTCGCTGTCCATTTTCACCAGTGCCGGCGTGGTGCCGAACGTCGCGTGGTGGCGCAGGTTCTCGATCCACTTGAGCAGCGCCTCGCTCCACAACAGATCCAACAGCTCCCATTTGCGACAGCCCAGCAACGTGCCGTCCTTGAGTACCCGGGTCGGCAACTCGTCCTCGCTTTGCGGCAAGGGCTTGGCGTTGCCGATCTTCAGAATCGACAGGCCGTGGGCCAGTTCCCACGGCACCGCCGGTTCGTCGTCCGGCAGGTCGCCATGCTCGATCACGTGCCGGGCCTGGTCGTGACCGCGTTGCAACAGCTTGACGATGGCCTCGAACTCCTCGGGTTCCAGGTCATTGACGAGTTTTTTCCAGGACATCTCCAGCCGCGTGACCAACCCATGCAGGCGGACCTTGACCTTGTCGATCTCATGTTCCCAATGGTGCAGTAATGACATGTGGATGCTCCTTCGCCGTGCCCTGGGCTACAGGGTCTTCATGAATTCGATCAGGGCTCGCTTGTCGGTGTCCGACAGTTGCGTGCCATACAGGTGACCGCCGTTGTGGTTGCCTTCCAGGCGGGTGTCGTATTTGAAATCCGCCGACGCCTTCATCTGCGCACCACTGGTGACAAAGCCGACCTTCTGCGGGTCGTAGATATCGGAGCCGGTGTAGAACACCTGCGGACGCTGTTCCGGCGGCAGCAGCAGGTCCCAGAGGGTCGGGACCGAACCGTTGTGCAGGTACGGCGCACGCAACCAGACGCCGTCGGTGGGGGTATTGCTGTAGCTCTGGGTCTTGCGGTACGCGCTGAAGTCGAACGGCGGTTTCTTGAAGCCATGGAACGCCGTCACCAACCCGATGGTGAAGGAATCCAGGCGATGGGGATCGGTGCCCAACTGGTCGATGTTGGTGGTGACCTGGCCCGTGTCGGTGCGACCGAAGTCGTGGCAACCGGCACAGTTCTTCTCCCAGATCGGTTTGCCCTGGGCCACCTTCGCCTGGTCCAGGGCGAACGGCCAGGCCGGCGCCTTGTGCCCCAGTAACCAGTTGGTCACCCGGTTGAAGCTGGGCGGCAGCACCGATTCCGGCGTCGCCCCCACAGCCATGGCGGCTGCGTAGTTGCGCTCGTGGATATTGTTGTTATTGCCGTCCCAGTGCAGGTACATCGACTCGCGGGGTTTCTGGTTCCAGACCTGCGGCAGGTCCACGGTGCCGATGGTGGAGTCATCCGGGAAGCCGAACACCACCATTTTGGTCGGGTTGAAGGTGTCGGTCCGCCCGGGCCCCTGGGCCGGACGCAGTTTCTGCCAAGCGTAGGCCTGCTTCTGCTTGAGCAGCGCGCTCTTGGCCATCGGGATGATCAGGTAGCGGTTGTACAGCTTCTCGAAAAAGCCCAGCTGGAACTTGCCGTTGATCGCGGCCATGATCGCATCGGGGGTGAATTTCGGGTCGCTGGCGCAATCGTAGGCGAACCACTGGAAGGCTTGCAGTTGCAAGGTATTGGCCGGCGCGCTCGCGACCGGAACCGCGACATCAGTGGCGCTGGCCCGGTAGGAGCCGGTGTGACACAGGGCGCAGTTCGGCTCCACGGTGGGGTAACCCAGTTGCCGCTTGGCCATGCCGATGGGCAGGTCCCTACCGTTCTCGTAGAGGAAGCCGAACACTTCGTAACCGCCAGGCTTGGGCATCTTTTCCGGGCACATCTGCGGCAGCACGGCGAACAGGTAGTAAGGAATCCGCGCCTCGATGCCGAGGCCGATGGCGGCGTATTTGTAATGGTCTTCGTCGGATGCGAAGTCCGGTTGCGGTACCTCGCGGATCATCTGGTACCAGGTCTGGTAACCGATGAAGCCCAGCACCAGCACCACCACCAGCGCACCGGTCCTGAAGCGGGGACTGTGCCAATGCCGTATCCAGCCATCACGCCACTCCCGGCAACCGGCACAGATCAAGGCCAGGGGGCGATTGGCAACCGGGCTGCCCAGGTACAGCAGCACGCCCAGGATCAGGAACATGCTCAGGTCGCCCATCAGCATCGGCACGAACAACGGACCTTGGTTGTTGGTGTTGATCAGGTAGATCCAGAACACCACCGCCACCAGTCGCGAGAGCACGCACAACCACGAATTCACCACGAAACGCGGCGCATTGAACCCCGAGGGCATGTAGAACAGGCTGATGCCCACCAGCAACATGCCAGTGTTTTCCAGCCAGGGATCGGACAGCACAGGCGGCAGCCCGAGCATGGACGTCAGCAACGCCGGCGCGAACAACGCCGGAATCGCGAAGAACATGTTCATGACAATTCCGACCCAGATGATGCGTTGGTACCAGCGGATGTAAGTGTTCATGGGCATCCTTTTTCCTTGGGGCCTGTTCCTGAAATGCGGTGCTTTTCAGTCCGTCTTCGCGAGCAAGCCCGCTCCCACAGGAGATCGCGTGCCCCTGTGGGAGCGGGCTTGCTCGCGAAGAAGTCGACTCGATCTGATGTCAGCCGAGGGCCGTTTTCTCCAGGTGCTCAAGGATGATCGGATACACATCCACCACCGCATCCTTGCCGAAGATGCAGTCGATATGGCCGTAGCCTGGCACCTCGTGGCGGCTGAACAGTTGCGGGCCATGCATGTCGCACAGCCGTTCATAGGTCTTGAGGGTGCTTTGCGGCAGGTAGCACTGGTTGTCGGCGCCGCTGATGAAGCAGATCGGCAACTTCAACCGATCGAAATGCGGCATGTAGACGTCATTGCCCTTGAAGTCCACCAGGTGCCCCTTGCGCACGATCAGCGCCAGGTGCTCGAAGGTGTGCATGTTCGACTCGCCGAACAGTTCATGCAGGTTGTCGTGCAGGGTTTCGTTGAGGGTGTCGTGGCGGTACAGCGACGCATACATGAAGGTGATGCGATGGCAGACCGGGTTGGTGCAATAGCCCTGGGCCTCGATCCGGGCATAGCCGTTCAGCGCTTTGTCGTAGAGCTTGTTGAACCAGTTCTCCTTGGTGTCGGCGTAGGCGGTCAGGGACTTGATGCCGATGGCGTCGAGCATGCCCGGCAGGTGCAGGCCGGCCTTCAGGCCGGTGGCCGTGGCAACCACCGTATCGGCGGCGATCTGCGAACAGACCACTGAGCGCACGCCTTGCAGGCCCGCCAGCATGGACATGAAGAAGGTCGTCGCACCGTAGCAATGCACCACGCATTGCACGTCGCGGGCGAGGGTCGCCTGCTGGATCTGTTCGATGGCTGCCTTGAAGTCGTACTGGGCCACCTGGTCGCCGTTCCACTCATGCTTGCTGGCGGGCAGCAGGATGCTCACCCGCAGGTCCAGCAGCCAGACGTCGTACTCATGCTTGCACAGGTACTCCAGCAGGTTGGTGTGAATGGTATCGGTGGAAAAGATGTTCGAGCCCACGCCCAGGCCGTGAACCAGCATCACCGGACCTTTGCTGCCCGCCTGATAGCGGGTCAGGCGCAACTGGACGCTGTCTTCGGTTTCGAAGAAATGCACGGTCGGTGCCGGTGCGTCCAGCGGCCGCTTGATCCTCGGCGGCGCATCCGGGTTGAAGTAGATATCCCCGGCGAACACCCCGCCGTAACTCTCCCACAGGATGCCGGCAAAGAACTTGCCGAACCGTGCCAGGGCCTCGACCCGTTCGCGCTCGTTACGGGCGTTGAGCACCTTCATGGTGGTCATCTGCTTGGCAAAATCCGCCGGCAGGATGTGCATCACACCCGAGCCGAGTACCGCGCCGGTCTTGTCCGGCCCGCGATAGAGGGTGACATAGAGGGTGCTGGTGTCATGCCAGACATTCAGCACGCCGTTGTCCTCGGGCACGGTCTTGAAGGCGCTGAAGTAATAGTCGCTGCCGTCCTCGGCGGTCAGCTTCATGTCGTAGTTCATGTGCCGAACGCCCACCTGCTCCTGATATTGCTCGAACAGGTTGAATACGCCATTGCTGGCAACCAGCGGCTGCGGCGAGAGCAGGGGCGCATCCAGGGTACCCACCAACGTCGCGGCGTGCTCCGGCTCCTTGATCATGCGATTGAGGTCATCGGCGGTGATGGTCAGGGTGAACTCGATGGTCGAGTTGTCGGTTTTTCCGCGTTTCGCCGCCGCTTCGTAAAGCGTGAGATCGGTGCCCTGGGCCTGGGTGAAGGCGGTGGAGAAATAGCCCTTCATGGTTTCGGTGAACTGCACGCCGAGGGTTGGCGGCGCCACCGACTTTTGCGGGGCTGAGGGCAATGTGTAATCGATCATCCAGCCGCGATCGGCCGCCAGCAGGCCCATGTTGCGCTCGCTCACCGCCGAAATGGTCAGCAGCGGATTGACCGCCAGGGACGTCGGAATCACCGCACCGTCGGCCACATACAGGCCGGGGTAGACATCCGTGCCGCTGGTGCCACTGAACACCTGGCCCTTGTGGTTGACTACGCCTTGCGTCGCGTCCTCGCCCATCACGCAACCGCCCAGGGGATGAACCGAGACGATGCTGTGCTTGAGCAGCTTGGTCCAGATCGGATTCTCGACCCAGATCCCGCCCAGGGCCTTGGTGCTCTGATGCAGACGCTCATTGCCGAGGGTGACGTTTTCCTGCTCACCAACACCGGGCCAGTCAATGCGCAACTGGTCCTTGCTGTCGAGCACCATGCGGCCCTTGCCGTTGTCGTGGCTCATGATCAGGTAGGTCTGCATGTTGTGCAACGCGCCGTAATACGGGCCGCGCAGGAAGCTTTCGGCTTCCCGCCCCTTGTATTTCAGGCTGGCACCGAAACCTTTATCGGTGGGCACGCCAATCATCTCGGCGAATGCCGCCATGCTCGGCACCATCGGCCGGCCGAGGGCGCCGGGGATCGAACCTTCCTCGATGACCATGCGGCTGCGCCAGTCGCCCTCGGTGCGCATGTCGATGATCGAGGTGATGCACGGCCCCACCGGCTCCAGCTCCTTGGCCGAATGGGCGCCGAAACCGATACCGTTGATGGTCTGGTCGCAGTTGTGGCCGAACCCGAGGATGTCACCGTTGCCGCTCATGTTCTCGCCCAGCTGATTGGACATCGACAGCCCCTTGTCCCTGGAGCGCAACATGATCTCGGTAGAACCCAGGGTACCGGCGGACACCACCACGATGTCGGCCCGCACGAACAGGGTCGGTGCCGAGAACAATTCGCGACCGCTATCCAGGTACTGGAAGTGCACGATCCAACCATCGCCGTCGCGCTCCAGGTGCCGCACCTCAGCCTGGCAGAAAATTTCCGCGCCGTGGTTCCAGGCATCCGGCAGGTAATTCATCAGCGTGGTGTTCTTGGCCTTGTTGTTACAACCGGAGACGCAGTCGCCGCAGCCGTTGCATGGCAACTGTTCGACGCCGACGTGGTTGAGGTTGTTGGGCAGCTTGTCGAACGTGACGTTGATGGGTGGCCGATAGAAATGCGCCGTTTGCTTGAGGTAGTCGGCCGACTTGCGGTGGGCTTCGAGCTTGGGCAGCTTCGGCTCCGAAGACGGGTAGGCATTGGGCTTGAGCATCTCCCTGGCCCGCGCGTAACCGTCCTTGAGCAGCGTGTCACGGTGTTCGCGCACCTCCAACGGCCAGCGTGGGTCTTCGAACACGCCAGGCTCCGGTTCCAGGGAGACGTTGGCATTGATCAGCGAAGTGCCGCCCAGGCCGCAACCCACCACCACGTTCTGCTGGGCATTGACGTGCAGGTCGAACATGCCGGTGCGCGAGCCGATGTGGCCGTCAGGGTCATGCACCTGCAACTCCTCGGTGGCCGCCAGCAGGGTGTTGGGGTATTCGCCGGGTTGAATCTCACGGCCCCGCTCCAGCAGGCACACCTTGCGCCCGGCCCGGGATAGCCGTGAAGCGGCGATACCGCCGCCGTAACCGGAGCCGATGACGATCACGTCATAGTGTTCCTTGATATCACTGATGGGGGTCGAGATCCGTGTCATGTCCAAGTCCTCTCAGGCAGAAAGGGCAACTCTGCGGTTGCCTGTAAATCGAAGGCGTCCAAGCGCCTGGCCACAGTCCCGTAGAGGGACCTGCGGCAGTCAACGGTATGGCAGGTGAAACGAGCCGTGGGTGAAACGCTATTGGCGTGCACGCTGATTGGCGGCGCGACGGCGAATGCGCCTGGGCAACAACATGGGCGGCGTCGGGATGCAATTCACCGAGGGGGGGAGGTACGAGTGAGGGTGTCGGCTATCCATCCTGTTCTCCCTGAACCAGATGTGGATAAAAACGCTGATGTCCTTGTGGTTTGGAGTGAAGACACGCGACAGGTTTGCGTCAAGGCAGTTCCTTAGAACTGTATGAAATTTGACCTATAGCGTTTAAGACTATGCCCGCCGGGCGCCGCAGCCTTTCGCGAACAAGTTATCCACATGGCCACCCACAGCTAATGGGGACAAATGCGGTCCGAGATAGATGAGCCCAGGAAAAAACTGAGCAAAAACCGGGTTTTATGCACAGTGAAGGGTTCTTCCGCCATATTGGATATTTTTTAACCAAAAGTCGTGAGAGCTTGATCTGCATGGCCTGCAGAGGTGAGCGAACACCTTATCCACAGAAGCGCCAACAGCGTTTGGGGGTAAATTTGACGAATCTGTGGAAAAACACTTCCACGAGCCTTAATCCAAGGTTTTATGGGGAGTTTTCCTCTCGGAGAGACGAATTGATCATTTTATGATCAACTCAGTGAAAGGCCCGTCCCGCGCGGCTTGTAGAGGACGGC
Source organism: Pseudomonas sp. SJZ078 (assembly GCF_007828255.1). Taxonomy (NCBI): domain Bacteria; kingdom Pseudomonadati; phylum Pseudomonadota; class Gammaproteobacteria; order Pseudomonadales; family Pseudomonadaceae; genus Pseudomonas; species Pseudomonas sp. SJZ078. The sequence goes on along the minus strand of NZ_VIUG01000007.1, from coordinate 146,956 downwards.
GAACATCTTATCCACAAAAGCGCCAACAACTATTGGGGGCAAAATGGGCATCACACCTGTCTGCAGTGGCGGGAAAAAGCCAATAAAAACCGTGGGTTGAGCTGCTCAATTTTTGATCGCAAGCCTGGAGTGCTTGATTGGCAAGGGGTATGGCAAGGAGCGAACAGGTTATCCACAAGTGGGTATACAGCAATTGTGGGTAAGCACTGATCCTGGGGAAGAACCCGCTCGCTCTCGAGGATTTTTTCCTTCAGCGGTCAGGGCCGATGCATGAGATACGCTTCTCCCGTCACCCGAATCATCGGATGCGGAAAAATCTGACAGGTTTTAACGATTTCAAAGCCGTGGCGCTCATAGAAGCGCCGGGCGCCAGTGTTCGCTGCGTAGTCGATCAGGCTCAACCCCTTGAGCTTCAATCGATCGGCCCGCTGTTGTGCCAGCTCGAGAAAGCGCACGCCCAGGCCCTTGTTGCGCCAACCTTCATGCAAGGCCAGGCTTGATATATAGAGCGTATCGGGAATTTCCATATCGGCGTAAGGCGCCAGCACCGGATCGGTGACAGGAGTCGCCAGCGGATCATGACGCATCACGTAGCAATGCATCATTCCGATGACTCGCCCCTCAGCCTCTGCGATGACACAGTTCTGGTAGGAAAAATCGACATCCTCACGTGCGTAACGAGCTGCGCCCACCTCCACGAGGTCCTGCCCAGGCTCCGCCAACTGGCTCCAGATATAATCCGAAGCACCTTCGGAGGAAATCTGGAACAAGCGAGCAATATCGGGCGTATCCGCGGGTAAAGCCGGGCGAAATTCAATATTCATGAAAGGAGATTCCAGTAGCTATCAGACGCCTTTATGACTTATCCACAGAGGCGCACACAGGAATTGTGGGTAAACCGGACTCCCTTGTTTGGGCTTGCTCGCGAAGACGGTGTGTCAATGACGAAAATGTTGCTGACGTGCCGTCTTCGCGAGCAAGCCCGCTCCCACAGGGATTTGCAGTGGTTACAGCGGACTAGCGAACCACCCCTTCCTCCACCAACAACTTGAGAATCGCTTCGGCACCGGCCTCCGGGCTGACGCCCTTGAGTACTTGCCCGCCTCCGCCGCTGGCCTTGGCCGTGGCGGCTTTCATGCGATCGGCACCACTCTTGGCCTTGATCACTTTCAGGCGCTTGGGGCGTGGCTTGGCCGGCTGCAGCGTTGCCGCCGCGAGCAACTCGTCGTCGATCACTTCGACTTCTTCGGCATGCAAGGCGCCACGTCGGGCCGGACCGTAGGCACTTTGGCGAGGCTTTGGCGCCGCGTTATCCACAGTGGCGAGAAATGGCAGGCGCACCTTCAGCCGTCGCCGTTGGCCACGAGGCAACGCCTGCAACACCAGAGCCACGCCGTTGTCGATGGATTCCACCTGGGCCAACCCCACCACCAACGGCCATCCCAGATTCTCCGCCAGCAGAAACGGCAGCATTCCCGAGCCTTCGCCGGTCTCAGCCTGACTACCGGTGAGCACCACCTGGGGCCCCGCGTCGCGCAGGTAATCGGTCAGGGCCGGTAGCGCGTCGGCCCCCGCCGGGTTTTCCAGCACGCGAAGCTCGTCCAGGCCCATGCCCAAGTAAGCGCGCAGGGCCGGTTCGGCCACGTCGCCGGCATGCAGTACTTGCAGGTCGCTTCCGGCCAGTTGCAAGCCCAACTCCACAGCCCGGGCGTCCTGATCGGCACGCCTTGGCCGACCGGAGGTAGGGTGGGCACCGATGGAGACGAGGCTGATCACTTGAATCGTCATGGTTGAATCCTTAACTTAAGCCGCATCGCGTTTGGCTTCGTTGCGGTAAGCCTCTACGGCCGCGATCAGCGCCTGGAGAATCGCCGCGCTGTCACCGATCACCGACAGATCCGCCCGCTTGATCATGTCGCAACCCGGATCGAGGTTGATCGCCACCACCTTGTCGCAGGCACCGATGCCTTGCAGATGCTGGATCGCTCCGGAAATCCCAACGGCCACATAGACCCGTGCGGTGACCCAGGTACCACTGGCGCCGACCTGACGGTCCCGGGCCATGAACCCATCGTCCACCGCCACCCGCGAAGCGCCTTCGGTGGCGCCCAGGGCCGCAGCGGTCTGATGGAACAGCGCCCAGTCCTTGACCCCGTTACCGCCGGAGAAAATGAATTCGGCTTCGGCCATCGGGATCGCACCCGGGTCCACCGCCACCGCACCCAAATCCTCGATGCGCGACAGGCTGCGGGCCACGCCTGTGGATAACTCCACCGGCAACGCCTCGTGTCGGGTTTCGCTGACCGGTTCGGCACATTCGGCGGCGGCCAGGATCAACCGGGCCAGAGGCCGGGCCAAGTCCTGCAAGCCCGCGCCGGCGCGACCGATGCACTCCTCGCCCTTGACTTGCCAGACGCGGGTAGCCGGGCGTTCGCCCAGGGCCGCAGCAAAGCGCCGGCCCAGCTCGGCGCCACCGCTGCGACTGTCAGGCAGCAACCAATGACGTGGGTTGAACTGGTTATCCACAGCGCGCAGGCCTTGCACCCGTTGTTCCGGTGCATAACCGCTGAACTCCTCGCCGTCCAGCACCAACAGGCGATCGACGCCGGCCGTGGCGAACGCGCTTTCCTTGTGCTCGCCGAAGACCACTGCCAGCACGGCACCGTCCGTACCGGCCAGCTGATGGGCCAGGCCGAGCAGATCGCGGTCGTGGCTGCTGAGGCGTCCGCCCACCATGTCCGGTACCACACAGATGTGGAACGCCGGTTGCGGCACTTGATGCAACGGCAGTTGCACTTCAGTCGCGGCACTGCGCTTGGCGGTGCCACCCTGTTGGGCACCGCTGCGGTCGATACGTTTGATACCGTTGGGGCCGATGAAGCCGACGCCATGGACGTTCTTGCGAACGATGCCGTTGGGGCCCATCCAGCTGTGCTGGACCGGTTGCATGGCCGCGTGCAGCGGGTGCAGGCGGTTGCGGGCGATCCACTCGGCGCGAGGGTCGCGGCGGATGATGTCGCTCATTAATGCACCTCCGCAGGTTCACGTTTGACCGAGGCCGCAGGCTTGCTCGGCGCTGCATCTTCGAGCAGGGCGTCAGCCACCAGCTCGGCGATGTCCTTGATCACCGGCCGTGGCTCGACCACGCCTTCAAGCATGGCGGTGCACTGTGGACAACCCACGGCCACCAACTCGGCGCCGGTTTCGCGGATGTCTTCCATGCGCATGTCAGGGATCCGCTGCTTGCCCGGAATGTCGGTGATCGGCGCACCGCCGCCACCACCGCAGCAACGCGAACGGAAGCCGGAACGCTGCATTTCCTTGACCTCGATGCCCAGCGCACGCAGCACCTGGCGCGGTGCCTCGTATTCGCCGTTGTAGCGGCCCAGGTAGCACGGGTCGTGATAGGTCACACTGTCACCCTTGTGCTGGCCGAGGTTCAGCGCACCGGCGTCAATGATCTCCGCCAGGTAGGTGCTGTGGTGCTGCACCAGGTAGTTGCCATCGAAAGCGCCGTATTCGTTTTTCAGCACGTGGAAACTGTGGGGATCGCAGGTCACGATGCGGTTGAAGCTGTATTTGCCCAGGGTCTGGATATTGCGCTTGGCCAACAGTTGGAACGTCGCTTCGTCGCCGAGGCGCCGGGCCACGTCGCCGCTGTCGCGTTCTTCGAGACCGAGCACGGCGAAATCGATATTCGCCGCCTTCAGCACTTTGACGAAGGCGCGCAAGGTGCGCTGGTTGCGCATGTCGAAGGCACCGTCGCCGACCCAGAACAGCACGTCGGTGGATTTCTTCTCGCTGAGCAGATTCAGGTTGAGGTCCGCCGCCCAGTTCATCCGGCCGCCCGGTGCGAAGCCGCCAGGGTTATCGGTGGCGATGAGATTTTCCAGCACCTCGGCGCCCTTGTTCGGCGTAGCGCCTTTTTCCAGGGTCAGGTGCCGACGCATATCGACGATGGCGTCGACGTGCTCGATCATCATCGGGCATTCCTCGACGCAGGCACGGCAGGTGGTGCAGGACCACAGCGTCTCAGCGTCCACCAGGCCATTGACGATCGGCTGGTGCGGGTTGCCGCCGTGCTCACCCACCGGTTTGCCCGGATACGGGCTGCCGGCGAACTTCGCATCGGTGCCACCGGCCAGGCCGACGACCATGTCCTGGATGAGTTTCTTCGGGTTCAGCGGCTGGCCGGCGGCGAACGCCGGGCAGGCAGCTTCACACTTGCCGCACTGCACGCAAGCGTCGAAGCCGAGCAACTGGTTCCAGGTGAAGTCCTTGGGTTTTTCCACGCCCAACGGCGCGGTTGGATCGTTCAGGTCCAGCGGTTTCAGGCCAGTAGAACGACCGCCGCCAAAACGCTCGGCACGGCGGTGCCAGGCCAGGTGCAGGGCACCGGCGAAGGCGTGCTTCATCGGCCCACCCCAAGTCATGCCGAACAACAGTTCCGACACGCCCCACAACACGCCGACGCCGAGGATCGCCGCCAACAACCAGCCACCGAAGTTCTCCGGGAGAATACCGGCCACCGGTAAGGTCACCAGGAAGAACGAAGCCGAGAACGCCAACAGGCTTTTCGGCAGGCGCATCCACGGGCCTTTCGACAGGCGCGCCGGCGGATTGCGCCGACGCAGGTAGACAAAGATCGCACCGACGAACATCACCGCCGACATCAACAGCAGTGCATAACCAAGGATGCGGTTATGCAGGCCGAAACCGTGCACCAGGATCGCCAGCACGAGCGACGCCACCGCACCACCGGCCGTGGCAACGTGGGTGTTGGCAATGTATTTGTCCCGCGCCACCACGTGGTGCAAATCCACCATGTAGCGCTTGGGCATGGCTAAAAGGCCGCCGATCAGGTTGACCTTGGACGGTCGCCCTCGACGCCACATGTTCACCCGCCGCAAGGCGCCAAGGGCCGCGAGGCCCAGGGCGGCGAACAGCAGGATTGGAAGAAGGGTGTTCAGCATGGTGAAGCTCCCAAAGACCTCAGGTCTTGCAGGCACAGAAACCTGGATGTCTTGCTCGATTCCTGTGGGAGCGGGCTTGCTCGCGAAGGCGGACTCACATTCAACATTGATGTCGACTGATCCACCGCTTTCGCGAGCAAGCCCGCTCCCACAGGGTTATCCACAAGCCGTTAGAAATCCTTGCACAGCCGCAGGGCGTCGTAGATCGCGGCGTGGGTATTACGCTGCGCTACACAGTCACCAATGCGGAACAGCAGATAGCCATCGCCGCTCTGCTCCAAGCATGGTTGAGGCTTGATCGCGAACAGGGCTTCGACATCGATCTGGCCTTTGTTGCGCGAACCTTCCTTGAGGGCGTAGTAGATTTCCTCATCCGGACGCACGCCGTTCTCCACCACCACCTGATCCACCACGCGTTCTTCCTTGGCACCGGTGTATTCGTTCTCCAGCACCGCCACCAGCTTGTCGCCTTCGCGGTAGACCTTCTCCAGCATCATGTCTCCGGTCATGATCACTTCTTTCGGGTACATGCTGCGGTAGTAGGTTGGGAACGACGTCCCGCCAATGGCCACACCCGGCTTGATGTCGTCGGTGACGATCTCGACCTGGCTGCCCTTGTCGGCGAGGAAGTCGGCCACCGACATGCCGGTGAACTCGCAAATGGTGTCGTAGACCAACACGTTTTTGCCCGGAGCGACCTTGCCGTCCAGCACGTCCCAACTGCTGACCACCAGCCCTTCGGCGGCGCCCCAGTGTTCGTTCTGCTCCAGGTTCGGATGACCGCCCACCGCCAGCACTACCACATCCGGACGCAGGTCCATGATGGTTGCCGCGTCGGCCGCCACGCCCAGGCGCAGGTCGACTTTCAGTCGCGCCAGCTCCAGTTGGAACCAACGGGTGATACCGGCGATCTGGTCCCGCTGCGGGGCTTTCGAAGCGGTGGTGATCTGTCCACCGATGAATTCCTTCTTCTCGAACAGGGTCACGTCGTGCCCACGTTCGGCCGCCACGCGAGCGGCTTCCATCCCCGCCGGGCCGGCACCGACCACCACCACCTTGCGTTTCGGCCCGGTGGACTTCTCGATGATGTGCGGCACGCCCATGTATTCACGGGAGGTTGCGGCGTTCTGGATGCACAGTACGTCCAGGCCCTGGTATTGACGGTCAATGCAGTAGTTGGCGCCGACGCATTGCTTGATCTGGTCGACCTGGCCCATCTTGATCTTGGCGATCAGGTGCGGGTCGGCGATGTGGGCGCGGGTCATGCCGACCATGTCGACGTAACCGCCCTCCAGGATCCGCGTGGCCTGGTTCGGGTCCTTGATGTTCTGCGCGTGCAGCACCGGTACCTTGACCACTTCCTTGATGCCGGCGGCCAGGTGCAGGAATGGCTCCGGTGGATAACTCATGTTCGGGATGACGTTGGCCAGGGTGTTATGGGTGTCGCAACCCGAACCTACCACACCGATGAAATCCAGCATGCCAGTGTCGTCGTAGTACTTGGCGATCTGCTTCATGTCTTCATGGGACAGGCCGTCCGGGTGGAACTCGTCACCGCAGATGCGCATGCCCACGCAGAAATCGTCGCCCACTTCGGCACGCACGGCCTTGAGCACTTCCAGGCCGAACTTCATCCGGCCTTCGAAGCTGCCGCCCCATTCGTCGGTACGTTTGTTGACCCGCGGGCTCCAGAACTGGTCGATCATGTGCTGGTGCACGGCGGACAGCTCGACGCCGTCCAGGCCACCGGCCTTGGCCCGGCGCGCGGCCTGGGCATAGTTGCCGATCACCCGCCAGATTTCTTCCGGCTCGATGGTCTTGCACGTGGCACGGTGCACCGGCTCACGCACGCCCGACGGCGACATCAGGGTCGGCCAGTTGAAGCCGTCCCAGCGCGAGCGACGGCCCATGTGGGTAATCTGGATCATGATCTTGGCGCCATGCTTGTGCATGGCGTCGGCCAGGTTCTGGAAGTGCGGGATAATGCGGTCGGTGGACAGGTTCACCGAGCTCCACCATTCCTGCGGGCTGTCGATGGCGACCACCGACGAGCCGCCGCAGATCGCCAGACCGATGCCGCCCTTGGCCTTCTCTTCGTAATACTTCACGTACCGCTCGGTGGTCATACCGCCGTCAGTGGCATAGACCTCGGCGTGAGCGGTGCTGAGCACGCGGTTGCGGATGGTCAGTTTGCCGATCTGGATCGGCTGGAACATTGCTTCAAAAGCCATGGCGCAATCCTCGACTTACAACGGCTTGACGATGAACAGGCCGTCGTCGTGGCCTTCTTCGGAACCACCGTAGACCTGCTCGGCCACGGTACGGATCGAACTGCCGCGGGCAGCGAGGATCTGGTCCATAGCACCGGCGAACCAGCCGGTGAACATGTAGTCGACCTTGCGTCCGACCTTGCCGTACACGTAGACGAACGCCGAGTGTTCGAGCTTGACGCTGCAGGTGCCTTTGTCGAGGTCGATGTCCTGGATCTTGAACAGGCCCCAACCACGTTGCGACAGGCGCTTCATGTAGTGTTCGAACACCGCGACGCCTTCCAGGCCGTGGCATTCGGCTTCTTTTTCACACCAGTGCCAGGCGGATTTGTAGCCGGCCTTGTAGAGGATCTCGGCGTAGGCGTCGGCGCCCAGCACTTCTTCGATACCCATGTGGTTGTTGACGAAGAAGTGACGCGGCACGTAGAGCATCGGCAGGGCGTCGGAGGTCCAGACACCGGTTTCGCTGTCGACTTCGATAGGCAGTTGAGGGGCGATTTTGGCCATGAAAACTTGACTCCAGAATTCGTAATCGTTACTGAGCGAAGCGTTTGCTTCTGCTCTTATAAAAAGCTGTGTGAATGCCTTTGGAGCCGTAGCGAGCACGTCGAGAGCAAGGAAGGACCGGAGCGACAAGCGAGACAGTACGCATGTACGGCGAGCTTGGCGCGAGGACCTGACGCAGCTATCGGCGAGCGCAGTAGGCTCCAGAGGTATTCACTCGCCCCAGACGTCCTTCAGAACGTTCACCCAGTTCTCACCCATGATCTTGCGTACCACCCGCTCGGAGTGACCGCGCTTGAGCAGCGTCTCGGTGAGGTTCGGGAACTCGCCCACGGTGCGGATGCCCAGGGGGTTGATGATCTTGCCGAAGTTGGTCAGACGACGGGCGTAGCCCTTGTCGTGGGTCAGCATTTCGAAGAACGCCTGATCGTGGCCCTGGGTGAAGTCGGTACCGATACCAATGGCGTCCTCGCCAACGATGTTCATGGTGTATTCGATGGCTTCGGCGTAATCGTCGATGGTCGAATCGATGCCCTTGGCCAAAAACGGCGCGAACATGGTCACGCCGACGAAACCGCCATGATCAGCGATGAATTTCAGTTCTTCATCGGACTTGTTGCGCGGGTGCTCTTTCAGGCCGGACGGCAGGCAGTGGGAATAGCAGACCGGCTTCTTCGACTCGAGGATGACCTCTTCGGAGGTCTTGGAACCGACGTGGGACAGGTCGCACATGATGCCGACACGGTTCATCTCGGCGACGATTTCACGACCGAAGCCCGACAGGCCGCCGTCGCGCTCGTAGCAGCCGGTGCCCACCAGGTTCTGGGTGTTGTAGCACATCTGCACCACACCGACACCGAGCTGCTTGAAGATCTCGACATAGCCGAGCTGGTCTTCGAAGGCGTGGGCGTTCTGGAAGCCGAAGATGATGCCGGTCTTGCCCTGCTCCTTGGCGAGGCGGATGTCGGCGGTGGTTTTCACCGGGATCACCAGGTCGCTGTTTTCACGGATCAGTTTCTGGCTGGCTGCGATGTTGTTGATGGTGGCCTGGAAGCCTTCCCATACCGACACGGTGCAGTTGGCTGCGGTCAGGCCGCCCTTGCGCATGTCTTCGAACAGTTCGCGGTTCCATTTGGCAATGATCAGCCCGTCGATAACGATGCTGTCGGCGTGCAATTCGGCTGGGCTCATCAGGCAGTCCCCTTTTATCGGATTTCATGCGCCGAATCGTCTGCCGGCGCTTTGGGGCCAGCATATGCCTGAGGGCCGTGGCGACCCGGTGCAAAAACGACAGGGGAATTGCCGAAAGCGTCAATCCGCGACAAAGGGCTGCGCGAGGCCCACCCTCGCCGTCTGTTCTTTGCCCGGCGCTTGCGCCAGAATCCGCTGCATCACTGGTTTTCACTGGACTTGAGCGGCAACGCAATGAAATCAATCTTCCTGGCTTTGGCATTGATCAGCACCGTCGCCCACGCGACCGAAGACACCGAACAGAACCCCTGCGACGCCGTCGAAAACGACGTCCAGACCCTCGCCTGCTCCGCCTACGGCAAGACGGCCGCCGAACAGCTGCTGAGCGAAAACCTGCAAAGCCTCAACGAACGCCTGCAGACCCGTTACGGCAGCGACAAGGCCCAGCTCAACGACATCACCGCCAAGATCAAGGCCGCCCAGCAACTGTGGCAGAAGCAGCGCGACGCCGACTGCGCCATCGCCGCCTTTCCGGCCAAACCGGGCAGCGAAGCGTACAAGATCGCTGAAAACGACTGCATGGCCCAGGTGAGCGATGATCGGTCGGAGTTTTTGGAGTCAATCGGACAGGAGTGACCCAGAGGCGTCACTCCCGCCTACTGTCAACTCTGACAGTAGGCGGATCACAACGAGAATCCTAGGATGAGCCCACGCTTCGCCTTGCGGGGATTCTCGAATGCATGCGCTCACCGTCCTGCCCCTCTACGGCCTGGCCATTTTCATCGCCATCGTGCTGGGCATCGAGGCCGGTCGCCGGATCGGCAATCGCCATCTGACCCTGGATCCCGAGGGCGCCCGCCAGGGCATCGGGGCTATTGAGGGCGCGGTGTTCGGCCTGTTGGCACTGTTGATTGCCTTTACCTTCTCCGGTGCGGCCTCGCGCCTGGATCAGCGGCGAGCCTTGATCGTTGCCGAAACCAACGCCATGGGCACCGCCTGGCTGCGTCTGGACCTGCTGCCGGCCAGCGAGCAACCGGCGGTGCGCCAGGTTTTCAGGGATTATGTCGACGCCCGGATCGACTACTACCGCGACTTGCGCGAGGACGAGATCGACGAAACCGCCCATGACCGGGCCAATGAGTTGCAGCGAACCATCTGGAAACGCACGGTCGCCGCCCTGCAGCAGATGCCCACGCCGACCCTGGGGGTCAGTGCGCTGCAGGCGCAGAATGAAATGATCGACATCACCACCACCCGCGCCGTGGCCCACGAAACCCACCCACCACTGATCATCTACCTGATGCTGGTGACCATGACCCTGGTCAGTGCCGTGCTGATCGGCTACGGCATGGCCGGTACGGCGCAGCGTCACTGGCTGCACAGCCTGGGCTACGCGGCGGTCATGGTCTGCGTGTTGTATGTGATCCTGGACTTCGAGTACCCCCGCTTCGGCGTCATCCGGGTCGACTACTTCGACAAAATCATGCTGGACCTGCGCAAGACCATGGACTGAGGCAACAAAATCACCACGTCTCCTGGCTTCGATGTGGATAGACTTGAGCCTCATATCCAAATCCCGAAGGTTCGAATGATTATCTGCGGCATTGAAATCAAAGGCAGCGAAGCAATCATCGCCGTCGCTTCACTGGATCAACAGGCCTTGAGCCACGTCGCGCTCAATACCAAGAAAATCACCCTGGACGAGGATGACGAGGCCGCCAACGTCAAAGCGTTCGCTGCTCAAGTACGGGCGTTTGTGCTGGAGAACGGCATCGAACGCATCGCCATCAAGAAACGCAGCAAGAAGGGCGAATTCGCCGGCGGCCCCACAACGTTCAAGATCGAAGGGATTTTCCAGTTGCTGGAAGGCTGCGAAGTGACCCTGCTTTCGCCACAGACCATCAATGCACAGAGCAAGAAACATGACTTCGCTTTGCCGGCGACGCTGAACAAGTATCAGCATGAGGCGTACAAGGCGGCGTGTGCGGCGTTGATGAAACAATAATGCCTCGCTCCCACAGGCCCTTTGTTCGGCCATCAGACCACCTTGCGCCGATCCTCCCGAGGACACCGCTCGAACCTCGCCCGATAACTGCGGGTGAAGTACGACGGTGACTCGAATCCGCAGGCTATGCTCACTTCCAGCACGCTCATGTCGGTCTGGCGCAGCAGTTGCCGGGCCTTTTCCAGACGCAGGCGCAGGTAGAAGTTGCTGGGCGTGTCGTTCAGGTGCAGGCGGAACAGCCGCTCGAGCTGGCGCCGGGTGACACCGATGGATTCGGCCAGCTCAAGGGTGCTCAGGGGCGGTTCGCTGTGGGTTTCCATCTCACCAATGACATGCACCAGCTTTTTGTTGCGGATGCCGTAGCGGCTGGCAATCTCCATGCGCTGGTGATCCTTGCGCGGGCGGATGCGGCCGAGCACGAATTGTTCGCTGACCTGAATCGCCAGGTCCGCGCCATGGGCCTGGCCGATCAGGTCCAGCATGAGATCGATGGAAGCAGTGCCCCCGGCACAGGTGATGCGGCGACGATCGATTTCGAAAAGCTCCTGGGTCACGCTGAGCTGTGGATAAGACTCCTTGAACGCCTCGATGGCCTCCCAGTGAAGGGTGACCCGGTGCCCTTCCAGCAACCCCGCGTCGGCCAGAACCACACTGCCCGTATCGATGCCGCCGAGGGTCACGCCCTCCTTGTCCAGTCGATGCAACCAGCGCTCCAACGCCGGCGTGGCGAATTTCAGCGGTTCGAACCCCGCCACCACCCACAACGTCGCGCCTTTCTTCAACGGCTCCAGCGCAGCATCGGCGTTGACCGACATGCCGTTGCTGGCCAGGACCGCACCGCCATCGGCACTCAACACATGCCAGCGGTACAGTTCACCGCGAAAGCGATTGGCTACCCGCAACGGCTCGATGGCCGAAATGAAGCCGATGGCCGAAAAACCCGGCATCAGCAAGAAATAGAAGTCCTGGGACATGGCGCACTCGGTCGACGGGCAGCGTGGAGATCTTGATACGCCACTTGCCGGGGCCGTTCAAGAGGTCGCCGCAGTGCAAGTGCGGGTCGCCGCAGTGCGTTTTGCGAAAGGGCCGGCTGCGTAACTTGGCATCACCGGCGCGCAGACGCCGGAACCCATAACAATAAGCTGCCGAGGAACCCGACATGAAACGACTGATCAGCTCCTGCGTTCTTGCACTCAGCGGTACCACCTTCCTGGGCATGAGCTCCGCCACCCTGGCCGCCGAACCGGCAGCGTGCCAGAACGTGCGCCTGGGCGTGGTCAACTGGACCGACGTCATCGCCACCAGCGCCCTGACCCAGGTGATGCTCGACGGTCTCGGCTACCAGACCAAGCAAACCAGCGCCTCCCAGCAAATCATCTTCGCCGGCATCCGCGACCAGCGCCTGGACCTGTTCCTGGGCTACTGGAACCCGCTGATGACCCAGACCATCACGCCGTTCGTCGAGGCCAAGCAGGTGAAGGTACTGGAGCAACCCAGCCTGAAGGACGCCCGCGCCACCCTGGCGGTGCCGACTTACCTGGCCGACAAGGGCCTGAAGACCTTCGCCGACATCGCCAAGTTCGAGAAGGAACTGGGCGGCAAGATCTATGGCATCGAACCCGGCTCCGGCGCCAATACTCAGATCAAGGCAATGATCGCCAAGAACCAGTTCGGCCTGGGCAAGTTCCAACTGGTGGAGTCCAGCGAGGCCGGCATGCTCGCCGCCGTGGACCGTGCCGTGCGGCGCAAGGAAGCCGTGGTGTTCTTCGGTTGGGCGCCGCACCCGATGAACGTTAACGTACAGATGACCTACCTCACCGGCAGCCAAGACGCCCTCGGCCCGAATGAAGGCATGGCCACCGTATGGACCGTCACCGCACCGAACTACGCCGAACAATGCCCGAACGTCAGCCGGCTACTGAGCAACCTGACCTTCAGTGCCAAGGACGAGAGCAAGATGATGCAGCCACTGCTGGATCACAAGGACCCGCTCGAATCGGCCCGGCAATGGCTCAAGGACCACCCCCAGGACAAGCAGCGCTGGCTCGAAGGCGTGACCACCTTCGACGGCAAGCCGGCCGCCGACAACCTGAAACTGACCAGTAACTGATCGAACGTTATCCCTCTGCGCAGCACCCGACTGGCTGCGCAGTGACTCACTACGCCTGAAGGAAACCGCACCATGAACCACGACGTCATCATCACCTGCGCACTCACCGGTGCTGGCGACACCACCGCCAAGAGCCCTCACGTACCGGTCACGCCGAAACAGATCGCCGAAGCCGCCGTGGAAGCCGCCAAGGCCGGGGCCACGGTGGTCCATTGCCACGTCCGCGACCCGCAGACCGGCAAGTTCAGCCGCGACGTGGCGCTGTATCGCGAAGTGATGGAACGCATCCGCGAGGCGGACGTGGACATCATTGTCAACCTCACCGCCGGCATGGGCGGCGACCTGGAGATCGGGCCCGGCGAACGGCCGATGGAGTTCGGTCCCAACACCGACCTGGTTGGCCCGCTGACCCGCCTGGCCCACGTCGAAGAACTGCTGCCGGAAATCTGCACCCTGGACTGCGGCACCCTGAATTTCGGCGACGGTGACACCATTTACGTCTCGACCCCGGCGCAGCTGCGGGCCGGGGCCAGGCGCATCACCGAGCTGGGGGTCAAAGCCGAGCTGGAAATCTTCGACACCGGCCATCTGTGGTTCGCCAAGCAGATGATCAAAGAAGGCCTGCTGGACAACCCACTGTTCCAGCTCTGCCTGGGCATCCCATGGGGCGCACCGGCCGACACCACCACCATGAAGGCCATGGTCGACAACCTGCCGGCAGACGCGGTGTGGGCCGGCTTCGGCATCGGCCGCATGCAAATGCCGATGGCGGCCCAGGCGGTGCTGCTCGGCGGCAACGTGCGGGTCGGCCTGGAAGACAACCTGTGGCTGGACAAGGGCGTGCTCGCCACCAACGGCCAACTGGTGGAGCGCGCTGGCGAGATTCTCAGCCGCCTCGGTGCCCGCGTGCTCACGCCCGCCGAAGGCCGCAAGAAGATGGGGTTAGTCAAGCGTAGCTGAACCGAGCTTGTACATCACACCTACTGAAAACCCAGATTTTTGTACGCTACAGAACAAATGTGGGAGCGGGCTTGCTCGCGAAGACGGTGTTCCGTTCACGAGATAGCCATTGGATGTACCGGCCCCTTCGCGAGCAAGCCCGCTCCCACAATTGGCTCACCGAACTATTCAGGAAACCACCATGAGCTTTATCACCGACATCAAGACCTTCGCCGCCCTGGGCAGTGGCGTCATCGGCAGCGGCTGGGTCAGCCGAGCCCTGGCCCACGGCCTGGACGTCGTGGCCTGGGACCCGGCACCGGGTGCCGAGGCAGCGCTGCGCAAACGCGTCGCCAGTGCCTGGGGCGCACTGGAGAAGCAAGGCCTGGCGCCTGGCGCCTCCCAGGACCGGCTACGTTTTGTCGCGACCATCGAGGAGTGTGTACGCGATGCCGACTTCATCCAGGAAAGCGCCCCCGAGCGCCTGGAACTCAAACTCGATCTGCACAGCCGGATCAGCGCCGCCGCCAAGCCGGGCGCGTTGATCGGCTCCAGCACCTCAGGCTTGCTGCCGAGCGAGTTCTACGAAGGTTCCACTCATCCCGAGCGCTGCGTGGTCGGCCACCCGTTCAACCCGGTGTACCTGCTGCCACTGGTGGAAGTGGTCGGTGGCAAGAACACCGCGCCAGAAGCCATCCAGGCCGCCATGCAGGTCTATGAATCGCTCGGCATGCGCCCCCTGCACGTGCGCAAGGAAGTACCCGGTTTCATCGCTGACCGCCTGCTTGAAGCGCTCTGGCGCGAAGCATTGCACCTGGTCAACGACGGCGTGGCGACCACCGGCGAAATCGATGACGCCATCCGCTTCGGTGCCGGGCTGCGCTGGTCGTTCATGGGTACGTTCCTGACGTACACCCTGGCCGGCGGCGATGCCGGGATGCGTCATTTCATGGCCCAGTTCGGCCCGGCATTGCAACTGCCGTGGACCTACCTACCGGCACCGGAACTGACTGAGAAGTTGATCGACGACGTGGTGGAAGGCACCAGCGATCAGTTGGGCAGCCACAGCATTGCGGCGCTGGAGCGCTATCGTGACGACTGCCTGCTGGCGGTGCTGGAGGCGGTGAAGACCACCAAGGCCAAACATGGCATGAACTTCACCGAATAACCTTTGTGGGAGCGGGCTTGCTCGCGAAGAGGCCAGTACATCCGCTAAAGATGTTCTGGCCGATACACCGCTTTCGCGAGCAAGCCCGCTCCCACATGAAACCCAATCTTCAGTTGGATTGTCATCATGCCCACCCTCACCACCTATCAAACCCATATTCGCCCCGAATGGGTCGATTACAACGGTCACCTGCGCGACGCGTACTACCTGCTGATTTTCAGCTACGCCACCGACGCGCTGATGGACATGCTCGACATGGACAGCCAGAACCGCGACGCCAGCGGCCACTCGCTGTTCACCCTCGAACTGCACCTCAATTACCTGCACGAGGTGAAGGTCGACGCCGACGTCGAGGTGCATACCCAGATCATCGGTCACGACGCCAAACGCCTGCATCTCTATCACAGCCTGCACCTGGTCGGCGGGGACAAGGCGTTGGCGGGTAACGAGCAGATGCTGCTGCACGTCGATCTGTCGGGCCCGCGTTCGGCGCCCTTCACGGAGGCCACCCTGGGCAAACTCAAGGCCTTGATCACTGAACAATCCGATCTGCCATCGCCGGACTACATCGGTCGGATCATTGCCCTGCCGCCTGCCCGTTAAGCTTCGAACAGGAGATCGCCATGAACACCGCCGCTGCCTTTGCCGACTTCCGCCGCTATCCCCTGGTTTGCGCGCTGACCGCGGCAAGTCCCTTCGCCGACCGGATACAGGTCACCTGGGCCGACGGCCGGCTCAGCCCGTTTCATCATCAATGGCTGCGGGATAACTGCCCCTGCCCGCAGTGCGTCTATACCGTTACCCGGGAACAGGTGCTGGAAATCGTCGATGTGCCTGAAGAGCTGGCGCCTGGTGCGATCCGCCTCGATGCCGAAGGCTGCCTGTGTGTGGATTGGCAGGACGGCCATTGCAGCCGTTTCGATCCGGGCTGGCTCCGTGCCCACGCCTACGATGATGAATCCAGGGCCGAGCGTCTGGCAGGCAAGGCCGAGCGCCAATTGTGGAAACACGATCTGCAATTGCCGGTATTCGATTACCCGGCGCTGATGGAAGATGCCGACGCGCTGCTGCAATGGCTGCTGGCGGTACGGGACGTCGGCCTGACCCAGGTCCGCGGTGTGCCCACCGAACCCGGCTCGCTGAAACAGATTGCCCAGCGCATCTCGTTTATCCGCGAGAGCAACTTCGGCGTGCTGTTCAATGTGCAATCCAAGGCCGATGCCGACAGTAACGCCTACACCGCCTTCAACCTGCCCTTGCACAGCGACTTGCCGACCCGAGAGTTGCAGCCGGGGTTGCAGTTCCTGCATTGCCTGGTCAATGACGCGGACGGCGGCGAGAGCATTTTCGTCGACGGTTTCGCCATCGCCCAAGCCCTGCGCCAGGAAGACCCCGAGGCTTTTGCAGCGTTATGCGAGATCCCAGTGGAGTTTCGCAACAAGGATCGCCACAGCGACTATCGCTGCCTGGCGCCGATCATCGCGCTGGATGCGCTGGGGCAGGTTGCGGAAATCCGCATGGCCAACTTCCTGCGCGGGCCGTTCGACACCTCGGTCGAGCAGATGCCCAGGCTCTACCGCGCCTACCGGCGCTTCATCGCCTTGACCCGCGAACCGTCATTTCGCCTGATGCAGCGGCTGGAGCCCGGCCAGTTGTGGTGCTTCGACAACCGCCGCACCCTCCATGCCCGCAACGCCTTCGACCCGGCCACCGGCGCGCGGCATTTCCAGGGCTGCTATGTGGATCGGGATGAGTTGCTGTCGCGGATCCTGGTGTTGCAGCGCTAGACACGGCAAGCGTGCCGTCGCGGGCTTTGGTTGGATTCAATCATCACGCCGCAGCACGTGATCATCGCCGGCATGGAATTGCACTCCCAACGAATCCGTCAAGCTGGCGGCGGCTTGCCTTGCCCCCTGAAAAGCAATATCGCCAGAGGCATCGACCACCCCCATGGACAACTCATGGAAATCCCCACCCCTCGGAGTGGCAAGCTGAAGGGCTATCAGTGTAACGACGGCATCCGCTCTCCCTTCTGCTGTCCAAATTATCATTTGGCGCCTGTGACCATCCTCGCCACGACGACCGTTCAGTCTTGTTTGCTCCCGAACCGCGTCCCGACCCGCACTACACGCGCTTTCATAGGCATTTCTTACTTGCTCGTGCGACAGAGCAACAATCTGTTGTTTGATGTTTCGCTTCTCAACGGCAGCGGCAATCAGAGGTGCTTTCTTACGCAATCCTTCCAGGCTGAGCTCGTCGTCTTCATACATTCGCAACCATTCGCGGCGAGTGCGCAGCAAGCGCTCGTCGTCTCGAATAGGCAGTTTGGTCAGCATATTTTCTGCGCGCTTTCGAAAACGCTGGGGAACTTCGTCTGTGAGCGCCAACTGAAGTGAAGGCAGTAATATTTCAAACCAACCAGCACCAACAAGGAACGGATCAAGTAAGTCAGCCGCTTTCTTCTTGCTTTTGGAACTGTTCAGCCAGCCTGCCATATATCGATAGTTGGACCATTCGTAGGCAAGAGCCATGTCTTCATGACAGCTGACAAAATGGTCAACGGTGCCGTCCGATATCCACATGGCACCTAATGCACAACGGTCACTGAATCCTTGTGCAAGGGCCGGTTTGAATGCGGACCAAAAGTCTGTAGGACGGCTTTTATCGGGATTGGCCAGGAGCCAAGCGGCTCCTTTCTTGCGACAGTCCTTGTCGAATTCTTTTGGCTCATCGATAGGATTAGGTACAGGAATCATTTCTGCCGCCTACGCCGTCTGTCTTCAACGCTCTTCTCCACAGAGACAATCCAGCGAGGCCAAAAATGGTCGGTTTCGGGCAGGGCCTTAATTAGCGCCTCGTGAATTTCCTTTTCGCTATCAAGGTGCGCAGGCAGATCCTTTCGATCATCTCGCATCCAAGCCTCGGCTGCCTCTATCGCCAGCTCAGCGTCCACGGACCGAGCCTGCCTCAAGCCAAAAGACTCCGAGACCAACCAATTGACAACATCCCCTTGCTTGGCCCAAATCTCTCTGGAGATATGGGCTTCACCCGCCTCAAGATTGATGTTGAACACCGCATCGATCGACTGATCGAAGTCAGGCTCAACAGACGCAAGGACCAGAGGAGAGTGAGTGGCAATCAACAATTGAACAGCCACCTCCTCCCCCGTCATGGCTTGAACGACCTTGAGCAATGCGGGAACGATTCGACGCTGCCATTGAGGATGAAGATGACACTCCACCTCATCGACGAGAAAAATAATTTCCTTCGCCGGTTTGATTTTCCGTTGTCTGCACGCGCGCTTATGGCCATTCCAAGTCCAGACCAACATGTAGGCCAGGGCCGCAATACGACGCATCCCCGCCGATGCATGCACCAACGGAACATCAAGGCCATACGACATCCTCAACGTTGGATATTCAGTTTCATCGAGCGCACCGATGTGACAAGGCTCACCCGGTGATAACTTCTCGATGCCTGAAGGTGATAAAGCATCCAGCGCCAGCGTCAATTCCTTGAATGCAGAATCACCGCTGGTTCGTTGCCAGCGAACCCAATCGTGAATAAGGCCATTACAGATATTCGTACCTTTGTCGGATACCGCTCCTTTCCAGACCTGATCGGGTGAAAAATTGAACGCACGGATTTTTTCTTCTGCATCCGCTTGCTGGTCACTCCAGTAATTTCGTGCTGGGTCCCACGCAGAAAAGCTTCCGTCCACTCCGGCATAGATCACCACACCCGGAATAGAAGGGCGTGCCTTCGGCTTTCGCCAAATACCGCCATCGAATGGAATTACGCCTTCCTTGTCTCCCGCTGTCACTTTGCTGAAAGCAAATCCGATACTGGCACTGGTAGCGCTCTCCCGGGGGACGGCTTCGATACCTCTCGCCCAAGTTCGTGTGAGAACCCACCACGCAGCATCCAGCAGAAAACTTTTCCCCAATCCGTTATCGCCAGTGATGAAATTCAGACGAGGAGCAAACTCGACAGGCCCGAAGACCTCTGCAGGGCCAACACCTTTAAGGGTCAAGAGTTTCAGCATTACGTTACCTTCCGTTTTGTCCATCTGACTGGAGGTTCGGCCCGGATAGACGAGTTTCAGCCTGTAACCGTCGCCCTATCGAGCGCGGAACAAGTGAAGAGCAAGCATAGACAGTCCAATCTGAATTGGTCGTAATGCTAATGCCAAACAGCAACTCGTAGCCATCCTTTGCATACGAGCAGTCGTAAACTGATTTTACAGTTGCAGAAGACAAAAAAATCCCCGATCAAGCCGTGACAGGATCGGGGCAGGAGGCGTTACTGGAGGAGCTGTCGCGCGAGGGTGACCAAACCATCGTGATTCAGCTTGAGGCCAGTGTGCCCAGTCCCGATCAGCGTCAGTTAGCCGAAAACGACACACTCATAGCCATATAGGTCATCGCGACGATTTGCCCTTGCCGCCGCTTCGGGTGGCTACCAGAATCGGATCAGACCCCAATCCCGGAACAAGGAAAAGCGTCATGATGCACGCCGATTTGATCGACCAGGAAGACCTGCTGGGCCAGTTCAAGGCTCTCGGTCTTCAGATACCCAGCGGCTCTACCGCCGAGCAGGCCTGCGAGTGTGCGGTGCGCGGCCTGGACAAGGCTCGTGCCAATGAACTGCGCCGGATGGTCAAGGAAATGTACACCAGCAGCGCTACCATCTTGCCGGCTGTGCGCCAGGCGATCGACAAGCAGCTGTTGCCGGCACTGGCGCAATACCAACAGAACCACAGCGCCTGAAAAACCAATCGCGAGCAGGCTCGCTCCCACAGTGGTCTGCGGCGTGCACACTATCTGTGACACCCGCAGCATCCCCTGTGGGAGCGAGCCTGCTCGCGATGAAGGCGCCTCGGTCTAGAGCCTCACACTGGCAAACGTCGACTCGTTGCGCGCCTGGCTCAATGCCGACAACGGACCGGACAACGGCGACAGCACCAGGGCCTGCGGCAATGGCATCATCGCCACCTGTTGCGTGGTGTTGGAACCGACGCGCTCGTCGCGCGGTGGAATGCCGAAGTATTCGCGGTAGCACTTGGAGAAGTGCGGCGTGGAGACGAAGCCGCACACCGATGCCACTTCGATGATCGACATCGGCGTCTGCTTGAGCAGTTGCCGTGCACGGATCAGTCGCAGCTTGAGGTAATAGCGCGACGGCGAGCAGTGCAGGTATTTCTGGAACAGCCGCTCCAACTGACGCCGGGACACGGCGACGTACACCGCCAGTTCGTCCAGGTCGATCGGCTCTTCGAGGTTGGCCTCCATCAGCGCGACGATTTCCTGCAACTTCGGCTGGTTGGTGCCGAGCATGTGCTTGAGCGGCACACGCTGGTGATCCTGCTCGTTGCGGATGCGCTCATAGACAAACATTTCCGAGATGGCCGCCGACAATTCGCGACCATGGTCGCGACTGATCAGATGCAGCATCATGTCCAGCGGCGCGGTACCGCCGGAGCTGGTGAAACGGTTGCGGTCGAGGGTGAACAGGCGGGTGCTCATCGACACCCGCGGGAAAGCTTCCTGCATCGCCGCCAGGCATTCCCAGTGCACGCTGCAATCGAACCCATCGAGCAGACCGGCGCAGGCCAATGCCCAACTGCCAGTGCAGACCGCGCCAAGGCGGCGGGACTGGCGGGCCTGGCCCTGCAGCCAGGACACGTGTTCGCGGGTAACGGTGCGCTGGATGCCGATGCCGCCACAGACGATAACGGTATCCAGAGCCGGTGCCTTGTGCATGGACGCGTCCGGAGTGATCTGCAGACCGTCACTGGCCCAGACCTGCCCGCCATCCACGGTGAGGGTGGTCCAGCGATACAGCTCGCGACCGGATAGCTGGTTGGCCATGCGCAGGGGCTCCACTGCGGACGCCAGGGAAATCAGCGTGAAATTGTCCAGCAGCAAAAAGCCGATGGACTGAGGCGCACGGTTCTGGGGTTGGGCCCCGGAGTGGGTCGACGTCATCGCGGTATCTCCTCACACAAAGCGGGTGATGGCCTCAGGCGGAGGCTCTTTTTATTGGTGATTGCCCTCGGTCTCTACGCAGGAGACGGGCTTTGTTATGGATAGAGCAATTGCCGTGCCTAAATTTGAATACGCATTCAATAAATCCTGAAAACGACATGCCGAGCCGTCTATATAAGGCGCATACCGCGTGTGGATTATCGGGGTCTTCAAAGGCTTCCGGCGCTTGGTCCAGCGAGCAGTGAGCAGTTCGGTAGCACTTGTGGTAACTGGGCTGCGCCGTTTTCGGCACAGTGTCACCGCAAGCACGGGAGACGAACGGTCGAAAGCTGCGCGCCGGCTGATCCGAGAACAGGGTCTTATCTGATTGCGACGCGCTAAAAGGTGGCGGATTCAGGAGGCAATGTTCGTTTATTGAGCAGTTTCAGAGGCGCTTGTGGCGAGGGGATTTATCCCCTCGCCACAAGGAGGGACCGTTGCGATCCGATCAACACTCCACCGCACTGACCGCCAACCCACCGCGCGACGTCTCTTTATATTTGTCGTGCATGTCGGCGCCGGTATCACGCATGGTGCGGATCACCCGGTCGAGGGATATGAAATGCTGGCCGTCACCCCGCAGGGCCATTTGCGCCGCATTGATGGCTTTTACCGCGGCAATCGCATTGCGCTCGATGCAAGGCACCTGAACCAGACCGCCCACCGGGTCGCAAGTCAGGCCGAGGTTATGCTCCAGGCCGATTTCCGCCGCGTTGCACAGTTGCTCCGGCGTGGCCCCCAGAATCTCCGCCAGACCCGCCGCCGCCATGGCGCAGGCCGAGCCCACTTCGCCCTGGCAACCGACTTCGGCACCGGAAATCGAGGCGTTCTTCTTGCACAGGATGCCCACCGCTGCCGCGCCGAGGAAATAATCCACCACGTTGGCGTCGGTAACGTCCTCGCTGAACTTCATGAAATAGTGCAGCACTGCTGGAATGATCCCGGCCGCGCCATTGGTCGGCGCCGTCACCATGCGTCCACCGGCGGCGTTTTCCTCGTTGACCGCCAAGGCGAAGAGGTTGACCCACTCCATCGCGCTCAGGGTCGAGCCGATAACATTCGGCTTGTTCAATTCTTGCAGACTGCGGTGCAACTTGGCCGCACGCCGGCGCACGTTCAACCCGCCGGGCAGGATACCTTCGTGCTTGAGACCCTGCTCGACACAATCCTGCATGGCCCGCCAGAGCTTCATCAGCCCACTGCGGATTTCTTCTTCCGAGCGCCAGGCCTTTTCGTTAGCCATCATCAGTTCGGCCACGCGCAGGTTGTGGGTGCGACACAACATGAGCAGTTCTTCGGCGCTGGAGAAATCATAAGGCAGCTGAGTGGTGTCCAGGTCCGCTACGCCGCTGGAGGCCTGGGCCTCATCGACGACAAAGCCACCGCCAACTGAATAATAGGTGTCGCGGAACAACTCACCGCTGGCGCCTTCGGCCACCAGCGTCATGGCATTGGGATGGAACGGCAGGTTTTCGTCGATCAGGCGCATGTCCCGCGCCCATACGAAAGGTACTGGCAAGCGACCGTCCAATTGCAGGGTCTCGGTTTCGCGCAACCGCGCGATGCGCGGCGCAATCTGCGACGGATCGATCGCATCCGGCCACTCGCCCATCAGCCCCATGATGACCGCGGTATCGCTGCCGTGGCCGATGCCGGTGGCCGACAGCGAACCATAGAGCTGAACCTCGACCCGCCGCACGTCGTTCAACAACGCCTTTGCCCGCAGCGCCTCGACAAACAGCGCCGCGGCGCGCATCGGGCCGACCGTGTGAGAACTGGACGGGCCAATACCGATTTTGAACAGATCGAACACACTGATTGCCATTGCCTAGAACCTCCAGAACGGGCATATCCGGGCGCAGGAGCGCCCGGTGACGGAGCTGCTACGCTCAACGCCGGATGGCCGCATCATCCGGTTTTTGCCCTAGGGGTCGACGTCTGACACCGACGCAATTATGCCCACCAACGTCGCCGGCCCCATGACAGGGTTCTACGCCGTTTTTTTGCGTGTCAGAGACCTGCCAGAGGCGGAAAAAATCTGTAAACGACGTCACCGACACTGGATGCGACCCTCCCTGTACTGGATACGACTCACCCTGTAGGCGACAGATTTGCGCTGGTACATGATCGGTTACGGCTCGTTTTCAAGGCCGCGTGTCGAGACAGTGTTCACGCGCCCCAACCGCAACATCCAATACAAAGCGCGATTGTCCGACCGGACACCGCCAATAAAACACCAGGAGTCCACTCATGAAAGGTTCCAAGACGTTGTTGTTGGCCGCCATGCTGAGTCTTCCCATGCTGGCCAACGCTGCTGAACCCGCACAGTGCAGCACTGTTAACTTCTCCGACGTCGGCTGGACCGACATCACCGTGACCACCGCCACCACCAGCGTCATTCTCCAGGCCTTGGGCTACAAGACCAAGACCACCATGATTTCCGTGCCGGTGACCTACAAGTCCCTGGCCGACGGCAAGAACATGGACGTGTTCCTCGGCAACTGGATGCCGACCATGGAAAACGACATCAAGGCCTACCGCGATGCCGGTACCGTGGAAACCGTGCGGACCAACCTCACAGGCGCCAAGTACACCCTGGCGGTTCCCGAAGCCTTGTACAAAAAGGGCCTCCAGGATTTCAAAGACATCCCCAAATTCAAGAAAGAGCTCGACGGCAAAATCTACGGCATCGAGCCCGGCAACGATGGCAACCGTTTGATCCAGAGCATGATCGACAAGAACGCTTTCGGCCTGAAGGACGCCGGTTTCAAGGTCGTCGAGTCGAGCGAAGCGGGCATGCTGTCCCAAGTCGAACGTGCCTCGAAACGCAACACCGACGTGGTGTTCCTCGGTTGGGAACCACATCCGATGAACACCCGCTTCAAGATCCAGTACCTGACCGGTGGTGATGAATTTTTCGGTCCGGACTTCGGTGCCGCCACCGTGGCGACCAACACCCGCAAGGGCTACGTCCAGGAATGCAGCAACGTGGGTCAGTTGCTGAAGAACCTGGAATTCACCCTGAACATGGAAAGCACGCTGATGGGCAACGTGCTCGACGACAAGATGAAGCCTGAAGCTGCCGCCAAGGCGTGGCTGCAGAAAAACCCACAGGTACTCGATACCTGGCTCGCTGGCGTGACCACCATTGACGGAAAACCTGGCCTGGAAGCCGTGAAAGCCAAGCTCGCACAGTAATAGTTATGCCGGGCGGGTCCACCCGCCCGGGCTGTTTATCCCTTGCATGCGGACGTTCACTACCATGCTGATTGATCAGAAAATACCCTTGGGCCAGTACATTGCGGACTTCGTCGAATGGTTGACGCAACATGGCGCCAGCACCTTTGACGCCATCGCACTGTTCCTGGAAACGATGATTCACGGCGTGACATTTGCGCTGACCTGGTTCAACCCCCTGGCCTTGATTGGCCTGATTGCCCTGCTGGCGCATTTCATCCAGCGCAAATGGGGCCTCACCGTATTCGTCATTGCCTCCTTTCTGCTGATCCTCAATCTGGGTTACTGGCAGGAAACCATGGAAACCCTGGCCCAGGTGATGTTCGCTACCCTGGTCTGCGTTGTGATCGGTGTGCCGCTGGGCATTGTTGCCGCGCACAAGCCGATGTTCTACACCATGATGCGTCCGGTACTCGATCTGATGCAGACCGTACCGACCTTCGTCTACCTCATTCCTACCCTGACCCTCTTCGGTCTGGGTGTGGTCCCGGGTCTGATCTCCACGGTGGTGTTCGCGATTGCCGCGCCCATCCGCCTGACTTACCTGGGCATCTGCGACGTTCCGGAAGAACTGATGGACGCTGGCAAGGCCTTTGGCTGCTCCCGTCGCCAGCTCCTGTCGCGCATCGAACTGCCCCATGCGATGCCAAGCATCGCGGCCGGTGTCACCCAGTGCATCATGCTGTCGTTGTCGATGGTCGTGATCGCCGCACTGGTAGGTGCCGACGGTTTGGGCAAACCCGTGGTCAACGCACTGAACACCGCTGATATCGCCCTGGGCTTCGAAGCCGGTCTGGCGATCGTATTGCTGGCGATCATGCTCGACCGTATCTGCAAACAACCCGACGCCAAAGCAGGGGGTGACGCATGAGCATAATCCGCTTCGACCAGGTCGATGTGATCTTCGCCAAGGATCCACGCGAGGCCCTCAAACTGCTCGACCAAGGCATGACCCGCAACGAGATCCTGAAGAAGACCGGGCAAATCGTCGGCGTGGAAAAAGCCAGCCTGGACATCGAGAAAGGCGAAATCTGCGTTCTGATGGGCCTCTCCGGCTCCGGCAAATCCAGCCTGCTGCGCTGCATCAACGGCCTGAACACCGTGAGCCGTGGCAAGTTGTTCGTCGAGCATGAAGGCCGGCAGATCGACATTGCCTCCTGCAGCCCTGCCGAACTGAAGATGATGCGCACCAAGCGTATCGCCATGGTGTTCCAGAAGTTCGCCCTGATGCCTTGGCTGACGGTGCGCGAGAACATCAGCTTCGGCCTGGAAATGCAGGGCCGTCCGGAAAAGGAACGACGCAAGCTGGTGGATGAGAAACTTGAGCTGGTGGGCCTGTCCCAATGGCGCAACAAGAAGCCCGATGAATTGTCTGGCGGTATGCAACAACGGGTCGGCCTGGCCCGCGCCCTGGCGATGGACGCAGACATCCTGTTGATGGACGAACCGTTCTCGGCTCTCGACCCGCTGATCCGCCAAGGCCTGCAGGACGAACTGCTGGAACTGCAACGCAAATTGAGCAAGACCATCGTGTTCGTCAGCCATGACCTCGACGAAGCCCTGAAGCTGGGCAGCCGGATCGCGATCATGAAAGACGGCCGGATCATCCAGTACAGCAAGCCGGAAGAAATCGTATTGAACCCGGCGGACGACTATGTGCGCACTTTCGTCGCCCATACCAACCCGCTCAACGTCTTGTGTGGCCGCAGCCTGATGCGCACCCTGGACAACTGCAAGCGCATCAACGGTTCGGTGTGCCTGGATCCAGGCGGCGACTCCTGGCTCGACCTGGCCGAAGGCAACACCATCAAGGGTGCACGCCAGAACGGCGCGGCACTGGACCTGCAGAACTGGGTCCAGGGGCAACCCGTCGAAGGCCTGGGCCGTCGTCCGACACTGGTGGACTCCAACATCGGCATGCGCGACGCGCTGCAGATCCGCTACCAGACCGGTAACAAGCTGGTGCTCCACGACAACCAGAAGGTAGTCGGGATCCTTGGCGACAGCGAGCTGTACCACGCGCTGCTGGGCAAGAACCTGGGCTGAACCTCAACCCTGTGGGAGCGAGCCCTGTGGGAGCAGGCTCGCTCCCACAGGGTTTTGCATGCCTGGAAAGCGATCTTTGGGCCTTGACGTACGTCCGATTTTTTATTGATTGAACGTTCAATCAAAACAAAATAGACTGCTCATCAGCTCCATCGGGCAACTCTCTGTCCGCTGGATGATCGAGGAGAGAGACCCCAATGCCCAAGGTCGGTATGCAACCCATCCGCCGTCAGCAATTGATCGAAGCCACGTTGCAGGCCGTCGATCAGGTCGGCATGGGAGACGCCAGCATTGCGCTGATCGCCCGTTTGGCCGGGGTGTCCAACGGCATCATCAGTCACTATTTCCAGGACAAGAATGGCCTGATCGCGGCTACGGCCCAGTACCTGATGACGGTGCTGAGTGAGAACGTCACCGCGCGCCGGCTGGCACTGGAGGACAAGAGCCCGCGGGCGCACCTGAAAGTAATCATCGAGGGCAACTTCGACGCCAGCCAGGTCAATGGCCCGGCAATGAAAACCTGGCTGGCCTTCTGGGCCACCAGCATGCACCACCCGTCATTGCACAGGTTGCAGCGGATCAACGATCACCGTCTGTATTCCAACCTGTGTTGCCAGTTCCGTCGCGCCCTGCCCCTTGATGAGGCACGCAGTGCGGCACGGGGCCTGGCCGCGCTGATTGACGGCTTGTGGCTGCGCGGGGCGCTGTCGGGAGACGCGTTCGACACCGCCCAGGCACACCGGATCGCTTACGAATACATGGATTTCCAACTGGGCAAGGCAGGGGCATCAGAGCACACAGAGCCGCTGGACTCCTGAACCGCCGCCGAACTGCGTAGTCAGCTTTAGAAGACGCGCACGGGGCAGCCAACCACTTATGCACTTGCGAGGACTTTATGGCCCGTTTCGAACTGCAAAAACTCTACATCGATGGCGCATACAGCGATGCCAGCGGCGACGCCACTTTCGAAGCCATCAACCCTGCCAACGGTGAAGTGCTTGCCCAAGTGCAGCGCGCAACGTTCGAGGACGTCGAGCGCGCCGTGGCCAGTGCCGAAAAGGGCCAGAAAATCTGGGCTGCCATGACCGCCATGCAGCGCTCGCGGATCCTGCGCCGCGCCGTGGACATCCTGCGCGAGCGCAACGACGAGCTGGCCGCCCTGGAAACCCTGGACACCGGCAAGGCCTACTCCGAAACCCGCTACGTCGACATCGTCACCGGCGCCGACGTGCTGGAATACTACGCCGGCCTGGTGCCCGCCATCGAAGGCGAGCAGATTCCGTTGCGCGATACCTCGTTCGTCTACACCCGTCGCGAACCCCTGGGCATCGTGGCCGGGATCGGTGCGTGGAACTACCCGATCCAGATCGCGCTGTGGAAGTCCGCACCGGCCCTGGCCGCCGGCAACGCAATGATTTTCAAGCCAAGCGAAGTCACTTCACTGACCACCCTGAAGCTGGCCGAGATCTACACCGAAGCCGGCGTTCCGCCTGGGGTGTTCAACGTACTGACCGGCAGCGGCCGTGAAGTCGGCACCTGGCTGACCGAGCACCCGCGCATCGAGAAAGTCTCGTTCACCGGCGGCACCGATACCGGCAAGAAAGTCATGGCCAGCGCCTCGAGTTCGTCGCTCAAGGACGTGACCATGGAACTGGGCGGCAAGTCGCCGTTGATCATCTGCGACGACGCCGACCTGGATCGCGCCGCCGACACTGCGATGATGGCCAACTTCTATAGCTCCGGCCAGGTCTGCACCAACGGCACCCGCGTGTTCGTGCCAAGCCATCTCAAGGCGGCGTTCGAAGCCAAGATCGCCGAACGCGTGGCGCGCATCCGCATCGGCAACCCAGAGGACGAAAATACCAATTTCGGCCCGCTGGTGAGCTTCGCCCACATGGAGAGCGTGCTGGGCTACATCGAGAAGGGCAAGGCTGAAGGCGCACGCCTGCTGTGTGGCGGCAAGCGCTTGACCGACGGCGAGTTCGCCAAGGGCGCGTTCGTCGCGCCGACCGTGTTCACCGACTGCACCGACGCGATGACCATCGTGCGGGAAGAAATCTTCGGCCCGGTGATGGCGATCCTCAGCTACGAAACCGAAGAAGAAGTGATCCGTCGCGCCAACGACACCGAGTTCGGCCTGGCCGCCGGCGTTGTGACCCGCGACCTGAACCGCGCCCACCGCATCATCCACCAGTTGGAAGCCGGTATCTGCTGGATCAATGCCTGGGGCGAGTCCGACGCCAAGATGCCGGTGGGCGGCTACAAGCAATCGGGCGTGGGCCGCGAGAACGGCATCAGTTCGCTGAACAACTTCACCCGCATCAAGTCGGTTCAGGTCGAGTTGGGCGATTACGCGTCAGTGTTCTGAGGAGTTTCGAGCGGCAAGCTTCAAGCTGCAAGTAAAAGCAGTTCAGGTTTGCCGCCCCTCGCATACGCACCGCTCGCTGCTCTTTCTTGCAGCTTGAAGCTTGGAGCTTGTAGCTCCCCGGAGAACCTATGACTACAGAATACGACTACATCATTGTGGGCGCAGGGTCGGCAGGCAATACATTAGCCACCCGTCTGACCGAAGACGAGGGCGTCACCGTCCTGCTGCTCGAAGCCGGCGGCCCGGACTATCGCCTCGACTTTCGCACCCAGATGCCCGCCGCCCTGGCGTTTCCGCTGCAAGGTCGACGCTACAACTGGGCCTACGAGACCGATCCTGAGCCACATATGAACGGTCGGCGCATGGAATGCGGGCGCGGCAAGGGCCTGGGCGGTTCTTCACTGATCAACGGCATGTGCTACATCCGCGGCAACGCCCTGGACTACGACAACTGGGCAAAACTGCCCGGCCTCGAGGATTGGACGTACCTGGACTGCCTGCCCTATTTCAGGAAGGCTGAAACCAGGGACATCGGCCCGAACGACTACCACGGCGGCGACGGCCCGGTCAGCGTGACCACGCCCAAGCCCGGCAACAACCCGCTGTTCCACGCCATGGTCGAAGCCGGCGTGCAGGCCGGTTACCCGCGCACCGAAGACCTCAACGGCTATCAGCAGGAAGGTTTCGGCCCGATGGACCGCACCGTTACGCCGAATGGGCGACGCGCCAGCACCGCGCGCGGCTACCTGGATGTGGCCAAGAAGCGTTCGACCCTGACCATCGTCACCCATGCCCTGACCGACAAGATCCTGTTCGAAGGCAAGCGTGCCGTGGGCGTGCGTTACCTGGTGGGCGCCGCTGAAGAACGCGTCGAAGCCAGGGCGCGCAAGGAAGTGCTGCTGTGCTCCGGCGCCATCGCCTCGCCGCAGATCCTGCAACGCTCCGGCGTCGGCCCGGCCAGATTGCTGGAAAGCCTCGACATCCCTGTGGTCCACGACCTGCCGGGCGTCGGTGAAAATCTCCAGGATCACCTGGAGCTTTACCTGCAATATGCCTGCACCCAACCGGTCTCGTTGTACCCGTCGCTGCTCTGGTACAACCAGCCGGCCATCGGTGCCGAATGGCTGTTCAACGGCACCGGCATCGGTGCCAGCAACCAGTTCGAGGCCGGCGGTTTCATCCGCACCCGTCCGGAATTCGAATGGCCGAACATCCAGTATCACTTCCTGCCGGTGGCAATCAATTACAACGGCAGTAACGGTGTAAAGGAGCACGGTTTCCAGGCGCACATGGGCTCCATGCGCTCGCCGAGCCGAGGGCGGATCCAGGCGAAGTCCAAGGATCCCCGCCAGCACCCGAGCATCCTGTTCAACTACATGGCCACCGAGCAGGACTGGCAGGAATTCCGCGACGGCATCCGCCTGACCCGCGAGATCATGCAGCAGCCGGCGCTGGACCCGTTCCGTGGGCGCGAAATCAGTCCGGGCATCGAGGTGCAAACCGACGAGCAACTGGACCAGTTCATCCGCGAACACGCCGAGACCGCCTTCCACCCATCCTGCTCGTGCAAGATGGGCACCGACGACATGGCGGTGGTGGACGGCGAAGGCCGCGTGCATGGCCTGCAAGGCCTGCGGGTGGTGGATGCCTCGATCATGCCGATCATTACCACCGGTAACCTGAACGCGCCGACGATCATGATCGCCGAGAAAATCGCCGACAAGATCCGCGGCCGCAAGCCACTGCCACGCAGCACCGCACCGTACTATGTGGCTGGCGACGCGCCGGTCAAGGGCAAGCCTATGCGTGAAGTAGCGCCAGCCGGGCAGTAACACCGCAGCGCAGCTATCGCGAGCAGGCTCGCTCCCACAGGGGATCCCCGGCGGACACAGATTTGGTGTTCCACTACCGATCCAATGTGGGAGCGGGCTTGCCCGCGAAGAGGCCGGCACATTCAACACCTTTACTGACTGTCACACCGCCTTCGCGAGCAAGCCCGCTCCCACAGGGTTCCTCGGTGGACACAAATTTTGTGTTCCACTACCGATCCAATGTGGGAGCGGGCTTGCCCGCGAAGAGGCCGGCACATTCAACACCTTCACTGACTGTCACACCGCCTTCGCGAGCAAGCCCGCTCCCACAGGGTTCCTCGGTGGACACAAATTTTGTGCCCCACTACCGATCCAGTGTGGGAGCGAGCCTGCTCGCGATGGCGGTAGCCCTGACACTCAGTATTCCTTTCTACCTTGATCCCTCTCCCGCCCAGGCCTACTCTAGAGCCGCCGCGTCAATGCACCGCACCTCGCTGCACTGCCACTCCAGACAAGGAGGTTTCATGTTCGACTTCCATCCCCAGCTCAAGCAGCGTTTTGCTGCCTTGCGCACGGGCGCTGAATTCTTTTCCCTGCGTTACGTGCGCGAATCCGGCCAGCACCTGTCGGTGCGCAAGAACATCGCCGAACCGCCCAGCCTGGGCCGTGACGAAGGGGCGATGCTCACCGTGCGGGTCAACGGTGTCGAAGCCTATGCGGCCACCAACGACCTGTCCCAGGCCGGCCTGCAAGCAGCGCTCGAACAAGCCGAGCAACGCGCCCGTCGGCTCAAGCCCCACGCTCTGCTCGACCTGCGCGAGCAGGCGGTTGCCAGCGACCGCGCCGATTACTTCTCGCCGCATTTCGACCAGGCGTTCCCCTCCCTGAGCGATTGCTACCAATTGCTCGGCGACGAATCGGCGGCGGTACCCCAGG
Source organism: Pseudomonas sp. SJZ078 (assembly GCF_007828255.1). NCBI lineage: Bacteria > Pseudomonadati > Pseudomonadota > Gammaproteobacteria > Pseudomonadales > Pseudomonadaceae > Pseudomonas > Pseudomonas sp. SJZ078. The sequence continues at coordinate 115,372 of NZ_VIUG01000007.1, read as the reverse complement.
ACGAGCGCCTGGTGAACTGGCAGGTCAGCATTGGCCTGACCCAGGTCGAGCAGATCTACCTCAACAGCGCCGGCGCCGAACTGCGCCAGGCCCAGCGTTTCATCTACCCGGCCCTGGACGTCACCGCCTTCGACGGACATGACAGCCAGACCCGCACCCTGGGCCGCGAGAATTTCGGCCAGCAAGGTGGCTTCGATGTGATCAACCGTTGCGGCCTCATCGGTGCGGGGCCGAAAATCGCCGATCAGGCTCTGCAATTGCTGATGGCGCCGAACACACCGCAAGGCCCGCGGGACCTGCTGTTGATGCCAGACCAGATGATGCTGCAGATCCATGAGTCCATCGGCCACCCGCTGGAGCTGGACCGCATCCTGGGGGATGAGCGCAACTACGCCGGCACCAGCTTCGTCAAGACCAGCGACTTCGGCCATTTGCAGTACGGCTCCAACCTGCTGAACGTGACGTTCGACCCGGACATTCCCGAGGAACTGGCGAGCTACAGCCATGACGACGACGGCAGCCCCGCCAGCAAACAGTTCCTCATCCGCGAAGGCTTGCTGCTGCGCCCATTGGGCGGCGCGCTGTCACAGTTTCGCGCCGGCCTGGACGGTGTCGCCAACAGCCGCGCCTGCGGCTGGAACCGCCCACCCATCGACCGCATGGCCAATCTGAACATCGAGCCGGGCGATCAGCCCCTGGAACAGTTGATCCAGGGCATCGAGCACGGCGTGCTGATGCGCACCAACCGCTCCTGGTCCATCGACGATGCCCGCAACAAATTCCAGTTCGGCTGCGAATGGGGCCAACTGATCGAGAACGGCGAGCTCAAGAGTGTGGTGAAGAATCCCAACTACCGGGGCATTTCCGCGCAATTCTGGAAGAGCCTGCGGGCCGTGGGCGATGCCAGTACCTCCCAGGTGCTGGGCACGCCGAACTGCGGCAAGGGCGAGCCGAACCAGGTCATCCGCGTCGGCCATGCGTCGCCAGCCTGCGTGTTCAGCAACGTTGATGTGTTTGGGGGGGACGCTTGATGAGTACCGTCAACAATCAGGCCGGAGCGTTCAAGACGCTGGTCGACTGGCTACGCGCTGCGCTGCAGGGGCCTGAACAATTCACCCTGGGCTACGCTGCGGAGTCCTCGGCCTTCGTGCGTTTCAACCATGGCAAGGTGCGCCAGGCCGGGCAGGTGCAACAGGCCAATGTGAACTTCAAACTGATCGACGACGGGCGCCATGCCGATCTGCAGATCACCTTGTCCGGCGAGACCGAAACCGACCTGCAACGCTTGAGCGAAGGCCTGCAGCAACTGCGCGATACCCTGCCGCTGCTGCCCCGGGATCCTTACCTGCTGCTCAACCACAATCACTGGCAAAGCAACAATGTGCAGGACCATCCGCTGCCGGAAACCGAACAGGCCGTAGCCGAAATCGCTCGGGCCGCCGAAGGCCTGGACTTGGTGGGCTTCTACGCCGCCGGGCCCATCAGCCGCGGTTTTGCCAGTTCTTCGGGGGCCTTTGGCTGGCATCAGGCCAACAGCTTCAACTTCGACTTCAGCCTGTTCCATGAAAACGGCCAGGCGGTGAAAGCCAGTTACGCTGGGCATGAATGGAGCAGCGAAGGATTTGCCAAACGCTTTGCCCAGGCCCGTGAGCAACTGGCGTTTCTTGGTCGGCCGCTGCGCACATTGCCGCCCGGTGAGTATCGCGCCTACCTGGCACCGGCCGCCCTGGAAGAGATCATGGGCATGCTCAGTTGGGGCGGGTTCTCGGCCAGGGCGATTGCCAGCAAACAGAGCCCGTTGCAGAAGTTCTATGCCGACGAGTCTACCTTCAGCCCCGTCGTAGGGCTGAGCGAGCAGGTCAGCGGCTCCTTGAGCCCGGCGTTTTCCGATGAAGGCTATCCGCGCGACGACCTGGCGCTGATCGTCAAGGGCACGGCCGATGCCCGCTTGATCAATTCCCGCAGCGCCGCCGAATACGGCCTCACCGCCAACGGTGCGAGCAGCTACGAATACCCCACGGCGCTGGTCATGCAGGAAGGCCAGCTGGAGCAGAAAGACATTCTCGAGCGCCTTGGCACCGGTTTGTACATCAGCAACCTCTGGTACCTGAACTACTCGGACCAACCCGCCGCACGACTGACCGGCATGACCCGCTTCGCCACGTTCTGGGTCGAGAACGGCCAGATCCAGGCACCGGTCAGCACCATGCGCTTCGACGACAGCGTCTACAGCCTGCTCGGCTCGCAGCTCGAAAGCCTGACCCGAGAGCGGGAACTCCTGCTCTCGGCCAGCACCTACAGCCAACGGGCCACGGCCTCGATGCTGTTGCCGGGGGCGCTGGTCAAGCGGTTGACTTTGACGTTGTAAACCCAACCCTACTCACACCCGTGAAGGGGGTTACTTGTGGCGAGGGGATTTATCCCCTCGCCACAGGAACAGTGTTCGCCCGTTTCAACACGCCATACAAGAGGCCCCATGCCCAACCGTGCACCGCTCGACGCAACCACCGCCCGCTGGCTTCCGTGGGTCGTGGCGATCGCGTTCTTCATGCAGTCCCTCGACGGGACGATCCTCAATACCGCCCTGCCCGCCATGGCCAGTGACCTGGCGGAGAACCCGTTGCGCATGCAGGGCGTGATCATCGCCTACATGCTCACCGTGGCGCTGCTGATCCCGGCCTCGGGCTGGATCGCCGACCGCTTCGGTACCAAGAAAATCTTCTTCGGCGCGATCCTGTTGTTCAGCTTCGGCTCGCTGCTGTGCGCCTTGTCCAGTTCCCTGACGATGCTGGTCGGCGCCCGGGTGGTTCAGGGTCTGGGCGGCGCACTGATGCTGCCAGTGGGCAGACTGGTGGTACTGCGGGCCTACCCACGCTCGGAACTGGTGCGGATCATGGGTTTCATCACCATTCCCGGCCTGCTCGGTCCGCTGATCGGCCCGACCATGGGCGGCTGGATGGTGCAATACCTGACCTGGCACTGGATCTTCATCATCAACCTGCCGGTGGGGATGATCGGCTGCTACGCGGTGTGGAAATTCATCCCCGACCTGCGCGGCAGCGAGCGCACCCGCTTTGACGGCGTGGGCTTCCTGCTGTTCGGCGCGGCGATGGTGTTGATCACCATCGCCATGGAAGGCCTCGGCGAACTGCACTTGCCGCACCTGCGGGTGATGTTGCTGCTGTTCGGCGGCATGGCCTGCCTGGCGGCTTATTGGTTGCGGGCCGGACACATCGAGAATCCGCTGTTCGCGCCGTCGCTGTTCAAGACCCGGACTTTCGCCGTGGGCATTCTTGGCAACCTGTTCGCCCGCCTGGGCAGCGGCGCCCTGCCCTTCCTGGTGCCGCTGCTGCTGCAAGTGGCCCTGGGTTATTCGCCATCCCAGGCCGGGATGAGCATGCTGCCCCTGGCGGCGGCGGCCATGGTCGCCAAATCCGTGGCCCGGCCCTTGATCGAGCGCCTGGGCTATCGCATCGTTCTGACCGGGAACACCCTGGCTTTGGGGGTGATGCTGGCGAGCATGGGATTGGTCAGCGAGCAGACCCCGTACTGGCTGCTCTTGGCGCAGCTGGCGGTACTGGGGGCGATCAACTCGCTGCAATTCACAGCGATGAACACGGTGACCCTGATCGACCTGGACGACGCCAGCGCCAGCAGCGGCAACAGCCTGTTGTCCGTGGTAGCGCAACTGTCCCTGAGTCTCGGCGTGGCCTGCGCCGGCGCCTTGCTCGGCGGTTTTACCGCCCAAGTGGGCAACGACGGGGTGGAGACGGTGCTGGGCGCGTTCCAGCTGACCTTCGTGACGGTGGGCGTCATGGCGATGCTGGCGGCGACGATTTTTTCCCAGTTGTCCAAGCAGGATGGGCGGCGGCAGAAGCGTCACGACGAACATATCGAGCACTAAATGGGTCTTTAGGGTTGTTGTGGCGAGGGGATTTATCCCCTCGCCACAGGGTGGGTCACCTAACGGTCTGAAAAGCTCCAGGCACAGCACTGCTCGTCCAGAACTTTCGAAGAAAGTGGCACGAGGCTGCTACACTGCGCGACATTTTGTTTTGCAGGCCTGCCCCGTGACCACCATTGCCACCGCTTTCAACACGTTGCCGCTGTCCGCCGCCATGCTGGCTAACCTCGAATCACTCGGTTATGCCCAAATGACGCCGATCCAGGCGCAAAGCTTGCCGGTGATCCTCAAGGGCCTGGACCTGATCGCCCAGGCCAAGACCGGCAGTGGCAAGACCGCGGCGTTCGGTATCGGCCTGCTGAACCCGATCAATCCGCGCTACTTCGGCTGCCAGGCGCTGGTCATGTGCCCGACCCGCGAGTTGGCCGACCAGGTCGCCAAGGAAATCCGTCGCCTGGCCCGCGCAGAGGACAACATCAAGGTCCTGACCCTGTGTGGCGGCGTCTCCTTCGGCCCGCAGATCGCCTCCCTCGAACACGGCGCCCATATCATCGTCGGTACCCCGGGACGCATCCAGCAGCACCTGCGCAAGGGCTCACTGGTACTCGACGGCCTCAACACGCTGATCCTCGACGAAGCAGACCGCATGCTCGACATGGGTTTCTACGACGCCATCGAAGACATCATCCAACAGACCCCGGAGCGTCGCCAGACGCTGCTGTTCTCCGCTACCTACCCGGTGGGCATCAAGCAACTGTCGTCCAAGTTCATGCGTGACCCACAACAGGTGAAGGCTGAGGCACTGCATTCCGACGCGCAGATCGAACAGCGGTTCTACGAGATTTCGCCCGAGGCGCGCATGGACGCGGTGGTCAAGGTACTGGCGCATTTCCGCCCGGCCTCCTGCGTGGCGTTCTGCTTCACCAAGCAGCAGGTCCAGGAAACCGTCGATCACCTGACGTCCAAAGGCATTTCCGCCGTCGGCCTGCATGGCGACCTGGAACAACGCGACCGCGACCAGGTGCTGGCGATGTTCGCCAACCGCAGCACGTCGGTGCTGGTGGCTACCGATGTGGCGGCCCGCGGCCTCGATATCGATGCCCTGGACATGGTGATCAACGTCGAACTGGCCCGGGACTCGGAAATCCATATCCACCGCGTCGGCCGTACCGGCCGCGCCGGCGAAACCGGTGTTGCCATCAGCCTGGTAGCGCCGTCCGAAGCCCACCGCGCCCAAGCCATCGAACAACTGCAGAAGGCGCCGCTGAGCTGGGACCAGTTGGACAACCTCAAGCCCCAGGGCGGTGGCCCGCTGCTGCCGGCCATGAGCACCCTGTGCATCGCCGCCGGTCGTAAGGACAAGGTTCGCCCCGGCGACATTCTGGGCGCCCTGACCGGCGATGCGGGCATACCCGGCACACAGGTCGGCAAGATCGCGATTTTCGATTTCCAGGCATACGTGGCCGTGGAGCGCGGGATCGCCAAACAGGCCCTCAAGCGTCTGAACGAAGGCAAGATCAAGGGACGCTCGTTGCGGGTGCGGATTTTGTAACCGACCTTGGATTCAGTGAGATTCCCTGTGGGAGCGAGCCTGCTCGCGATGACGCCGGAGCATTCAACATTGATGTTGTCTGACAGTCCGCCATCGCGAGCAGGCTCGCTCCCACACTGGGTTTTGTGGTGACACATAAGAGGACACCGTTTTGCGCTCTACCGAAGTCGTGATCATTGGCGCTGGCGCCGCAGGGTTGATGTGCGCGCTGACCGCCGCGGGGCGCGGACGGCAAGTGATGTTGCTGGACCATGCCAACAAAGCCGGCAAGAAAATCCTCATGTCCGGCGGTGGACGCTGCAATTTCACCAATATGTATACCGAACCGGGCAACTTCCTCTCGCAGAACCCACACTTCTGCAAATCGGCCCTGGCCCGCTACACCCAGTGGGATTTCATCGCCCTGGTAGCCAAGCACGGCGTGCCCTATCACGAAAAGAAACTCGGCCAGCTGTTCTGCGATAACAAGTCCAGCGACATTCTCGGCCTGCTCCTGGACGAGTGCGAACAGGTCGGGGTCAACCTGCACCTGGATACCTCGATTGAGCACATCGAGAAAACCGACGGCGGCTATTTGCTGCAAACCACCCTCGGCACCATCGCCTGCCAGTCCCTGGTGATCGCCACCGGTGGACTGTCGATCCCGACCCTGGGTGCGACCGGTTTCGGCTATCAGGTTGCCAGGCAGTTCGGCCACCAGCTGTTACCAACCCGCGCCGGCCTGGTGCCGTTCACCATTACCGATCAGCTCAAGGCCTTGTGTACCGAACTCTCGGGCACGTCGGTCGATTGCCTGGTGAGCTGCAACGAGCAGAGCTTCCGGGAGAACATTCTGTTCACCCACCGTGGCCTCAGCGGCCCGGCGATCCTGCAGATTTCGTCGTTCTGGGAGCCGGGGGATACGGTGCAGATCAACCTGCTGCCGGACCACGACGTGCCCCAATGGCTGCAACAACAGCAGGCCGAACGCCCCAACAGTGAGCTGAAAACCCTCTTGGGCGAGTTGTTCACCAAGAAGATGGCCAACCTGCTGGCCGACAGCTGGTTCGTCTCCAAACCCATGAAGCAATACACCCACGGGGAACTGGCGGACATTGCCGAGAAACTGGCGAGCTGGAACGTCATCCCGGCCGGCACCGAAGGCTATCGCACCGCCGAGGTCACCCTGGGTGGCGTCGACACCCGGGAAGTCTCGTCCAAGACCATGGAATCGCTGAAAAGCCCCGGGCTGTACTTCATCGGCGAAGTGCTGGACGTGACCGGTCACCTGGGCGGGTTCAACTTCCAGTGGGCCTGGGCTTCGGGCTATGCAGCCGCGCAATACGTCTGACACAACACAGATCAAAATGTGGGAGCGGGCTTGCTCGCGAATACGGTGAATCAGTCAATTCGGTGCTGGCTGACACACCGTATTCGCGAGCAAGCCCGCTCCCACAGTGGTTGGTGGTGCCCCCGGAACACTTTTTGCTGCCAGATGTGATCGCCGCCATTGCGTCGGCGTCATTACTGCCTCAATTTAGTGTCATCGCCCGTCAGGCCCTTGCATTTCATGTCATCGACCTCGTTCCGTCAGTCTTTGCGTCGCCTCTGGGCGTTGGATAAATTCAGTTATAGCGTGCGGGTGTTCATCGCCCTGACCGGCAGCATGACGCTGTGCTGGTACCTGGACGAGATGACCCTGTTGATTCCCTTGTTCCTGGGCATCATCGCCAGCGCCCTGGCCGAGACCGACGACAACTGGCAGGGCCGCCTCAATGCGCTCGCCGTGACCCTGGTCTGCTTCACCGTCGCGGCATTGTCGGTGGAGCTGCTGTTCCCCTATCCGATTCTCTTCATCGTCGCGTTTGCCCTGGCGAGTTTCGGCCTGACCATGCTCGGCGCCCTGGGCGAACGCTATGGCGCGATTGCCTCGGCCACCCTGATCCTGTCGGTCTACACCGTGATCGGTGTGGACCAGCGCGGTGGCGCCGTCACCGATTTCTGGCACGAACCCTTGCTGTTGGTGGCCGGCGCCGCGTGGTACGGCATGCTCTCGGTGCTGTGGCATGTCTTGTTTTCCAACCAGCCGGTACAACAGAGCCTGGCGCGATTGTTCCGCGAGCTGGGGCGTTACCTGAAACTCAAATCGTCGCTGCTCGAACCGGTCCGCCAACTGGATATCGAAGCCCGACGCCTGGAGCTGGCCCAGCAGAATGGCCGCGTGGTAGCGGCCCTCAACGCGGCGAAGGAAATCATCCTGCACCGTGTCGGCAATGGCCGGCCGGGCTCGAAGGTCAGCCGTTACCTGAAGCTGTACTTCCTTGCCCAGGACATCCATGAGCGCGCCAGCTCCTCCCACTATCCCTACAACGCCCTCGCCGAGGCGTTCTTCCACAGCGACGTACTGTTCCGCTGCCAGCGCCTGTTGCGCCAGCAAGGCAAGGCCTGTCAGGCGCTGGCCGAGTCGATCCAGATGCGCCAGCCGTTCGTCTACGACGATCGCTTCGCCGAGGCCTTGAATGACCTGCATGCGTCTCTGGAACACTTGCGCATCCAGAGCAATCCGGCGTGGCGTGGCCTGCTGCGTTCGTTGCGGGCCTTGTCGGCGAACCTCGGCACGCTTGACCGCTTACTCAGCGACGCCAGCAACCCTGACGCCCTGGCCGACGCCACCGACAGCAGCTTGCTGGACCGCTCACCGCGCAACCTCAAGGACGTCTGGCTACGCCTGCGCACACAGCTCACGCCGACCTCGCTGCTGTTCCGCCATGCCTTGCGTCTGCCCCTGGCACTGAGCGTCGGCTACGCGATGGTGCACTGGATCCACCCGTCCCAGGGCTACTGGATCGTGCTCACCACACTGTTCGTCTGCCAACCCAACTACGGCGCCACCCGACGCAAACTCGGCCAGCGGATCATCGGCACCGCCATTGGCCTGACCGTGGCCTGGGCGCTGTTCGACCTGTTCCCCAGCCCGCTGGTGCAGTCGAGCTTCGCCATTGCCGCAGGGGTGGTGTTCTTCACCAACCGCACGACTCGCTACACCCTGGCGACGGCGGCGATCACAGTCATGGTGTTGTTCTGCTTCAATCAGGTCGGCGATGGCTACGGGCTGTTGCTGCCACGGCTGTTCGATACCTTGCTCGGCAGCCTGATCGCCGGCCTGGCGGTATTCCTCTTCCTGCCGGACTGGCAGGGCCGGCGACTGAACAAGGTCCTGGCCAACACGCTGACCTGCAACAGCATCTATCTGCGCCAGATCATGCAGCAATACGCCGCCGGCAAAAGTGACGACCTGGCCTATCGCCTGGCCCGACGCAACGCCCACAACGCCGACGCTGCGTTGTCCACGACGCTGGCGAACATGCTGATGGAGCCGGGGCACTTCCGTAAGGAAGCCGACGTCGGCTTCCGCTTCCTGGTGCTGTCCCATACCTTGCTCAGCTACCTGTCGGGCCTCGGGGCCCACCGGGGTACCGAACTGCCAACGGATGTGCGCGAGCAGTTGATAGACGGTGCGGGGACGAAACTGGCTTCCAGCATCGACGAAATCGCCCAAGGCCTGGCAACCAAAACGTCGATCATGATCCAGAGTGACGAGGAAGAAGCCCTGGCCAACGAGCTCGAACAGATGCCTGACGAAATCGATGAGGGCCAACGGCTGGTACAGACGCAACTGGCGTTGATCTGCCGTCAGCTTGGACCGCTGCGGACCCTGGCGGCGCATCTGATCAAGGATACAAGCGAGGCCTGAAAGCTGCGGCGGTCAATCGGGCCCCATCGCGAGCGCCGCAAAACCCGCTCACATACCGTGCATTTCCATGATCCGTGCATAACTCCCATCAGCCTTCATCGCCGCGATTTCCCGATCGAACCCCGCCACGATCTGCTCATGCTCCGGGTTCTTCAGGCTGACCAGGATATGCAGGCTGTTTTCGCTCAACGGCTTGGGCAGGAACTCAACGGAATTGCGCACCTTGGGCGATTCGCGGGCCAGGTAATAACGAGCGACATATTCGTCTTCCAGGGTCAGCTTCACGCGGTCTGCAGCGACCATGCGCACCGCCATCGCAAAGTTATGCACGGGGACTTTCTGCAGTTGCTGGTTCTCATCGAACGTCTTGGAATAGGCATAACCGCGAACCACTGCGATCGGGTAGTCGTAGAGTTGTTGCAGGCTGTCAAACTGGATCGAAGTTTCCTTGCGCTTGAGGAAGCGCACGCGGTTGAGCAGGTATTCAGCCGAAAACTGGCCTATATGCGTGCGCTCTTCGCTGTACCAGGCATTGACCAGCACGTCATAACGCCCCTCACCGATGCCCAGCATCGCCCGGGCCCAGGGTACCTGTTCGAATTCGGTGGCATAGCCGGCACGCGCCAGGGCGGTGCTGACGATATCGGTCGCCAGGCCGCCATTGACCAGCGTCGAGTCGGTAAAAGGCGGCCAGCCATCCGCAACCAGGCGCAATTTCTGCGCACAGGCGTTGTGACCCAGCAACAGCAACCCGATCAAAACAAGAGCTCGATGCAATTGCGGCATGCCATACATCCTTGAAGGTTGCGAAGCTCATGTTTTAGCCGAAACTCGGGGGATAAACAGAGACATCCGACCTAACATTAGCTCATTGAAACCGCTACGCAGCGCTTGGACGAAGATTACATAAAGACGACAATGCTGCGAAAGAAGAATGATGGCAATTTGGTCCTTATCACAGATTTTCGCTCGCCCGGGAAAGAGACATCCAAACACAGCGCACTTAATATCGGCATCGGGTTTATCAGGAAATTCAGAAAATGGACATCGATTGGGTCTGCAAACACCACAGTGACCTGAGCAAGGAACAGCTGTACGCCATTCTCAAATTGCGCGCCGACGTGTTCGTCGTCGAGCAGAACTGCGCCTATCCGGACGTCGATGGGCTGGACCTGGAGGGCGATACCTTCCACCTGATGGCTTGGCGGGATAACCACCTCGTGGCCTATCTGCGCCTGCTCGATCCTCATTCGCAGAACAGCGACGTGGTGATCGGCCGCGTGATCATCGCCCCAGAGGCACGGGGCCAGGGGTTGGGTCACACGTTGATGGAGCATGGGCTCAAGCACGCCGAGAAGCATTGGCCCGGAACGTCGATTTCATTGTCGGCGCAGGCGCATCTGCAGGGATATTACGGGCGGTATGGGTTCGAAGTGGTGGGGGTCGAATACCTGGAAGATGGTATCCCGCACATAGGGATGCATCGGCCCTGAGGCCCCCTTCGCGAGCAAGCCCGCTCCCACATTGGAATGCCTACCCCTGTGGGAGCGAGCCTGCTCGCGATGAGGCCAGTAAAGCCACTATCCATATCAGGGGTATTCAAGCACCGCCTTGATCCGCTGCAGATTGACCTCGATCCATCCTCGATCTATCGCCCCCCAATCGCGGATCCGATAGCTCCCGGCATGGTTGCGAGCACCTTCCTGTTGTTCGAACTCGCACACGATATCCAGGTCCGCCAGCGCCGCGACGGTGTCCTGGGCAGTGCGTCGCGGCATGCCGGTCACGTCAATGAGCGCCGGGACATTGCTGGCCAGGCCACTGTCGATCAGGTAAGCCACATACAAGCGGCGATAGAAGCTGCTCTTGGTCTTGCTGACATCCATCCGGTCACTCCTTCGGTTGTTGCAGATCGCGCCAGGTCAGGTACACCCGCAGGTCGAACTCCAATTGGTGATAGCCCGGCAGCATGTGCTCGCAGAGTTGGTAGAACGCCTTGTTGTGGTCCGATTCCTTGAAGTGGGCCAGTTCATGCACCACGATCATGTTCAGGAACTCGGGTGCTGCGTCCTTGAACAACGACGCGATGCGGATTTCCTTCTTCGCCTTGAGCTTGCCACCCTGTACCCGCGAAACCGCAGTGTGCAGACCGAGGGCGCGATGGGTCAGGTCGAGGCGGTTGTCGAACAACACCTTATCCATGGCTGGCGCGTTTCGCAGATACTGTTGCTTGAGCTCCAGCGCATAAGTGTACAGAGCCTTGTCGCTCTGGATCGGATGTCGGCCCGGATAGCGCTGGTGCAGGTAATCACCCAGGCGGTCCTGGGTAATCAACTGCTGCACCTGGGCTTGCAGTGCGGCGGGGTAGGCCTGGAGGTACTTGAGCGCGATCATCGGACGGCAATACTGTGGGAAAAGACCGCCAGTGTAACGAACTCAGACGGTTAGCGCGCTCCAGTCAAAGGGTTTGGCAAATGCATCGGTGTCTGCGGCCATCAAGGGTCGCGCCACCAGGAAGCCCTGCACATATTCACAACCGTGGTCCTTGAGCCATCGATATTGCTCCAGGGTTTCCACGCCTTCAGCGATCACCCGCAAGCCCAATTGCGTGCATAGATCAATCACCGAGGCTGCCAGGGCAGCATCCCGCGGAGAATCCGGCAATCGGGCGATCAGGTGCCGGTCGAGCTTGAGGGTATCGAGTTCAAGGTCGCGCAAATGAGCCAGGGAGCACGGTCCCGAGCCGAAGTCATCCAGCGCCACCCGCACCCCGAGGTGGCGCAGCAGCCGCAACTGCTTCTGGGTTTCGTCGGGATTGCGCATCAGCGCGTCTTCGGTCACCTCGACTTCGAGTTGCCGGGGTTTCAAAGCATGCCGCTCCAGGACCTGACGCAACTCGGTCACCAGGTTCGGCATGCCGAACTGGGTACTGCTCAGGCTCACGCCCAGCACCAGGTCATCGGCGAAATTCCGCTCCCAGACTTTGCGCTGGGCCGCGCTGCGATGGTAAATCCAGCTACCCAACCGGCTGATCAATCGCGCCTCCTCCAACAAAGGCAGGAACAGGCCCGGCGGCACATCGCCGACGCTCGGGTGCTGCCAGCGCAATAACGCTTCGAAGCCGCGAATCCGCCCATCGTGAAGGTTCACCTGGGGCTGGTAGACCATATTGAAGTCACGGTTCTCGATGGCCGAGCGCACGCTTTCCTCGAGCATCAGCCGTGAACGGGCTCGACCGTTCATTTCGTGGTCATAGAAACGGTATTGCTGGCGGCCGGCACGCTTGGCTTCGTACATGGCGATATCGGATGCACGCAGCAAACCGTCAAGATTGGCGCCGCAATCCGGGTACGTCGCAATGCCGATACTGGCGCCCAACGCCACATCCATGCCTTCGATCTGCTGGCAGATCGCGACCCGCTCAATGAGCTTTTCCGCAATCTTGGCCGCTTGCTCCGGGTGCTCCAGGTCCAGCAGGGCCGTGAACTCATCACCGCCCAGTCGCGCCAGGATGTCGAAGGGGCGCAGGCAGGCTTTCAACTGCTCCGAGACCCAGCGCAACACCCGGTCACCGGCATCGTGCCCCAACGAGTCGTTGACGCGTTTGAACCCATCGAGGTCCAGGTACAGCAGTACCCAGTTGCTTTCCAGCCGCTCGCTACGCATCAACAGGTTTTCGGCGGTCTGATAAAACCCCCTGCGGTTGAGCAAACCCGTCAGCGGATCCGTGACGGCCTGGAACTGGAGTTGCTGGTGCAAATGCCGGACCACCGACATGTCTTGGAGCGTCACCACCATAGCCTTCTGTTCCGAAGGCAGCGGGGCGCAGGACAAGGCCACCGACACCTGTTGACCGGGCATGGTACGCAGGACGGCATCATGCAGGCGCCAGGTCTGGCCACGGCAATAGGCGACATGAATATCGGAATTGACCCATTGGGGAATATGCGGTTTCTGCAGGTAATCCAGGAACGGCGTCCCCTGCAGCTGCTCCGCCTTTGCATTGAGCAGGCGGCAAGTAGATGGGTTGGCGAAGCGGATGCAACCGACCTCGTCTACCACGAGGATCCCCTCGGCAGCGTTATCCAGCACCGAGGCATTGAACGCCCTGGCCGCCTCCAGATCCTGGCTCAGGCGCTGCAGGGCACGGCGATTGCGCTGGTGCTCCAGCAACGCCTGGACCTTGGGCTTGAGGATCTGCGGATCGAAGGGTTTGAACAGATAGTCCACCGCGCCACTGGCATAGCCCTTGATCACCGCGTCCTGGGATTGCTCGTTGGCGGTCAGGAAAATGATCGGCGTGAGCCGCGTGCGCTGGCTGCCACGCATCAGGCGCGCCACTTCGAAACCGTCCATATCCGGCATCTGCACATCCAGCAGAACCAAGTCGATGTCATGTTCGAGCAGCAGACTAAGGGCCTCGACACCCGAGGCAGCGGTCATGACCTGCCAATCCTGACGCTGCAACAACGCCCGCATGCTGAGCAGGTTTTCAGGGTAATCATCAACAATCAAAAGGACGGAGCTGTCTTCACCAAGCGTCGGTTGCGCGCATTCCATGCTGCTTCTCTTATCGGGGCGCCACGTCCGTTTCACATAGCAAAACAGACAAATACTGTGCTCTCACTCTAGACCGTGATTTTGAAAAGCAGTAGGTGTCATCACGCCATCATCCCGACAATGCCCAAAATAGCCGACTAACGGTCACCCATCTCGGGCACAGAAACTGCAATAGACCACAGTGACGATCACTTGACGTCAATCATTCGCCGCAAGAACAACAAGCTCAAACCGGTGCTATCAGGACGCCCCAACTCGCGGGCTAGAGCCTCGCGTTGTTGCGCCTAAATTTCACTGCAGGAACTGAACATGATCGACCTTAACACTTGGAACTTGAGCATCCCCGAAGGCAGCCCGGCGATGACTATCGAAACCCCTCGCCTGGCGCAAGGGTTCAAGGATCAGTACTTCAACGCCGAAACCGGCACGGTGTTTTTCTGGGCACCGGTGACCGGCACCAGGACCGAAAACGCAATCTACCCACGTAGCGAACTGCGCGAAACCTATAGCGACGGCACACTGCGAAACTGGCTGTACTCAGCGGCGGACAACACCCTGCGAGCGACGGTGACCGTCAACCAGGTCCCCAGCAGCGGCAAAATCGTGATTGGCCAGATCCATACCAAGAACAGCACCAGCCCCATGGTGAAACTGGAATACCAGTACAAGGCCTATAGTGCCACCGGCAACATCGTCGCCAAGGTACGGATGCGTCCCGATGACGAAACCGGCCAGGTCATCACCGTTGCCACCGGCGTGAAGCTCGACCGTAGTTTCTCCTACATGATCCATCTCAGCCCCAAGGGTGCCCTGGGCATTACCGCGGCGGGATACAACTGGAGAACGACCATCGACCCGAGTTGGAAGGACAAGCCCCTTTACTTCAAGGCGGGTGTGTACGTGCAGGACAACACCGGCTATCCCACCGAAGGTGGAAAAGTGTCGTTCAGCCTGCTGGAAATCAAACACACCGCTCTTTGACTATTGCTCCATCCTTGAAGGCATCCGTTTCCGGATGCCTTTTTTTGTCTGTAAGCAATGAAGAGCCAAATGGTCAAATGCCAATTGTTCCGGGAAAAAGCAACCTGACCGACCAACGGTCATTTGTCTCGGGCACAAAAGCGGCAAATGCAACTCTGACGGACTGTTGACGCCACCCCTCCGCCGCACGAGCGTACCAAATACTCGTTCGCGCCCCCTCCTGGCTTCAGCAAAATCGCGTCTTAGAGCCTCCGGCTGTGGCGTAAATCATTTCTTCTTCTCGGAAAGGATCCGAACATGGTCGATCTTGCAACCTGGAACCTGAGCATCCCCGAAGGCAATCCGCCGAAGACTATCGAAACCCCTCGGCTGGTGGATGGGTTCCGGGATAAATATTTCAATTCCGAAGGCAGCACGGTGTATTTCTGGTCACCCGTCACCGGTACCAAGACAGAAAACGCAATCTACCCGCGCAGCGAATTGCGCGAGACCTACAGGGACGGCACCTTGCGCAACTGGTTGTACCCCGAGGCCGACAATAAATTGAGCGCGACCCTGGTCGTCAACCAGGTGCCCAGCAGCGGCAAGATCGTGATCGGTCAGATTCATGCCAAGGACAGCAGCAAACCCATGGTGAAACTGGAATACCAGTACAAGGACGCCAGCGACACCGGCGACATCGTCGCCAAAGTCCGCATGCGCCCCGATGACAGCAAGGGTCGGGTCGTCACAGTGGCCAGCGGTGTAAAACTTTCTCAGGCGTTCTCTTACCGGATCCACCTGGATCGTACCGGGGACCTGGGTATCACCGCGGCGGGTCGTAGCTGGTACACCACCATCAGCTCTACATGGCGGGTCAAGCCGCTGTACTTCAAGGCTGGTGTGTACGTGCAGGACAACACGGGCTATACCAGCGAAGGCGGAAAAGTGACGTTCAGCAAGCTGGATATCGATCACAACACCTGATATCGCCTCAGGCGCCGCAGCAGCGAAATGCTGCGCGCCTGCCCTTCTGAAAATCTCGTAGGAAAACACCTACTGTGGGCGTCCTACAGGTCGGTTGCTGGGTCAAAAATCCGCTCTGAATCCGCTCTATAGTTAGGGTCGTCGCTGGCTTTGGTCAGGGACGGGGTTTCACAGCCCTAAATTGAGAATGAGACCTTGCACCGTCGAATGAAAACTCAGGCAAACTTGTCGGCGTTCATTTTATGGCGGTTGGGTGTGGGAGACCTTCGGACCTGCCGGGTTTGGTCTCTTCCTCAGTCTGCGAACCCGCACGCAACTGCCACCTCAGGCCGCCTCGACGGCTTTAATTAAAAAATATTAAAAAGGAAAGTAAATTTCAAAACCTTATAAAAAACTGTCATAGCTGACAGTAGATCCGGTTGGCCAAACTCCTCAGGCTAAGTCCATCCCGTAACAAAACGGGCCTTATTCATTAAAAGGAGTTTAATGTCATGATCAGTAAATCATTGGTCTTAACATCGATTTTATTGCTGGGCGCAACCGCGAATGCACAGGCCGCCTGCGATGCAGCAGCCGTAAAGCATTTGGTCAATACAATGGAAACCCCCAGCCTCACGAGCGAGGCCACTCAAGCGTCAGGAGCGGTGAGTGTGCTACTGGTTAGACCCGGCGGTGTTGATATCAAGTTCAAAAATCCTGATCGCCTTAAAATCTTCATTGACGATACAGGCAAAATAACAGACGTAAGATGCGAATAACTCATCGACACACCGACTGCTACAGATCGTGCATTTCAAATAGGTGATAAATGGACATTTGCTCTAACGTCTTCGCCTCCAAACAATCACACAAAAAACCCGCATCACTGCGGGTTTTTTATATCGCCTAAGCCTCAGTTGACCTTAGCGTTCAACTCACCCTTCAGATACCGCTGGAACATCGCTTCCATAGAGATCGGTTTGATCTTCGAAGCATTACCCGCCGTACCAAAGGCCTCATAACGCGCAATACACACATCACGCATCGCAGTCACGGTCGCGCCAAAGAACTTGCGCGGATCGAACTCGCTCGGGTTGGTCGCCATCAGACGGCGCATGGCACCGGTGGACGCCAGGCGCAGGTCGGTGTCGATATTGACCTTGCGCACGCCGTGCTTGATGCCCTCGACGATTTCCTCGACCGGTACACCGTAGGTTTCCTTGATGTCGCCACCGTACTGATTGATGATCGCCAGCCATTCCTGCGGCACCGAGGACGAGCCGTGCATCACCAGATGGGTGTTGGGAATGCGCTTGTGGATTTCCTTGATGCGGTCGATCGCCAGCACGTCACCGGTGGGCGGCTTGGTGAACTTGTAGGCGCCGTGGCTGGTGCCGATGGCAATGGCCAGGGCGTCGACCTGGGTTTTCTTGACGAAGTCGGCGGCTTCTTCCGGGTCGGTCAGCATCTGGCTGTGATCCAACACGCCTTCGGCGCCGATACCGTCTTCTTCACCGGCCATGCCGGTTTCCAACGAGCCCAGGCAACCCAGCTCACCTTCCACCGAAACGCCGCAGGCGTGGGCCATGGCAACGGTCTGTTGGGTGACGCGTACGTTGTATTCGTAGTCGGTCGGGGTCTTGCCGTCTTCGCCCAGGGAGCCGTCCATCATCACCGAGCTGAAGCCCAGTTGGATGGAGCGCTGGCAGACGTCAGGGCTGGTGCCGTGGTCCTGGTGCATGCACACCGGGATGTGCGGAAACTCTTCGATTGCCGCCAGGATCAGGTGACGCAGGAACGGCGCACCGGCGTATTTGCGGGCACCGGCCGAAGCCTGGACGATGACCGGAGAGTCGGTCTTGTCAGCGGCTTCCATGATGGCGCGCATCTGCTCAAGGTTGTTGACGTTAAAGGCTGGGACGCCGTAGCCGAACTCGGCTGCGTGGTCCAGCATCTGACGCATGCTGATAAGTGCCATTGTGTGTCTCTCCCGGTCGAGGGTCGTTAATCGTGCCAGCCTGCCGTAGCGGCGGCGGCTATTCAAGTCATTGCAGGTCGGGGGTTGGCCCTGGCCTGCGTGTTCGGTGAAACGAAATCTCAAAACTATAGAGGCCCCTGTGGGAGCGGGCTTGCTCGCGAATGCGGTTTCACATTCAGCAGATATGCAAGCTGACCCGCCGCATTCGCGGGCAAGCCCGCTCCCACATTGGATCTATATGGATCAATTGGCCTTGCAACCCCGCCCAATCAAGTCATTGGTGGCGACCCAATACACCAGGCCTTCCTCACCCTTGATGTGAAAGGCCAGCATGTCATCGCTGTACAGCGAACCTTCAGCACCCGGCTCAAGCTTGAGGCGATAAACCTTATCGGCCCCGCCCAGGCGTACATCGACGGCCTTATGGGTGGCGTCGGTATAGCGCCAGAGCACCTTGGCCTCGCTGTCACAGGTCCAGGTCGTCCAACCCGCCACAGGTTCGGACGCATTCGAAAAACCCAACTGTGCACAACCGGCCAGCGATGCCAATGCCACAACGGCGATCAAGCCTTTCATCCGTGTTCCTCGACCGGCGGCGCATGCCGCCAGCCATGAGTTAAAGGGTCAGACCCGTCAAGGACAACCATGTTCCTTGGTCGGGGTTTGCGTTTCGTATTTGTCCAGACCGTCCGGCCCGGAGCGCTTGTTCAGCACCGGGTTGGTTTCTGCCTGCCAGTCCGCCTGGTAGCAGCCTGGCTCCGGATCGCTGGCGGCCGGTTCCGGCGTCGCTGGCGGGTGACTCCCACAAGCGGCCAGGGCCGCGGTCAACAACAAAAGCGCCCACGTCTTGACCATAAAAACACTCCCTTGCCTGGTCAATTCAGCCTCAGGCCTTGGCCCGGCTTTCCAGGACTTCTACCGCCGGCAGCACTTTGCCCTCGACGAACTCGAGGAACGCACCACCGCCGGTGGAGATGTAGGAGATCTGTTCGGCCACGCCATATTTGTCGATGGCCGCCAGGGTGTCGCCACCACCGGCGATGGAGAACGCAGCGCTGTCGGCGATGGCCTGGGCCAGGACCTTGGTGCCGTTGCCGAACTGGTCGAACTCGAACACACCGACCGGGCCGTTCCACAGGATAGTCCTGGAAGATTTCAACAGTTCGGCAAAGTTGGCCGCCGTCTGCGGGCCGATGTCCAGGATCATGTCGTCGGCGGCCACGTCGGCGATGGCCTTGACGGTAGCAGTGGCGCTTTCGGCGAATTCCTTGGCGACCACCACGTCCACCGGCAACGGCACGCTGACCTTGGCGGCGATTTCGCGGGCGGTGTCCAGCAGATCCGGCTCGTACAGGGACTTGCCGACCGGGTGACCGGCTGCGGCGAGGAAGGTGTTGGCAATACCGCCGCCGACGATCAACTGGTCGCAGATCTGGCTCAGGCTGTTGAGCACGTCGAGTTTCGTCGACACCTTGGAGCCAGCAACGATGGCCGCCATTGGCTTGGCCGGTGCGCCCAGGGCCTTGCCCAATGCATCCAGCTCAGCCGCCAGCAGCGGGCCGGCCGCAGCAACCTTGGCGAACTTCGCCACGCCGTGGGTCGAGCCCTCGGCACGGTGGGCGGTGCCGAAAGCGTCCATCACGAACACGTCGCACAAGGCGGCGTATTGCTGGGCCAACTCGTCGGCGTTCTTTTTCTCGCCCTTGTTGAAGCGCACGTTTTCGAACAGCACGACATCGCCGGCCTTCACATCAACGCCGCCCAGGTAGTCAGCCACCAGCGGCACTTCGCGACCCAAGGCACGGCTCAGGTAATCGGCCACGGGCTTGAGGCTGTTTTCGGCAGAGAACTCGCCTTCGGTCGGGCGGCCCAGGTGGGAGCAGACCATCACGGCCGCACCTTTTTCCAGGGCCAGCTTGATGGTCGGCAGCGAGGCCAGGATACGCGCGTCGCTGGTGACAACACCGTCCTTGACAGGGACGTTGAGGTCTTCGCGGATCAGTACGCGCTTACCTTGCAGATCGAGGTCGGACATCTTCAACACGGTCATGGGTCGCAATTCCTGGGTAACTGTTTAGAGAGCAGGTTTTTTAGAAGCGGTTTGCAGGTAATGCCCGGCAACATCCAGCATTCGATTGGCAAAACCCCATTCGTTATCGAACCAGGCCAGGATATTCACCAGCCTCGGGCCGGATACACGGGTCTGACTGGCATCGACGATGGCCGAATGGGGGTCATGGTTGAAATCACAGCTGGCATGAGGCAACTCGGTGTAGGCGAGCAGGCCTTTGAGCGGGCCGCTGGTAGCGGCTTCGCGCAGGATCCGGTTGACCTCGGTGGCGTCGGTATCACTCACGGTCTGCATCGTCATATCGAGGCAGGACACGTTGACCGTCGGCACTCGCACGGCTTTGGCCTGAATTCTCCCCGCAAGTTCCGGCAGCAGCCGTTCAATGCCTCGCGCCAGACCAGTGGACACCGGAATCACCGACTGGAATGCCGAGCGGGTGCGGCGCAAGTCTTCGTGATGGTAGGCGTCGATCACCGGCTGATCGTTCATCGCCGAATGGATGGTGGTAATCGACACGTATTCCAGGCCAATGGCCTGATCCAGCAGGCGCAACAGCGGCACGCCGCAATTGGTGGTGCAGGAAGCGTTGGATACCAGCAACTCGCGGCCAGTCAGGCAATCCTGGTTGACGCCGTAGACGATGGTAGCGTCCACATCCGCTTCACTGGCCATCGGTTGGGAAAACAACACCCGCGGTGCACCGGCAGCGAGGAAACGCTCACCGTCCTCGCGAGTGTGATAGGCACCGGAACACTCGAGCACCAGATCGACGCCGAGGGACGCCCAATCGATGCCTTCGGGAGTGGCGCTGCGCAAGACTTTCACGCAGTTGCCATTAATGTGCAGACAATCGCCCTGGACCCGTACTTCGCCGGGAAACCGGCCATGGGTGGAGTCGAAGCGTGTCAGGTATTCGATGCTGGCCATGTCGGCCAGATCGTTGATGGCCACGATTTCGAAGCCGGCCTCTGCCCCTCGCTCGAACAACGCACGCAAGACGCAACGACCAATCCGGCCGTAGCCGTTGAGTGCAACTTTGTAGGGACGCGGTTGGGGCATGGAGGTTCTCTGACCAGGGTGAGTCCATTAGGGCAGCGTCGGCTGAATCAGCGCTATCGCGAGCAGGCTCGCTCCCACAGGGTCGGTGGAGATCCTTGTGGGAGCGAGCCTGCTCGCGATGACGGCAGTCCGGACGACGCAACTTTCGGATCAGTCTTCCAGCAATTCTTCAGCCTGACCCAGGATGTTCTCCAGGGTGAAACCGAACTCCTCGAACAACGCCGGCGCGGGCGCCGATTCGCCGTAGGTGGTCATGCCGATCACGCGACCTTCCAGGCCCACGTACTTGTACCAGTAGTCGGCATGAGCAGCCTCGATGGCGATCCGCGCGCTGACCTGCAGCGGCAATACCGATTGCTTGTAGCCGGCGTCCTGGGCATCGAACACGCTGGTGCACGGCATGGACACCACGCGCACGTTGCGGCCCTGCTCGGTCAGTTTGTCGTAGGCCTGGACCGCCAGGCCGACTTCGGAACCGGTGGCGATCAGGATCAGCTCAGGCTCGCCGATGCAATCCTTGAGCACATAGCCGCCACGGGCGATCTCGTCGATCTGGCCGGCTTCGCGGGCCTGATGCTGCAGGTTCTGGCGAGAGAAGATCAGCGCCGACGGGCCGTCATTGCGCTCGATCGCGTACTTCCAGGCCACCGCCGATTCCACGGCGTCGCATGGACGCCAGGTGTCCAGGTTCGGAGTGCAGCGCAGGCTCGCCAGTTGCTCGATCGGCTGGTGAGTCGGGCCATCTTCGCCCAGGCCGATGGAGTCGTGGGTGAAGACGTAGAGCACGCGCTTCTTCATCAAGGCCGACATGCGTACGGCATTGCGGGCATATTCCATGAACATCAGGAAGGTGGCGCCATAAGGCACCAGGCCGCCGTGCAGCGCTACGCCGTTCATGATCGCGCTCATGCCGAACTCACGAACGCCGTAGTACATGTAGTTGCCGCTGGCATCTTCGGCGGTGACGCCCTTGCAGCCTTTCCACAGGGTCAGGTTGGAGCCGGCCAGGTCGGCCGAACCGCCCAGCAGTTCCGGCAGCAATGGGCCGAAGGCATTCAGGGTGTTCTGGCTGGCCTTGCGGCTGGCGATGGTTTCGCCCTTGGCCGCGACTTCGGCAATGTAGGCCGAGGCTTTTTCGGCGAAGTCGGCCGGCAGCTCACCGCTGAGGCGACGCACCAGTTCGTTGGCCAGCGCAGGGAATTCGGCGGAATAGGCAGCGAAACGCTGATCCCAGTCGGCTTCAAGGGCACGGCCCTTTTCCTTGGCGTCCCATTCGGCGTAGATGTCCGCCGGAATCTCGAACGGACCGTGTTCCCACTTCAACGCAGCGCGGGTCAGGGCGATTTCCTCGGCACCCAGGGGGGCACCGTGGCAGTCTTCCTTGCCCTGCTTGTTCGGCGAGCCGAAACCGATGGTGGTCTTGCAGCAGATCAGGGTCGGCTGGGCGCTCTTGCGGGCCGTCTCGATGGCAGTCTTGATCTCTTCTGGGTCGTGGCCATCAACGTTACGGATCACCAGCCAGTTGTAGGCTTCGAAACGTTTCGGCGTGTCATCGGTGAACCAGCCCTCGACTTCACCGTCGATGGAAATGCCGTTGTCGTCGTAGAACGCGATCAGCTTGTCCAGGCCCAGGGTGCCAGCCAGGGAAGCGACTTCATGGGAAATGCCTTCCATCATGCAGCCATCACCCAGGAACACGTAGGTGTGGTGATCGACAACGTTATGACCCGGCCGGTTGAACTGCGCTGCCAGGACTTTTTCCGCCAGGGCGAAGCCCACGGCATTGGCCAGGCCCTGCCCCAGCGGGCCGGTGGTGGTTTCCACGCCTGGGGTGTAGCCGTATTCGGGGTGGCCCGGGGTGCGGCTGTGCAATTGACGGAAGTTCTTCAGGTCATCGATCGACAGATCGTAGCCGGTCAGGTGCAGCAGCGAGTAGATCAACATCGAGCCGTGGCCGTTGGACAGCACGAAGCGGTCACGGTCAGCGAACGAAGGATTGCTCGGGCTGTGCTTGAGGTAGTCGCGCCACAGCACTTCGGCGATATCCGCCATGCCCATGGGGGCACCTGGGTGGCCGCTGTTGGCTTTCTGCACGGCATCCATGCTGAGGGCACGAATGGCATTGGCACGCTCACGACGGCTGGGCATCGCTGATCTCCTGGGTTTGAATAACGAAACTGAAAAAAGGCGTGCATTTTCCCTCACCCACCCGCCCGGGGCAATGACAGATAGTCATCCAGAGCGGTTTTTCCGGTGGAGAAAGTCACTTTCGCCAGGTGAAACCTTTCCGCTGATGGTTTGTAGAGTAAAGCCCGTTTCAGGAAGTGCCATTTATCGAGCAATATCAAAACTTTTTGATATTGACCTTGCGATGATCCAGCCCCATCACTAGACTGCCGCCCTATGAACTTACGCGTGCCGTCCATTCGCCATGAAGACAGCGATGAGCTGGCGGCCCTCTGCAAGGCCGGCGGCGATCCGTTGCGGCTCAACGTATTGCGCGCACTGGCCAACGATTCGTTCGGCGTATTGGAGCTGGCGCAGATCTTCGGCATCGGCCAGTCCGGCATGAGCCATCACCTCAAGGTCCTGGCCCAGGCCGACCTGGTGGCAACCCGCCGCGAAGGCAACGCCATTTTCTATCGCCGTGCCCTGCCCCATACCGAGCTATTGGGTGGTAAGTTGCACGCGGCATTGCTGGATGAAGTGGACGAGCTGCACCTGCCGGCGGAAGTGCAGGCGCGCATCGCCCAGGTGCATGGCCAGCGGGCCGCCGCCAGCCAGGACTTTTTCGCACGGGTAGCGGAAAAATTCCGAGCCCAGCAGGACCTGATCGCGGGACTGCCGCAATATCGTGAGAGCGTCGTGGCGCTGCTCGACAAGCTGAGCTTCGAGCCTGCCGCCACCGCCATTGAAGTCGGCCCCGGCGACGGTGCTTTCCTGCCGGAACTGGCGCGGCGCTTCAGCCAGGTGACGGCGCTGGACAACAGCCCGGCCATGCTCGAACTGGCGCGCCAGGTGTGCGAACGCGAACAGCTGACTCATGTCAGCCTGCAATTGGCCGATGCCTTGGAGGGCGTGAACCTGCAGGCCGATTGCGTTGTATTGAACATGGTATTGCATCATTTTGCCGCACCGGCCGATGCGCTCAGGCACATGGCCGGCCTGCTGCAACCAGGCGGTAGCCTGTTGGTGACAGAGTTATGCAGCCACAACCAGAGTTGGGCCAGGGAGGCCTGCGGTGATCTCTGGCTGGGGTTTGAACAGGACGACCTGGCCCGTTGGGCCACCGCTGCGGGCCTCGTGCCCGGGGAAAGCCTCTATGTAGGCTTACGTAATGGTTTCCAGATCCAGGTTCGCCACTTTCAGCGACCGGCTGGCGACACTCACCATCGGTAACTTGTAGGAAAACATCGAGATGAGCGAATACTCCCTTTTCACCTCCGAGTCCGTGTCTGAAGGGCATCCGGACAAAATCGCCGACCAGATTTCTGATGCGGTGCTGGACGCCATCATTGCTGAAGACAAGTTCGCCCGCGTGGCGTGCGAGACTCTGGTGAAAACGGGCGTGGCGATCATCGCCGGCGAAGTCACCACCTCGGCCTGGGTCGACCTGGAACAGATCGTCCGCGACGTCATCCTGGGCATCGGCTACAACAGCTCCGACGTCGGCTTCGACGGCGCGACCTGCGGCGTGATGAACATCATCGGCAAACAATCGGTGGACATCGCCCAAGGCGTTGACCGCAGCAAGCCGGAAGATCAGGGCGCTGGCGACCAGGGCCTGATGTTCGGCTACGCCAGCAACGAAACCGACGTGCTGATGCCGGCCCCGATCACCTTCTCGCACCAACTGGTGCAGCGCCAGGCCGAAGCCCGCAAATCCGGCCTGCTGCCGTGGTTGCGTCCGGATGCCAAGTCCCAGGTCACCTGCCGTTACGAAAACGGCAAGGTGGTGGGTATCGACGCCATCGTGTTGTCGACCCAACACAACCCTGAAGTTTCCTACAAAGACCTGCGCGAAGGCGTGATGGAACTGATCGTCAAGCACGTACTGCCTGCCGAGCTGCTGACCAAGGACACCCAGTTCCACATCAACCCGACCGGCAACTTCATCATCGGTGGCCCGGTAGGCGACTGCGGTTTGACCGGTCGCAAAATCATCGTCGACAGCTACGGCGGCATGGCCCGTCACGGCGGTGGCGCCTTCTCCGGCAAGGATCCATCGAAGGTTGACCGTTCGGCGGCCTACGCCGGTCGCTATGTGGCCAAGAACATCGTCGCCGCAGGCCTGGCCGAGCGCTGCGAGATCCAGGTTTCCTACGCCATCGGCGTTGCACAGCCTACATCGATCTCCCTGAACACCTTCGGCACCGGCAAGATCGGCGACGACAAGATCATCAAACTGGTTCGTGAAGTGTTCGACCTGCGTCCGTACGCCATCACCACCATGCTTGACCTGCTGCACCCGATGTACCAGGAAACCGCAGCCTACGGCCACTTCGGTCGCACGCCGCAAACCAAGACTGTCGGTGGCGACACATTCACCACCTTCACTTGGGAAAAAACCGATCGCGCCGACGCCCTGCGCGCCGCTGCCGGCCTGTAATACCTGCTGATATGAAAAAGCCCCTGGCGACCTGGTCGCCAGGGGCTTTTTCATGTTCGGAATCACAACCCCTGTGGCGAGAGGATTCATCTCCTCGCCACAGGGGCCCTTCAAGCTACGTCCGCCGCGCCACCAGCAGGAATGAAGCCGCGCTCGCCAACAGCCCCGCACACATCCGGTTGAACAGACGCTTGCCGCTGGGTTGGGCAAACAGCTTTCGCGCATAGATGCCCATGTAGCAATACAACCCGATGGCAATGCACTCCAGCGCCAGGAACAACCCGCCCAGCACGGCGAATTGCTGGGTGACGGTGCCCGAGCGGTCAACGAACTGCGGCAGAAACGCGGTAAACAACAGGATCGCCTTGGGATTGCCGATCGCGACCAGGAACTCCTGGCGCGCCAGTTGCCCCATGCCCTTCGAACCCATCGCAGCTTCGCTATCGGCCTCGGGTCGGGCCCGCCACAGTTGAACGGCAAGGTAGAACAGATACCCGGCCCCCACGAGTTTGATCCCCAGGAACAACAATTCCGAGGTATGCAGCACGGCGGTCAGTCCCACCGCTGCCAAGGCAATCATGATGGCGAACGCCAGCAGCCGACCCATACCGCCGCTGCACGCCCGGACGAAGCCATAACGCGAGGCGTTGCTGATGGACAACAGGTTATTGGGGCCTGGCGCCATGTTCAGGGCGAAACAGGCCGGAATGAAAACAGCGAGTGTCGTCAGGTCCATCGGGGTGCACTCCTGGCAGCGCGGATCGGAAGATCCATTCTGCGCCGGCCAGCAATGGGTTCAAGAGACAGTTACGCGGTCAAATCGCGTCCCACTGTACCGCCACAGCAATGCCATCAGGCTCGGCAAAATCCGGTAACCATCCAGCCCGCGCCTCCTCCGAGTCAGTGGCTAGCCTTCAGGCACATTACCCAGCAAGGATGCTTCGATGCTGCCGCTATTATGTGTACTCGTCGTTTTAATACTCACCCCTATCCCCGTCATCGCCGGTCCTTGCCCCGACTGGTCCGACCAACGCGCCCGGTCGGAGGTCGCGGCCCTGCAAAGGCAAATCGACGCCTGGGACGACAACTATCACCGTCTGAACCGTTCGTTGGTCGCCGACGAGCTTTACGATCAGTCCCGTAGGCAACTGGACCAATGGCGCAACTGTTTCGATCTTGCGGTAACCGCTGACCCGCTGCGTTCGGCGGCCGGCAAAGTGCGGCATCCGATCCCTCATACGGGCCTGGATAAACTGAAGGATGCCGACGCCGTGCGGGCCTGGCTGCAAAATCGGGAAGACATCTGGGCCCAACCGAAAGTCGACGGCGTAGCAGTCACCCTGATCTATCGCGAAGGTCGCCTGCACCAGGCGATCAGCCGCGGCGATGGCGTTCAAGGCCATGACTGGACGTCGACAGCGCGCAAGATCGGCGCCATTCCCCAGCGCCTGCGCCGGCCTTCGGACCTACTCGTCCAGGGGGAGCTGTACTGGCGACTGGATAAGCATGTGCAGGCCAGGGATGGCAGCTTCAATGCCCGGGCAATCGTGGCAGGCTTGATGACCCGTAAGTATCTGACGACGGAAGAAGCCTCGGGTATCGGCCTGTTCACCTGGGACTGGCCCGAAGGTCCCGCCACCCTGCCCGAGCGGGAGGCCGCATTGCATGCCCTGGGCTTCACCGACACCCGTGGCTACAGCCAGCCCATCCAGGCCGCGACCGACGCCGAACGCTGGCGCGACCACTGGTATCGCACACCGTTGCCATTCGCCAGCG
Organism: Pseudomonas sp. SJZ078; assembly: GCF_007828255.1. Taxonomy (NCBI): domain Bacteria; kingdom Pseudomonadati; phylum Pseudomonadota; class Gammaproteobacteria; order Pseudomonadales; family Pseudomonadaceae; genus Pseudomonas; species Pseudomonas sp. SJZ078. The sequence goes on along the minus strand of NZ_VIUG01000007.1, from coordinate 88,204 downwards.
ACGGGATCGTCTTGCGCCAGAGCCGCCGACCGCCTGCCGAGCGCTGGAAGGCCAAGGCGCCGTTCTGGGGCGTGGCCTGGAAATACCCTTACGCCCAGGCACTGGCCGAGGTACGCAAGGTTCACTTCAACGTCGGGCGCACCGGACGCATCACGCCACTGCTGGAACTCGAACCTGTCATGCTCGACGACCGACAGATCCGCCGGGTGAGCGTCAGCTCCCTCAAGCGCTGGGAGGAGTTGGATATCCGTCCGGGAGACCGGGTAGCCATCAGCCTGGCCGGGCTGACCATCCCGCGACTCGATGACGTTGTGCTGCGTAGTGTCGAGCGGCCGGACATCACTGTGCCCGTGGCGGCGGATTATCATCCGCTGAGTTGCTGGCAACCGACACCCGGCTGCGAAAGCCAGTTCCTGGCGCGCCTGAGCTGGCTCAGCGGCAAGCAGGGCCTCGCCCTGCCCCATGTCGGCCCCGGAACCTGGGAAAAACTCCTGGCGGCGGGCCGACTCGACGGATTGCTGGATTGGATGACCCTCGATGCCGCCGAGCTTGCTAACATGGCCGGCTTCGGCGAACGCAGCAGCACCCGCCTGCTCGTCAGCTTACACAGCGCCCGACAACGCCCGTTCGATCAATGGCTCAAGGCCCTTGGATTACCGCCCACCGGAGCGGCCAGGCTGGATGGGCCGTGGGCGGTACTGGCCGAACGGACTACCGAACAATGGCAAGCTGAAGCCGGCATCGGGCCGGGACGCGCCGCGCAGCTGAGCGCTTTCTTTCGCGACCCGCACGTGCTGGCGTTGAGTGAAGTATTACGGGCTGCCGGAGTCGAAGGTTTCTGACATTGTCCCGCGCAGTTGAACCCAGGGGCGGACGTGCGTTCCAACAGCGCATCTGGACCGACCGCTCGCGAGTTTTTACGGAGTTGCTATGAATTTCCTGCCCCCCTTTGCCCTGATGGTGTTGTGCGCCACCCTGGCCGCGCCCCTGATGGCGGACGAGCAAACCCCGGAACTTACCGGTTGTGCAGCCAAGCGCCAGGGCATCATCAACCAGATCGAATTGGCCAAATCTCGAGGTAATGCAGATCAACAGGCAGGCCTGGAAACGGCCCTGAATGAAGTCACCACCCATTGCACCGATGCGTCCTTGCGCAAGGAGCGTGAAACCAAGGTGCTCGACGCCAAGCACGAAGTCAGCCGTCGTCAGGCTGACTTGGAAAAAGCCATGAAAAAAGGCGATCCCGAGCGGATCAACAAGCGCAAGGACAAGCTCGCAGCCTCCCGCAAGGAGTTGCAGGAAGCGGTGGATGAGTTGGATAAATAAGCGGCGAGTTTCGAGCTACAAGCTTCAAGTAACGGCGGACCGCGAGCCCTTTATTTGCAGCTTGTACCTGGCAACTTGAAGCTGCCCCACCTCAATGATCCCGAAATTCCTTATGACAGGCACTGCACGCATCCTCGACCTTCTGCACCGCCGGCCCCAGGTAACTGGCGCTGTAGGGCTGGACCTTGCTGGCCGTCACCAACTCTGCGGTGGCCACTTCAAGACTGCGGGCCAGTTCCTGGAACCGCGCCTGTTTCTGCCAGACTTCATCCCGGGCACTGGTGTGGTCCTGCTCGCGTACTGGCGGGAAGTGTTTCCACGGTTCACGGGACAGCTGGTCAAGCTGCACGGCACCCTCGGCGAAGCGGGCACCGTCGAACGGGACCCGCCCACGCAACATGCCGCCCAACTCTTCGTTGGTCTTGAGCATCTGCTTGAAAATCGCCTTACGCTGGCCCAGCGGGGAGTTGGGATCGACACCGCCGCAGGCGGACATCATCAGGCAGGCCAGCATAAGCATGGAAAATCGTTTTACAAACATCTTGGCCTCGGGACAGGAAACGGCGGTTAGTATCCTCGGGTCATCGGCAAAGACCAATGGCCCTATTCACAATACGGGTTGTTCGAATGCCTGACAGCGTTCGAACGACTGCAAGGAAAAATTTCATGAACAGCCGCTTCAAGACCTGGCACAAAGGCCTGGCATTGACCCTACCGCTGATCGCACTGCTGTCCGGCTGCAACCGCGGTGATAAGGTGGAAGAGCCCCAGACTCACGCTCTCGCCACTTATGCCAGCGCCCCCTGGGAAGCGCTGCCGGCGGTCTCCGATGACGACCTGCTGGCCGGTTTCGGCTCCTGGCGCAGCGCCTGCACCCGGCTCAAGACCGATGCGACCTGGGGAGCCACCTGTGCAGCGGCGGCCAATGTGCCGCAGACCGCTCCCGCTGTGCGCAACTTCCTGAAACAGAACCTGGACGTCTACGGCCTGCGCTCGGGAGACAACAGCCCCAATGGCCTGATCACCGGCTATTACGAGCCGGTCTACCCTGGCAGCCTCACCCAGACCGCCAGCGCCAACATCCCGGTGTACGGCGTACCGGACGACATGATCATCGTCGCGCTGGACAGCCTTTACCCCGAGCTCAAGGGCAAGCGCCTGCGCGGTCGCCTCGAAGGCCGGGTACTCAAGCCCTACGACGACGCAGCCACCATCGAGACCAACGGCGTGAAGGCGCCCGTGATTGCCTGGCTGACGGACCCGATGAACCTGCAATTTCTGCAAATCCAGGGTTCGGGACGTATTCGGCTTGATGACGGTCGCCAGTTGCGCATCGGCTATGCCGACCAGAACGGCCACCCTTACCGGCCAATCGGACGCTGGCTGGTCGAACAGGGCGAGCTGAAGAAGGAAGACGTGACCATGGGCACCATCAGTGCCTGGGCCAAGGCTCATCCGACGCGGATCCCCGAGCTGCTGGGCAGCAACCCCAGCTATGTGTTTTTCAACCGCAACCCCGACAGCAACGAAGGCCCCCGGGGCTCGTTGAATGTGCCGCTGACCGCTGGCTATAGCGTGGCGGTGGATCGCAAGGTCATCCCGCTGGGCAGCCTGTTATGGCTCTCCACAACCCGCCCTGATGGCAGCGCATTGAACCGACCGGTAGCGGCCCAGGACACCGGCGGCGCCATTACCGGCGAAGTACGAGCGGACCTGTTCTGGGGAACCGGCGAAGCCGCGGGTCAATTGGCCGGCGACATGAAGCAACAGGGGCAGATCTGGATGCTGTGGCCCAAGGGCACGGCGTTGCCGCAAGTGCCGCAGGTGGCGAATACCGTCACCGCCAATCCCTGAGAGATGTGTTGTCTGTACCGGCCTCGTTGCGAGCAAGCCCGCTCCCACACTGGCTCTGTGTCGTTCACAAATCAAATGTGGGAGCGGGCTTGCTCGCGAAGAGGCCAGAAGGGCTTCAGGATTCAATAGCCAGGCTCAGACAGAAACACAGAAGAAACTGACAATCAGCCCCACTCCCACGAACCACACCAGCGAACGCAGAATCGCCCAGTCCGCCAGGTAGCAAATGATGTACAGCAGGCGGCTGGTGATGAACAGCACCGCCAGCACATTGATGGTTACCAGCTCGGCATTGCCGGCCAGGTGCGCAACGATCACCGCGGCAGCAAATGCCGGGGCAATTTCAAAGCTATTGAGCTGCGCGGCATATGCGCGCCGGGGAAAACCCTCGAGGGTTTCCAGGAAGTCCCGAGGATCGTGGTTGTCTTGCAACCGGTATCTCCCGCCGATCTTGGCGATGGCGATACACAGGTAAGGCAGGATGATCGCGATCAAAATACACCACAGGGCAACCGTCATGACGCAGTTCCTTCTTTGAGTTTCAGGGGGGAATTGAAAATCGGGGAGTCGCTCAGAATTTCATCACCAGCATGCCAATCAGCACCAGCCCGCAGGCTAAGAGCCGCGGCCGACCAAAAGGTTCTTTCAGGTAGCGCATGCCGAACAGCACCACCAGGATCACACTGATCTCCCGCAGCGCCGCCGCTTCGGCAATCGACCCCAGTTGCATGGCCCAGAGCACCAGAGCGTAGCTGAACAAGACGCAGAGCCCGACCGCCAACCCGAGCCGCCACTGTTCAAGCCAGAACCGCACGAAGGCCGGTCGTTTGCTCACCACGGCCAACAGCGGGAATGGCCAGGCGCAGAACAGAGTGATCCAGACCAGGTAGTCCAGCGGATGGGACCAACGCCGCAGGGCCTGGCCATCGATGTAGGTGTAGCAACCGATGCACAAGCCAATCAGCACCACCACCGGCAGCATCGACCAGGGCAGTCGCTCGCCACCCCCGCCTTGCCATAGCAGGCACAGCATACCGAACGGAATCAGCAAAATGCCGAGGGCCTGCTGAGTCGTCAGTACTTCGCCAGCAAAGACCAGCGTCAGGGCCAATACCACCAGCGGCGACAAGCCGCGCATCAACGGATAGACCAATCCCAGATCTCCGACCCGATACGCCTGGATCAGCAGATAGCGATACAGCAGCTCGAAGGCTGCCGACGCCAGGATCCACGGCCAGATGTCCATCGGCGGCAGCGCCACGAAGCCCAGGGCAGATATGGCGAACAGCAGCGCGACGCTGTCCATGCATACCACCACCAGAAGGCGCTCGCCGCTGAATTTGATCAACGTATTCCAGGCGGCATGCAGCAGCGCAGCCACCAGCACCAAGGCCGTTGCAAGCACAGCACCTCCTTATCCCACCGAGCAGCTACGCAATGAATGGGTTCGCGATCCGTCCGCAGCTGTTTATACTGCAAACGACCACGCCGCATTCAGTTGCGCATAAGCCAATTCCAATAATTCTGCCGCCGCCCCTTCCCCGAGTCAGGGCAACGGCATGCGTATGCCTGATCAGAGCGTCAAGACTACAGACAGAGACCTCACGCATGCCACTCGCCTTGCTTGCCTTGGCCGTTGCCGCTTTCGGTATCGGCACCACTGAATTCGTCATCATGGGTTTGCTGCCCGATGTCGCCCGCGACCTGGCGGTAAGCATTCCCCAGGCCGGCCTGTTGATTACCGGCTATGCCCTGGGCGTGGTGTTCGGCGCGCCGATCCTGGCGGTCGGCACCGCCAACATGCCGCGCAAGGCGACGTTGCTGGGCATGACGCTGATGTTCATCCTGGGCAACATGCTCTGCGCCCTGGCACCGAACTACGCCACGCTGATGGCCGCCCGCGTCATCACAGCGCTATGCCATGGTGCATTTTTCGGCATCGGCTCCGTGGTGGCGGCCGGGCTGGTCGCGCCGAACAAACGCGCCCAAGCCATCGCCATGATGTTCACCGGCCTGACCCTGGCCAACGTCCTCGGCGTCCCCCTGGGCACCGCGCTGGGGCAATACGCCGGCTGGCGTTCGACCTTCTGGGCCGTGTCGGTGATCGGCGTCATCGCCGCCATCGCCCAATGGCTGTGGCTGCCCAGGGAAATCACCATGGAGAAGGCCAACCTGGCCAGCGAGTTCAAGGTGCTGGGCAAAACCAGCGTGCTGCTGGCCCTGGGCATGAGCGTATTGGCGTCTACCAGCCTGTTCAGCGTGTTCACTTACATCGCACCGATTCTCCAGGACATCACCGGGGTCAGCCCCCACGGCATCACCCTCATGTTGCTGTTGTTCGGGGTCGGCCTGACGGCTGGCAGCTTCCTCGGCGGGCGCCTGGCGGATCGGCGTCTGCTGCCGTCACTGGTGGGCATGGCCCTGGCCGTGGTGCTGGTGCTGGCCGCGTTCAGCCAGACCAGCCACTCAGTGATTCCGGCAGCCATCACGTTGGTGCTGTGGGGGATCTTCGCCTTCGCCCTGTGCCCGATCCTGCAGTTGCTGATCATCGACCAAGCCCATGAAGCGCCGAACCTGGGCTCTACGCTGAACCAGAGTGCCTTCAACCTGGGCAACGCGGCGGGTGCCTGGATCGGCGGGCTGGTGGTCGGCAGCGGGGTCGACCTGGCCGAGCTGCCCTGGACCGGGGCCCTGGTCGCCGGATTGACCGTGCTGACGGCCCTGTACTTCATTCGTCACCAACGTCGCCTGGGCGCTCCGGTGGGGGTGACCGATTAGGCGTGCCGCTCTCGCTGCGCACTTGCGCGTGGCTGAGCAGCGCAAAGATGAAGCTGCCACCGATGATGTTTCCCGCCAGGGTCGGCGCGGCGAATACCAGCCAGAAGTCTTCCCACGACAACTGCCCGGCGAATACCAGATACGACACTTCGGCGGAACCGACGACAATGTGGGTGAAGTCGCCAAGCGCCATCAGGTAAGTGATGAGGATAATGATCCACATCTTGGCGCTTTCCATGGAGGGGATCATCCAGACCATGGTGGCAATCATCCAGCCGGAAATGATGCCCTTGGCGAACATCTGGCGGGTGTCGTTTTCCATGACCTTGCGACCGATCTCGAGGAAAGCCAAGTCAGTTCGCTGGTCGAAAATCGGCAGATGCAGCATCACATAGGCCACCAGCAAGGTGCCGCACAGGTTGCCCACCAATACGATACCCCATAGCCGCAACAGCCGACCGAAATTGCCCAGGGTGGGTTTGCTCATGATCGGCAGCACGGCGGTCAGGGTGTTTTCGGTGAACAATTGCTGGCGGGCCAGGATCACCGCGAGAAAACCGGCGCAGTAGCCAAAACTGGCAATCACCTTGAAGGCCTCGCCCTCCGGCAATCGGGAATTGAGTAGCCCCATCGCCATCAGCGACAGGCCCATGGTCAACCCGGCCGCCAGGGCCGACCACCAGAGCGCGGCGACACTGCGCTCCAGCTCCTGATTGCCCTGGGTGCGGATGATTTCATGCAGCACCGCGGCCCGCGGCGGCTGGTTACGGTCGACTTCGTGCTTTTCCTGGGCGGAAAGGTCAGGGGTCTTGCCGTCTTCGTGGGTGTCCATAGAGCTCCTGAACCGGTGGCGTGATGAATCTACGACACGTGGTGTGCGGAGCTGTTCAGTGCTGACTCAAGCTTGATTGAAACCAGGGATTTTTCAGTGTTTGCAGGACCGCTATCGCGAGCAGGCTCGCTCCACAGGGGAATGATGACTTCTGTGGGAGCGAGCCTGCCCGCGATGGGCGCATCGCCCATCTCACTCGCTGGCGATATCGTCCTTGAACTGATCCTTGACGTACTTGATCTCGGTCCGCCCATGGGGCGCCGGCAGACCATCCTCGCCAAGATTGACGAAGACCATTTTTTCCACGGTCAGGATGCTCTTGCGGGTGATCTTGTTGCGCACTTCACAGGTCAAGGTGATGGAAGTGCGGCCAAATTCAGTGGCGGTAATCCCCAGTTCGATGATGTCGCCCTGGCGCGAAGCGCTGACGAAGTTGATTTCCGAGATGTATTTGGTCACCACGCGCTGGTTGCCCAACTGGACGATGGCGTAGATTGCCGCTTCCTCGTCGATCCAGCGCAGCAGGCTGCCACCGAACAGGGTGCCATTGGGGTTGAGGTCTTCGGGCTTGACCCATTTGCGGGTGTGGAAATTCATGATCACTCCTGAGCGTCTTGCCGATGGATGGCTGCATCATGGCAGACCGGGCAGGCAGGCTCTACGTCGCCGGTTCAATAACGGTCATCGGCATTTTTGATTTGCCGACAGAAACCCTTTGGAAGATCCGAATAGCCCGCTATAATCGCCCTCGCTTTAACCGGCCCACGCTGTGGACCGTTCCCGCCACCTGTCCGAGGGGCGCTGCAGCAGGCAAGACCTGTCAGGCTCGGATGGGGCGTTGTTCGCTCGGTACTCCCGCACGGACACTAAACGCACAACGGCGCCCATTCGCATACATTACGAATGGAGGCTCTTCATGAGCGCTGTTATCACGCCTGCAGATTTTACCGATTACAAAGTCGCCGATATGTCCCTGGCCGCCTGGGGCCGCCGCGAGATCATCATCGCCGAATCCGAAATGCCGGCCCTGATGGGTCTGCGTCGCAAATACGCCGGTGAACAACCGCTCAAGGGCGCGAAGATCCTCGGCTGCATCCACATGACCATCCAGACCGCCGTACTGATCGAGACCCTGGTCGCCCTGGGTGCCGAAGTGCGCTGGTCGTCCTGCAACATCTTCTCGACCCAGGACCAAGCCGCCGCCGCCATTGCCGCTGCCGGTATCCCGGTGTTCGCCTGGAAAGGCGAGACCGAGCAGGAATACGAGTGGTGCCTGGAGCAGACCATCCTCAAGGATGGCCAGCCGTGGGACACCAACATGATCCTCGACGACGGCGGCGACCTGACCGAATTGCTGCACAAGAAATACCCGGCCGTGCTGGACAAGGTCCACGGTGTGACCGAAGAAACCACCACCGGCGTGCATCGCCTGCTGGACATGCTGGCCAAGGGCGAGCTGAAGATCCCGGCCATCAACGTCAACGACTCGGTGACCAAGAGCAAGAACGACAACAAGTACGGCTGCCGTCACAGCCTCAACGACGCCATCAAGCGCGGCACCGACCATCTGTTGTCGGGCAAGCAGGCACTGGTGATCGGCTACGGTGACGTGGGCAAGGGCTCGGCCCAGTCCCTGCGCCAGGAAGGCATGATCGTCAAGGTGTCCGAAGTCGACCCGATCTGCGCCATGCAAGCCTGCATGGACGGTTTCGAATTGGTTTCGCCGTTCATCGACGGGATCAACGACGGCACCGAAGCCAGCATCGACAAGGCCTTGCTGGGCAAGATCGACCTGATCGTGACCACCACCGGCAACGTCAATGTCTGCGACGCGAACATGCTCAAGGCCCTGAAGAAGCGCGCCGTGGTGTGCAACATCGGTCACTTCGACAATGAAATCGACACCGCTTTCATGCGCAAGAACTGGGCTTGGGAAGAAGTGAAGCCACAGGTTCACAAGGTTCACCGCACCGGCACTGGCAGCTTCGACCCACAGAACGACGACTACCTGATCCTGCTGGCCGAAGGCCGCCTGGTTAACCTGGGCAACGCCACCGGTCATCCAAGCCGGATCATGGACGGTTCGTTCGCCAACCAGGTCCTGGCCCAGATCTTCCTGTTCGGCCAGAAATACGCCGACCTGTCGCCGGCCCAGAAAGCCGAGCGCCTGACCGTGGAAGTACTGCCGAAAAAGCTCGACGAAGAAGTGGCCCTGGAAATGGTCCGCGGTTTCGGCGGCGTGGTCACCAAACTGACCAAGCAACAGGCTGACTACATCGGCGTGACCGTCGAAGGCCCGTTCAAGCCGCACGCTTACCGGTACTGACGGCAGCTGCAAGCTTTGAGCTTCAAGCTACAAGTAAAAGCAGTTCGTTTACTTGTGGTTTGAGGCTTACTTCTTCATCGCTATTACGCAGCCGCGAGCTGCAAGCTTAAGCACAAGAATTCGGCACACCGCCCTCTTGCAGCTTGCAGCTTGAAGCTCGCAGCTGGAGGCCCCCCATGTCCCAAGACCGTCGCTACAGCTTCGAGTTCTTCCCGACGAAGACCGATGCTGGACATGAAAAACTGATCGCCACTGCCCGCCAGTTGGCGAACCACAATCCCGACTTCTTTTCCTGCACCTATGGCGCCGGCGGCTCGACCCGCGACCGTACGCTGAACACCGTGTTGCAGCTGGAAAGCGAAGTCAAAATCCCGGCCGCCCCGCACCTGTCCTGCGTAGGCGACAGCAAGGACGACTTGCGCACCCTGCTGGCCCGGTACAAAGCCGCAGGCATCCAGCGTATCGTTGCCCTGCGCGGTGACCTGCCCTCGGGCATGGGCATGGCCAGTGGCGAGCTGCGCCACGCCAGCGACCTGGTGAACTTCATTCGTGAAGAAACCGGCGAGCACTTTCACATCGAAGTCGCCGCTTATCCGGAAATGCACCCCCAGGCGCGTAACTTCGAAGACGATCTGCGTAATTTCGTCAACAAGGCCAACTCCGGGGCCAACAGTGCGATCACCCAGTACTTCTTCAACGCCGACAGTTACTTCTACTTCGTCGAACGCGTGCGCAAGATGGGCGTGGACATCCCTGTCGTGCCGGGAATCATGCCGATCACCAACTACAGCAAGCTGGCGCGCTTCTCCGACGCCTGTGGTGCGGAAATACCCCGGTGGATCCGCAAACAGCTGGAAGCCTACGGCGACGACACATCCAGCATCCAACGCTTCGGCGAGGACGTGGTCACACAAATGTGTGAGCGTTTATTGCAAGGCGGCGCACCCGGGCTGCATTTCTATACTCTGAACCAGGCCGAACCCAGCCTAGCGGTCTGGAACAACCTCAACCTGCCACGTTAGACGCAATGTCGTGACAAGAAGGCCTTGGCGAAAGCCAGGGCCTTTTACCAATGATGCTCAAGGATTGCAGTGATGCCAAACGACCCCTGGTCGCCAACTCCACAGCTCATCTATCTGGTCTACGGGGCCGCGACCTATCATCAGGAAGCCGTGTTCAGTATCGCCAGCGCCCTCGCCGGCCTGCGCGAAACCCCGGGTGAAGCGCTGGACATCCAGGTATTCACTGACAATCCCAAGCCCTACGAGGGGCTGCCGGTGCGTTTGCGCCCCCTGGACAACGAGACCCGACAGGCCTGGACGCAACCCCACGGCTATCACTTCCGTGCCAAGCATGTGGTCATGCAGAAAGTGCTCAAGGAAACCGAGCTGGCCCTTCTGATCGACACCGATACCTTCTTCCATTGCTCGCCGCTAGAGCTGTTCCGGCGCATCCAGCCCGGCACGCTGCTATGCAATGCCATCACCCTGAACTACGGCGACAACAAGGATGCCGAGCTCTACGTGGCCTTGGCGCAGGTCCTGCAGCAGCGCCAACTGGCGGACGACAACATGCTACTGCTCAACTCCGGGGTGATCGGTCTTCATTCAAGCGATGCAGACGTGCTGGATCGTTCGATTGCACTGATGGATGAGCTTTATCCCCTGGCCAGAGGGGCCTATACCCTGGAGGAATTCTGCCTCTCGGTGGCAGCCTATCATCGGGTGCAGGTATGCGAGTGTCCGGATCTGATCCACCATTACTGGAGCCGCAAGCAACTGTTCCGCGCCAAGACCAAGGCCTGGCTGGATAAGCACCACGCCGATCCCGTCTGCCAACAGGCCCTGGATGAAACCCGGCAGGTTACCGCCACCCTGCCCCGCCCCCCGACGTTGCAGCGCCTGGCCTATAAACTTGTCACCGTGGCGCTGCCCGGCCATAAGCGACAATTCATGCGGGAGATTCTCTACGGCTGCCACCGTCATGCGAATCAGTTCGATCAGGCTTGCGCCCCGGTCTGGTGGGAAAAGGCCCTCGAGAACGTCGAGCACCGCCTGAAAAAGCCATTGGAAGACCACGAGCTCAAACGCTGGCTCGACCATCCGCTGATTCGCCTGGTGCTGGGGCGTCGCCGCAAAGCCATCTACTCGCACCTGATGCAAACCAAGGGCAACGAGTGACGTGCGTCGCCTGATTCGTGCACTCAGATGAACCGCACAGATCATTAGGCCACGCGCCGAGTAGCGAGCCAGAGCGCTCTAGCTATTTGGTCCGTACTCGTCGTAACCTCAGGCCATGCCCGTCATCGCCCAATTACTGACCGCCCTTCTTCTCCTGTGCCTGAGCCTCGCCGCCCGGGCCGAGAAGTTGCGTATCGTCACCGAACCCTGGTCGCCCTACGTCTTCGAGGAGAATGGCAAGATTCTGGGGCTGGACTACGAAACCACGGCCATCGTGTTCAAGCGCCTGGGCATTGATGTCGAATGGCAACTACTGCCATGGAAACGTTGCCTGGCGATGCTGGAGCAAGGGCTGGCGGATGGGGCACTGGATATTTTCCATAGCGACGAACGCGACTCCCTGCTGCTCTACCCCAACGAGCCATTGTCGGAGGTGGAGTTCGTGATGTTCCATGCCAACGCCAGGCCCCATCCATTTCGCACGCTCGCGGACCTGAGCGGCCTGACCGTCGGCACATCGCCCGGCTATCTCTATAACCAGGCGTTCCGCGAATCGACCCTGTTCAAGCGTGAAACGGCCCCTACCCATGAAGCCAACTTCGGCAAGCTGCAGCTGGGCCGGATCGATCTGCTCATCACCGATCGCCGGGTGGGCCGGCATTTGCTCAAGCAGATGCAATTGGGCGACCAGATCAGCGAAAACCCCACCGTTGTAAGCCGTCAAAGCCAATACCTGGCCCTGCGGCGCAAGGCCGGGATGGACCTGCTGGTGCAGCGTTTCAGCGCCGAGCTCAAGCGCTTCAAGCGCGAACCGGCCTATGCCGAGCTGAGCGCACGCTACGGTGCCGCGCCCGCCGATGGGAGGCTGAAATAAACCGTTGAGCAGCAGGAAAGCGGCGCACGGCGTTTGCTCTGTTATACTCGCGCCTTCCCGCCAGGCTCACGCCCGGACGCCCGGTCTTGCAAAAGGCATCCCGACACCGCTACAGCGCAGCTTCCAGCCAGCGCGAGCCCTGTCCGGAGCTGTCTTCCAGACCCGGCAGGACCGGACGGGATGACGTCTTTTTGAACGTCATTCGCGCCAGGCAAGATTATCCCATTGGGCCAGGCCCTCACTAAAACAGGATTACTCATGTCCTTTGCTTCCCTCGGTCTCTCCGAGGCTTTAGTCGGCGCCATCGAAGCCGCCGGCTACACCGAGCCTACCCCGGTGCAACAGCGGGCCATTCCCGCCGTGTTGCAAGGTCGCGATCTGATGGTCGCCGCACAGACAGGTACTGGTAAAACCGGCGGTTTCGCCCTCCCGATCCTGGAGCGGCTGTTCCCTAACGGTCACCCGGACAAATCCCAGCGTCACGGCCCGCGACAACCGCGCGTACTGGTCCTGACCCCTACCCGGGAACTGGCTGCCCAGGTCCACGAGAGCTTCAAGGTCTACGCCCGCGACCTGAAATTCGTCAGCGCCTGCATTTTCGGCGGTGTCGGCATGAATCCCCAGGTCCAGGCCATGGCGCGCGGCGTCGACGTGCTGGTGGCCTGCCCCGGCCGCCTGCTGGATCTGGCCGGCCAGGGCAGCGTCGATCTGTCCCACGTTGAAATCCTCGTGCTGGACGAAGCCGACCGCATGCTCGACATGGGTTTTGTCCATGACGTGAAGAAAGTCCTCGCCCGCCTGCCCGCCAAGCGTCAGAACCTGCTGTTTTCGGCAACGTTCTCCAAAGACATCACCGACCTGGCCGGCAAGCTGCTGCACAACCCGGAACGCATCGAAGTCACGCCGCCGAACACCACGGTCGAACGCATCGAACAGCGCGTATTCCGCCTGCCGGCCAGCCATAAGCGCAGCCTGCTGGCGCACTTGATCACCACCGGCGCCTGGGAACAGGTCCTGGTGTTCACCCGCACCAAGCACGGCGCTAACCGCCTGGCCGAGTACCTGGACAAGCATGGCCTGCCCGCCGTGGCGATCCACGGCAACAAGAGCCAGAACGCCCGCACCAAGGCCTTGGCCGATTTCAAGGCCGGCGAAGTACGGATCCTGGTTGCCACCGACATCGCCGCCCGCGGCCTGGACATCGACCAACTGCCCCACGTGGTCAACTTCGAGCTGCCAAACGTCGATGAAGACTACGTGCACCGTATCGGCCGTACCGGCCGGGCCGGTCGTTCGGGCGAAGCGATCTCGTTGGTCGCACCGGACGAAGAAAAGCTGCTCAAGAGCATCGAGCGCATGACCCGGCAGAAGATTCCCGATGGCGATCTGATGGGCTTCGATGCCAGCACCATCGAGGCCGAAAAGCCTGAGGTGCGTGAGCGCCCGGACGTGCGCAACCCGCGCAATCCACGCGGCCCACGGGGTGATGGTCCGAATGGCGGCGGTGGCGGCCGCAAGGACAAGGGCAAAGGCAAGGAAAAACCGGCTGGCGGCAGTCGCGGCGAACGCCCGGCACGTGAGCAAAAGCCCCGCGAAGGCACGCCAGCCCGTGAGCAACAGCGCCCGGTCCCTCGTGCCGCCGCTGATCGCGCTCCAGACGAGTTTCTGGACGACGATATCGATAACTTCGGTAACCGCGTCGACTACGTGCCACAGCAGAAACCGGCTCAGGGTCGCGGTCGCCGTCCGGGTGCTCCGGCACGGGGCGCCGGCGCAGGCGCTCCACGCGGCGGCCAGTCACAGGGTCGCCAGAACGGTCCGCGCAACAGTAACGGTTCGTCCACCGGCACCCCGCCCGCCAAGCGCAACGGCCCGCGCAATGGCGGCCCTCGCGATGGTCAGGCCCGCCGCGAAGACGCCCGCCGTCGCCCGGCCCGCGATGACCAGGCGCGCCAGGAACCGGCGGTGCAAAACCCTCGCGGCAACCAGCCGAAAATCATGCACAAGGAGTCGAAGCTCGACCGCTTCCCGACGCCTGAACAGCTGGACCAACTGCCAAGCCGCCCACGGGGTGAAAAACCTGCGTTGCTGACTCGTAATCGCTGAGTTTTTCCAGGCCTTGAAAAATGCCCCCGATCTCACGGTCAGGGGCATTTTTTGTATCGTCGCAGATCCAAATGTGGGAGCGGGATTGTTCGCGAATGCGGTGTGTCAGGCAACGTGATTGGCGCAGGTGCACCGCATTCGCGAGCAAGCCCGCTCCCACACGGGTTCTGCGTTATCTTTCGAATTTCGTATGGCAATAAAAAAACGCCCCCGATCGCAGGATCGGGGGCGTTTTTTGTCAGGCGCGAATGTTACTTCGCCTTGACGCCTTCAAACGAAACGTACAGCTCAACCAAGTCGGACGATGGGCCCAGGTCTTTTTGCTTGCCGAAGTCGGAACGCTTGATGCTGGTGGTGCCTTCAAAACCGGCACGGTAGCCGCCCCATGGATCCTTGCCTTCGCCCAGGAAGGTAGCCTTGACCACCACCGGCTTGGTCACGCCCAGCAGGGTCAGGTCGCCGGTAACATCGGCAGTTTCCTTGCCATCGGCGTTCTTGCCGGTGGACTTGACGCTGGTGGAAACGAATTTCGCATCGGCGAATTTGCCCGCGTTCAGGAAATCGGCGCTGGCGATGTGCTTGTCACGCTCGGCGTGGTTGGTGAACACGCTGGCGGTACGAACGTTGAACTCGATCTTGCTGTCTTCAGGCTTGGCAGCATCGAAGCTGAACTTGCCGTCGATGTCCTTGAAAGTACCAGTGATGAAGCTGTAGCCCAGGTGGCTGATCTTGAAGTCGACGAAGGCATGCTGGCCTTCCTTGTCGACTACATAGTCGGCAGCCATGGCCTGGCCGGCCGACAGCAGTGCAGAACCGATTGCCAGGGCGGCGAGCGTCTTTTTCAACATGCTTTCTATTCCTTTGGAGTCGAGGTTGAACATCAGGCTTGGCGCCCCAGCATTCGCTTGAGGGTCGCGTCACGGTCAATAAAGTGGTGTTTCAGTGCTGCCAAGGCATGAAGGCCGGAAAAGATGACCAGCGCCCATGCCAGGTACAGGTGGATCTGGCCGGCGACGTCTGCCTGGTCGGGCAGTCCGGACACCAGCGCGGGTACTTCAAACAAACCGAACACCGGAATCCCGACACCGTCGGCGGTGGAAATCAGGTAACCGGCAACCATCACGGCAAACAACCCGAGATACAGGGCACTATGACCGATCTTCGCACCGATACGGGTCATGCGCCCATAGGTGTCCAGGGTCGGTGGCGGTGGGCTGACAAAACGCCAGACCACCCGCAGCAACATCACCGCCAGCAGCACCAGGCCAATGCTCTTGTGCAGGTCCGGCGCGTCTTTGCGCCAGGTGCTGTAGTAATCCAGCCCGACCATCCACAGACCCAGCGCGAACAACCCGTACACCACCAGCGCCACGCCCCAGTGCATGACGATGCTGACCCAGCCGTAGCGAGAAGAAGAGTTGCGTAGCTGCATTGCTCATATCCTGTAAAAACTGCGACCAAGACTAGCGAGTTATCTATCGATTTAAAGCGGAAATTTTCGCTTTGAAATATCGAGAAATACGATGATCAGTCTGGAGGGGGTGGGTTAAGGAAAGATTAAAGTGGATGGACTGTGTGAGAGCGGGGTAAAACAGCTAATGACCGTGTCGCCTGGGCAATACATCCCGATCCGCTCAGTGAATCAATTGACCGAGCATTCAGGCTTATAGGGGGCTATCTCGCATCTGTAGGCTAATTGAGGATCCCGCTTTGGAATCATTTTTGCCTTTTTGATGAACTCATCAGATACGCAACCAGCGAGAGCCGTCAGGATTATTGCTGCTTTCATGTTCAGTGCTCCGGTGTTCTACGCAGCCTAAAGCTTGCGATCCGGGCCACCCCATCATTCCCTTCCGATTACCCTGTGGGAAGTATCTGATATACCCAATGCCTGAACATCGACCTTGCTAGCAGGCAAAAAAAAGCGCGACCCTTGGGCCGCGCTTTTTTACGCCTGGACGTTACTGAGCCGGGGTCTCAGTGGTCGCCGCCGGTTTCGCCGCTGGCTTCTTTGCCGGTTCAGCCTTTTTCACTGGCGCCTTGGCCGGGGCTTTTTTCGCCGCGGTCTTGGCTGCCGGTTTCTTCGGCGCGGCTTTGGTCGTGGCCTTTTTAGTCGGCTCGGCTTTTACCGGCGCCGCAGGCTTTGGCGCTTCCACCGGCGCTGGGGCCGGGGTTGGCGCAGGCGCCGGGGCCGGGGCCGGTGCTGGCGGAACTACCGGCTCTGGGGCCTTGACCGGCTCTGGCTTCTTCTCGTCATCCGAACCGCCAAACAGGTTGGTGAAGAAGTTGCCTTTCTTCGCCGCCACTGCACCTGCAGCCGCTGCCGTCGCGGCCGGAGCAACCTTGGCCGGCTCGAACGACTTGCCCGCCGCCAGGTCTTGCACTTGGCTGGCCGCGCGCTGACCACTGCGTAACGCGCCTTCCAGGGTGCCTGGGTACAGGGCGTCGGTGTGTTCACCGGCAAAGGCAATACGCTGCAACGGTTTTTCCCACAGACGCCAATACTTGCTGATCTGGCCCGGACCAAAGGCCAGGTACGAACCGCCCGTGGACGGATCGGTGCTGTAGCGGCGGATTTCGTAACCGGTGAAAGCCCCGCGGGCCTGTGGGTAGAACGTGTGCAGGCGGATCAGCACCTGGTCGACCATCTGCTTGTCGCCAAAAGCCTGCATCACCCGAGCACTGTCGCCCGAGAGGTTGATGATCACATTGGCACCGCCCTTCACCGCCGGCTCGATCCACATCATGCCCAGTCCGGCGTTGCTGAAGATTTCACCCGACATGCGCGCCTTGCTGTCCCAGACCGGGGTCTTGAACTTGAGCATGATCTGGTCGCGCCAGCCGTAGTTGGTGCCTTTGATCGCGCCAAGGTGCTGGGCATCCAGGGCCGGGGTCAGTTGGATCTTGTTCAAGGCGCGCAGCGGTACCGCCAGCACCACGTAATCGGCCTGGTAGCCGACGCTGCCGACCTTGACAGTCACGCCGTCTTTGTCTTGGGAAATGGCTGACACCGGAGAATCGGTCTTGATGGTTTTCAGTTGCTTGAGGAAAGCCTGGGCCAACACCTGGCTGCCGCCGAGCAAACGCGAAGCCCGCAGGTCGCGGTCGGACACGCCGCGATTGACCCGGTTCTGCTGTGCGAAATACAACAGCGACAGGCGCGAAGGTTCGTCGTAACGGGTACGGATCTCCTGGTTCACCAATTGCCGTGCGGTGGCCGGCAGTTGCAAGCGATCAAGCCAGGCGGACACGGTCATCTGGTCCAACGCATGCAACGTGCTGGTGGCCGCTGGATTCAGCGGGTCTTCGATGGAGCGTGCCAGCTCGTCCAGGGTGGTTTCGTAGCGCTTGATGGCTTCGGCGGTGGCCGGTTGCTTCGCGGCCAGGTCAGCGGCGGTGAAGTAGGTGCCGTCGATCAGATAGCTGGGGGTGCGCACGAACTCGGGGGCCGGGGTGGTGCCCAGCTTGAACGTCGAGACATATTTGTTCAGCACCGGCTGGGTCTTTTCGTTGCCGATCCATTCACTGGTGGCCATGCCCGAACGACCGCCCACGCTGGGCTTGGCTTCCAGCAGGGTCACCGCCCAGCCTTTGTTCTGCAACTCATAGGCCGCCGTGAGCCCCGCCAGGCCGCCACCGATGACGATAGCCGTCGGTTGCTTGTCCTTCGCCAGCGCCGTAACGCTGAAAAGCCCTATCACCACCAGCGCACACGCGCGCAGCCAACCAGCAGACATTCAACGAACTCCGGAATAAAACAGGAAAATTTCAGGTTTCGAGCCAGCCGGCTCCGAGAACGGCGAAGAATACGCCAGCCATCAAAACGCCGCCAGCGACGTCTATCGCCTCGCTCAAAGCAGCAGGAACGACACAATGGGTTGTTCGCAGGGCCGTCATTGCATAGGCTTGCGCGATTGTCTGGCCCGCGCCCGCCGCGAGCCGCCTCGAGGAGACTGTAAATGGGCCTGAATAACCAGTGGATGCAACGCGACCTCGCGGTGCTGTGGCATCCCTGCACCCAGATGAAAGACCACGAACAACTGCCGCTGATCCCCATCAAGCGCGGTGAGGGCGTGTGGCTGGAAGACTTCGAAGGCAAGCGCTACCTCGACGCCGTCAGCTCCTGGTGGGTCAACGTGTTCGGCCACGCGAACCCACGCATCAACCAGCGGATCAAGGACCAGGTCGATCAGTTGGAGCATGTGATCCTCGCCGGCTTCAGCCACCAACCGGTGATCGAGCTGTCCGAGCGCCTGGTGAGGATGACACCGGAAGGCCTGACCCGGTGTTTCTATGCCGATAACGGCTCGTCCTGCATCGAAGTGGCGATGAAGATGAGCTTCCATTACTGGGTCAATCGCGGCCGTCCCGACAAGAAGCGCTTCGTCACCCTGAGCAACAGCTACCACGGCGAAACCATTGCGGCGATGTCGGTGGGCGACGTGCCGCTGTTCACCGAGACCTACAAGGCGTTGCTGCTGGACACCCTCAAGGTGCCGAGCCCCGACTGCTACCGTCGCCCCGAGGGCGTGAGCTGGGAGGAACATTCACGCACGATGTTCGCGGCCATGGAACAGACCCTCGCCGAGCACCACGCCACTGTGGCGGCGGTGATCGTCGAGCCGCTGATCCAGGGCGCCGGCGGCATGCGCATGTATCACCCGGTGTACCTGAAACTGCTGCGCGAAGCCTGCGACCGCTATGGCGTACACCTGATCCATGATGAAATCGCCGTCGGCTTCGGCCGCACCGGGACGATGTTCGCTTGCGAGCAGGCCGGTATCACGCCGGATTTCCTCTGCCTGTCCAAGGCCTTGACCGGTGGCTACCTGCCGCTGGCGGCATGCCTGACCACCGACGAGGTCTACAGCGCGTTCTACGACGATTACCCCACCCTGCGCGCCTTCCTGCACTCCCACAGCTACACCGGTAACCCGTTGGCCTGCGCAGCCGCGCTGGCGACACTGGACATCTTCGAAGAAGACCACGTCATCGACAACAACAAGGCCCTGGCCCAACGCATGGCGAGCGCCACCGCGCACCTGGTCGATCACCCGAACGTGGCCGAAGTGCGCCAGACCGGCATGGTGCTGGCCATCGAGATGGTCAAGGACAAGGCGAGCAAGACCGCCTACCCATGGCAGGAACGGCGTGGCCTGACGGTGTTCCAGCATGCCTTGGAGCGCGGTGCATTGCTGCGACCGTTAGGTAGCGTGGTGTATTTCCTGCCGCCGTATGTCATCACCCCCGAGCAGATCGACTTCCTCGCCGACGTGGCCAGTGAAGGCATCGACATCGCCACGCGGGACAAGGTCAGCGTGGCGGTGCCGAAGGACTTTCACCCTGGGTTCCGTGATCCGGGCTGAACCCTGAACTGCTCGTTCCCACGCTCTGCGTGGGAACGCATCCCGTGACGCTCTGCGTCACTTTCACAGCGGACGCAGAGCGTCCGTGGCGGCATTCCCACGCGGAGCGTGGGAACGATCGAGAGAACACACATGAGACTGTCCCGCTTCTTCATCGACGCCCCCCTGAGCCTCGGCGACCACGAACTGCCTGAAGCCCAGGCCCACTACATCGGCCGTGTGCTGCGCATGGCCGAAGGCGATGCGGTGCAAGTGTTCGATGGCTCCGGCCAGGAGTTTCGCGGCACGTTGGCCGAAGTCGGCAAGAAGCGCGTGCGGGTGCAACTGGACGAGCAGTTCGCCGGGCAGCCTGAATCGCCGTTGCGCATCCACCTCGGCCAGGGCCTGTCCCGGGGCGAGCGCATGGACTGGGCGATCCAGAAGGCCACCGAGCTGGGGGTCAGCGAGATCACGCCGATTTTCAGCGAACGCTGCGAAGTGCGCCTCAAGGACGAACGCGCCGACAAACGCCTGCTGCACTGGCGCCAGGTGGCGATCAGCGCCTGTGAGCAATGCGGACGTTCGACCGTACCGGTGATCCATCCGCCGTTGCTGCTGGCCGACTGGCTGAAACAGGCCGATGCCGAACTGAAGCTGGTGCTGCACCCGGTGGCCGAGCCGCTGGTCAGCCATGCCAGACCGTCGACGCTGGCGTTCCTGATCGGCCCCGAGGGCGGTTTGTCCGAGGCTGAAGTCGAACAGGCTCAGAGTGTTGGTTACCACGCCGCCCGCCTCGGTCCCCGTGTGCTGCGAACCGAAACCGCGCCGGTGGTGGCGCTGGCAGTGGCGCAGCAGTTGTGGGGGGATTTCTAGATCCGCTGAAGCTCCATTTGTGGGAGCGGGCTTGCTCGCGAATGCGATCGGCCAGCAATATTAAAGTTGACTGACACACCGCTTTCGCGAGCAAGCCCGCTCCCACAGGAAAGATCCTTTCCCTACTGCACCGGATCACTCACCGGCCTGGCAATAATCGCCTTCAGCTCACTGGTCATCGGGAACTCCAGGTTCAGGCCCTTGGGGGGAATCGGTTTCTGGAACCAGCGCTCATAAATGGCGTTGATCTCGCCTGACTTGTACAAATCCCCCAGGGTCGCATTGACCAGCGCCAGGAACTGCGGATCGTCCTTGCGCACCATGCAGCTGTAGATTTCCCGCGATTGTTCCTCGCCCACCACGACCCATTTGTGTGGGTCGCGGGCCTTGGCTCGTTCGCCATAGAGCAGCGCATCGTCCATGTAGAATGCCGCCGCCCGGCCGGTCTCGAGCATCTGGAACGCTTCGCCATGGTCCTTCGCACTGATGACGAACAGGTCGGCCTTGTTGTCCTGGTTGTAACTCTTGAGGAAACGTTCGTTGGTGGTCCCGGCGGTGGTCACCACGTTCTTGCCCCGCAGGTCAGCGAAGCTGTGGATGCCGCTGTCCCTGGCCGTCAGCAACTGCCCCTTCACGTAGATGAAGCCGTAGGAAAATGCCACTTGCTTCTGCCGCTCGGCCGTCACCCCGGTGGAGCCACACTCCAGATCGACGGTGCCGTTCTGCACCAACGGGATGCGGGTCTGGGAGGTGACCAGGTTGTACTTCACCTCCAGTTGCGGCAGCGCCAGCTGGGCCTTGATCCGCTCGACGATTTTGTTTGCCAGGTCCACCGAGTAGCCCATCGGTTTGCCGCTGCTGTCACCTATGTAGGAAAACGGCACCGAGGCGTCGCGATATCCCAAGGTGATGCCATGGGTGCTGGCGATTTTCTCCAGCGTACCGCTCAAAGGTGCTTGTATAGCGTGGGCATGGGCGCTCAACAACAGGCTCAAGGTGCAGCCGATCAACGTGATTTTTTGCATTGTTATTCTCCGTTGCGGGTTGGGTCAGGCGACGCGGGGCGTGAGGCCCTGCAAATCTATGGACGGTGTGCGCTGGCGGATCAGTTCGCTGAGCAGGCGAGCGCTGCCGCAAGCCAGGGTGAAACCCAGTGCCCCATGGCCGAGGTTGAGCCACAGGTTGCGATAGCCGGTGGCGCCGATCAGCGGCACGCCGCTGGGCGTGGCCGGACGCATGCCGGCCCATTCGATGGCGTGTTCGTAGTCCCCGGCCATGGGGAAGGTTTCCCGGGCCTGGCGCTTGATCAGGGCCAGGCGCCGCGGGTCTGGCGTCGGGTCGAAGCCGACGATATCCACCATCGCCGCGACTCGCAAATGTTCGCCGATTCGCGCATAGACGATCTTGCGGTCATAGTCGGTAATGCTCAGGTCCGGGGCCCGATGCGCTGCGCCAATCGGCACGGTCAGGCTGTAACCCTTGAGCGGATACAGCGGCATTCGTACCCCCGGTAATGCCAGGGCCGCACTGCGGTGACCGGCAGCGATCACCAGGTTGTCCACCGACAAGCGCTGCCCGCCCAACTCAATGGCCTGCACTTGCCCGTCGGCGTGGCAAATGCCGGTCACCGTCTGCCCCAACAAGAACTCGCAGCGCCCCGAGGCCCGCAAGCGTGCGGCCAGTTGCTGGCAGAAAGCGTGGCAATCGGCGACCTCCTCGTCCGGCGTGTAGATCCCGCCCACCAACGGCAGGCCCGCCAGTGCCGGCTCCAGGCTGGCGCACTCGGCGGGCCCGAGCACCTGCTGGTGCACGTTATCCACCAGTCGTTGCCGGGCATGGTGGAAATGGGCGGCATCACGAAACGTCACCAGCTTGCCGTTACGCCGCCAGCCGAAGCCATCGAGACGATCGTCTTCGCGCCAGTTCTGCAAGGTGGCCTGGCTCAGCAGCGCCAGGCGCAACAGATGGGCGCCGTTACGCCGGTTGACCGACGTCCGGCACGCCGCGATGAACCCAGCCATCCAGCGCCACTGGGCAGGGTCCAGGCGGGGCCGCAACCTGAGTGGCGAATCCCCGCGCAACATCCAGCCGAGCGCCTGCCAGGGCACCCCGGCGTCAGCCAGGGGGGCGACGTAGCGATAGGACAGCTGGCCGCCGTTGGCAAAACTGGTTTCGCTGCCCAGCGCGTTCCGGGCCTCTACCAGCGTCACGTCGATACCGTCGCGAACCAGTGCATAAGCCGTCGCCAACCCGACCACGCCACCGCCGATGATGCCCACCCGTTGCCCCATGTCCGTCTCACATCCGTTTCCGATCAGCTGAGGTTAGGGGCAGGTGACAGGTTCGGAACAATGAATAAAGATGGGGCACCTATAAACAAAGGTTATGGGACTGCCATGCGCCTTCGTCATATCGAGATATTCCAGGCCATACGCCAGGCCGGCTCCATCAGCGGCGCCGCGCAATTGCTGCACGTCTCCCAGCCGGCGGTGACCAAGGTGCTGCAGCACGCCGAGCAGCAGCTGGGCTTTGCCCTGTTCCTGCGGGTGCGCGGCAAGTTGCAGGCCACCCCCGAAGCCCTGGAGCTGGAACGCGAAGTCGACAAGGTCAGCGAAAGCCTGCAAGGCGTCCGGCGACTGGCCCAGAGCCTGCGCCGCCAGCCCGGGCAAAACCTGCGTATCGGCGCGACCCCGGCCCTGGCCCTGTCACTACTGCCAGCGGCCATTCATCAATGGACAAGGCGCTACCCAGACATTGCCTGTGAGCTGTCCAGCGCCCACAGCCGTGAACTGGTGCAGAACCTGCTGATGCGCGAGATCGACGTTGCCCTGACCTTGCAGGCGCCTGATCATCCGGGGCTCAAGGCCCAGACCCTGGCCAGCGGTGTGCTGGTGGCGCTGGCGCCGAAGGGGCACTGGAGCGATGCGGCGGTGGGTAAACCGATGTCACTGCAGGAGCTGGCCGGCGCGCCTCTGATCGGCTTGTCCAGCGCCGATCCGCTCTCGGCCCGGCTGGACGGCTATCTGGAAGCGGTAAACCCTGCACCGCGCATCAGCATCGCGGTGCAGACGTACTCCCTGGCCCGGGCCATGGTGGAATCCGGTGCCGGCATGGCGGTGATCGACCCGTTCACGGCCCTCGGTGCCTCGAAGACCTGCACGGCGATCCGACCGTTGTCGCCACCGCTGCCCATCTCGCTCTACGCCGTGACCCGGGCCCATGAAGCGCCGGTACACACCCTGGGCACCCTGCTGGAGATTTTCGCCAACCAGGCCCAGAGGCAACTGGATGGGTTATTCACGGCTGCCCGCTAAAGCACGTAGAACAGAATCGCCACGAAGTGCAGCAGGCTGCCGGCGATCACAAACAGATGCCAGATGCCATGGGCATGGCGCAATCGCTTATCGAGGGCGAAGAAAATGATGCCCACGGTGTACAACACCCCGCCCGAGGCCAGCCAGGCAAAACCGGTACTGCCCAGGGCCGCCAACAGCGGTTTGACCGCCACCAGCACGATCCAGCCCATTACGGCGTAGATCACGATCGACAGGATCCGCGCTTCGGAACGCGGCTTGATTTCCTGCAAGATACCAATCAAGGCCAGCCCCCAGACGATCCCGAACAACGTCCAGCCCCACGGCCCACGGAGGGTCACCAGGCAGAACGGCGTGTAGCTGCCGGCGATCAGCAGGTAGATCGAAAAATGATCGACCTTCTGCATGATTGCTTTTTTGCGCCCGCGCACGCTGTGATAGACCGTCGAGGCGCTGTACAGCACCAGCAGGGTAAACCCATAGATCGCCACGCTGACGATCTTCCACGGATCGCCGGTCAACCCGGCGAGCACCACCAGCCACACCCCGCCGATAAACGCCGCGATTGCCCCAACCAGATGGGTCCAGGCGTTCAGTCGTTCGCCGTGATACATCGATTCCTCCCCCTTCCATGATGAAACAGCCGCCAAGGCTCAGGCCTGCGGCGCAAAAGTGCAATGGTTTGCTGCTACCTCTGAACCCACCGGTGGCGAGGAGATTTATCCCCTCGCCACCGATTAACCCCTCCCAAAAGGGTCGATTGGGGCACAATCAAGCGACATGAATAAGAGCCCGCCCCATGCTGATCGACGAAGAATTGACCCTGAAGAAACTCGAGGTATTCCTGGCCTTCATGCGCACCGGCAACCTGGCGCGGGCGGCGGCGCAATTGCAGACCAGCAACGTCAGCGTGCACCGGGCCATTCATTCGTTGGAAAGCGCCCTGCGCTGCCCGCTGTTCAAGCACGAAGGCCGCAACCTCACACCGCTGGAAAGCGCCTATGTGCTGGAAGAACGCGCGCAGAAACTGATCCAGGACGTGGTCGAAAGCGTACGCCTGACCCGCGAAGCCGCCGGGTTCTCCGCCGAACGCTTCAAGCTGGGATCGCTGTACTCGCTGACGGTCAAGACCGTGCCGCAGTTGATCATGGGCCTGAAGATCCGTCGCAGCGAACTCAACATCGACCTGATCATGGGCTCGAACATCGACCTGTTGTACAAGCTCAAGAACATGGAAGTCGATGCCATCCTGGTGTCCCTGGACGACAGCGTCAACGACCCGGACTGCGAGCAGCTCGCGCTGTTTTCCGATGACATCTTCCTCGCCACACCAGCCGACTCACCCTTTGCCCAGCGCAGCGAAGTCGACCTGGCCGAGGTGCGCGACGAGACATTCATCACCCTGACCCAGGGGTTTGCCACGCATCAGGACGGGGTTCGGGTGTTCAAGCAGGCGGGGTTCGAGCCGAAGGTGGCGATGCAGGTCAACGACATCTTCACCCTGCTGAGCATGGTCAGCTCCGGGGTGGGCTATGCCTTGCTGCCGGGCCGGATTGCGGCGGTGTATGAAAACCGGGTGAAACTGATCCCGTTGCAGGAAAAGTACCGGTTGCAGCAGCACATCGGCGTGGTATTCCTCAAGGCCAAGGAACGGGATCCGAACCTGCTGGCGTTGCTTGCCGAATGCCGGATGTATGCCAATCGCCAGGCCTGAAATCGCGCCGCCCCCCATCGCGAGCAAGCTCGCGATGAGGGCAACCCGCTCAGCGAAAGTCCAAAGCCCTACCCCATCAATCCCCGCATGATCAGGAACAGTAATGAAGGCCCCAGCAGGCACCCAAGCGCCGTATAGAACGCCGCCGTCAGGCAACCGTATGGCACCAGCTTCGGATCCGTCGCCGCCAGGCCACCGGCCACGCCGCTGGAGGTGCCCATCAGGCCACCGAAGATCACTGCGCTACGGGGATTATTCAGACCGATCATCGGCGCTACGAACGGCGTCGCCACCATCACCAGGATCGCCTTGATCAAACCGGCGGCAATGGACAACGCCATCACTTCGGAACTGGCACCGATAGCCGCTCCGGTCACCGGCCCGACGATATAGGTCACCGCTCCCGCGCCGATAGTGGTCAAGCTCACCGAGTCGGTATAACCGAAGGCCATCGCCACGCCGACACCGGCAATGAATGACGTACCTACACCGACGAACAACGCCAGCACGCCAACGAAACCGGCGCGTTTGAGTTCTTCGACGCTCACGCCGAACGCCGTGGCGACGATGGCGAAGTCCCGCAACATGGCACCACCCAGCAGCCCAATCCCAGACAGCAGCGGAATGTCCACCACACCCTTCTGTCCGCCAGTCATTGCCCCGCCGATGTAGGAGAGCACCAGCCCAAGCAGAATGGCGATGGCCGAGCCATGCAACCGGCCTTTGGTGAACGTACTACTGATCCAATAGGACACCCACATGGTGATGCCGACAATGGCGAAACCGCTGATCAGGCCGTAGCCGGTGATGACTTTCATCATGGATTCGTACATGGCAATCACCCGACCGTCTTAACGGAAACATCGGCATGGGAATCCTTGTTGCCAATGCGCACCAGCACCGGCACCAACGCAAAGGCGATCACCACTGCCAGGGTTCCGGCCAGGATCGCCATCGGCCCGCCCTTGAGCGCGCCGTAGACGTTTTGCTGCGCCGCCATCGCGACCACGATGGGAATGTAGACTGCGCTCCAAAACTCCACACCGGCCTCGGACTTGCCCTTGAACAGGCCGCGCTTGCTCAGATAGCTGCCCAGACCGATCAACAGCAGCATCGCAATGCCGACACCACCGACATTGGCCGGCACGCCAATCAATTTGCCCAGCAGCTCACCGATGAAAATACCCGCCAGGGTACAAAAGGCCAGAAACGCCACACCGTAAATAATCATTGTCGTAGTCCTCAAAGTGCATCGTCGAAGTTTTTGTTTTTGTGCTTCGTCAGCTTGAGTCGGTGTCTAGGGTTGGCGGCTTCCCTCCTCACGCAACAGCGCCTGCAAGGTATCGAGCCGGGCACCGTCGAAGGCAATGACGGTACCCTGCTCGAACACCCGGCGCGCCAGCCCGGTGAGTACCGCGCCGGGTGGCAGTTCGATCTGTAGCCGCACGCCACGCTCGTAGGCGCTTTGCACGGTGCCGCGCCAGTCGACGACGCGGCACATGTTGAATGCCAGGTCGTCACGCAGCGCCTCAGCGCCGATCACCGGTCGGGCACGGCTGCCGCTGAGATAGCCCAGAGAGGGTACTTTCAACGGCACCTCGGCAAACGCCTGGGCCAATGTCCGTGCCGGAACCTCCAGCAGCGGGCAATGGGAGGGCACGCTCACCGCCAGCCGACAGGCTTTACCAGCGCCTTGTCGACGGGCCCGTTCAGCGACGAGGCCCATGGCTTCGTCGCTGCCGGCGATGACCACTTGGTTATCGGCGTTGATATTGGCCAGGTAGACCGGCGTTGCATCGCTGTGCACCTGGGCCAGCAACCCTTCCACGACGGCGAGGTCCAGGCCGATGATCGCGGTCATGCCGTAACCTTGTGGATAGGCCTGCTGCATCAGTTCGCCGCGCAGGCTGACCAGCCGCAGCGCATCCTCGAAGCCCAGCGCCCCGGCAACGACCGCCGCCGGATACGCACCGATGGACAACCCTGCCACATAATCCGGCGCGGGGGCTTGTTCAAGTAATCGGCGGGCCGCCGCCACGCCGGCGATCAGCAGGCACAGCTGCACGGCGCGGGTCGATTGCAACGCCCCGGCGCTGTCCAGTCGCAAGACGTCTTCACCGAGCACATCCCCCGCCTCTTCCAGAATCAGCGGCGCCAGCCCATGGAGCATGCCCACGCGCTGCGCACCCTGGCCGGGAAAGACGAAGAGACTGCTCACGCGACCTGCTCCATTGAAGGCTGCCAAGGATCGCTCACCAGCCGGGCCTGAACATTATCCTTGAGCAAGACCCGAGGCGACGCTCCCGCCCACTCGCGCAAGGCGACGCCGCCGCAGGGGGTTTGCAATTGCATATCCACGGCGCATGCCGAGCCGTCCAACTGCGCCAGCAACTCCCTGGCCTGAAGGCGATCCAGCGGTTGCGGCGTGCGCAGGATCAGGTCCAGGTCGCTGCGCTCATGCAGCACCTCGATACCGCTGGCCAGTTCGAACCCGGTGCTGCCACTGATGCCCCAGGTCCAACCGCTGGCGTCGAGCAACGGACGCAGCCGGGACAGCGCGTGCAAGGCCGGCAGGTCGCGACGGGATTCGACGTGACATAGGTCTTCGGGGCGCACCCGGCGTTTGATCGCCACCACCGGTATCGACGTGGCGTAACGTTGTTCCCGCGATTGCCCGCGCACGCCCACCGCAACGTATCCCGCAGCGCACATCGCCCTTCGCACCACCACCGGTTGCCCGAGACTCAAGGCTTCAACGGCCCAGGCCGGCGCATCCGCAGGCAACCGCTCCGGGGTCAGCCCCCAGAGCAGGTCGTGGGCCATGAGGTTGTTCACCACTGCGCGCTCAACAATTGGCGAACCGTGCTGGAGGCGGCCCGATGGGCCGCACCGAGGCGGCTGCGTAAGTCGCGAGGCGCAGTGGCAACATCACTGATCGCCTGTTGCAGACAATCGGTCACCCGCGCCAGATCAGCCGCCGTCGGTTGTTCGATCTGCTCCACCGACAACGTTTCCCACAGCAGGCCCAGGCTGGCAAAACTGTCGATGTCATAGGCCATCGGCGGCACGCTGGCGGCCAAGGTTTCAAGCTCTTCGACACTGCGCAAGGTCACCCGCGCCGCCGAGGCCTTGCCCATGGCGTGGACCATCACGCCCGGATCGCGCAGGGCGATCAGCCGGTTGGCCTGGTAGCCGTGGGCCAGGAACGCCCCCGACATCGCCTTGCCCACCAGCAAGCCAATCACCGGGTGCCCGGCCAGTCGCGCACGGGCATAGCTGTCCGCCGCGCCGGCCAAGGCCTGATGAATGCCCAGGGCTTCTTCGCGTCGGCCATAGGCCTGGCTCGGTACGTCGACAATGGCGATCAGTGGGCGCTTGGCAGGCGCATCGCGGTCGGCGGCAATGGCGTCATCCACCGCCTTGGCCAAGCCCCAGCCTTCCAGCAAGCCGACTTCGCCGTTGCGCGCCCGTGGGAAACGGTTGTCGGGATCGGCCACCACCGCCAGCAGGCGTACGGTTTGCTCGCCCAGGCGGACATCGGCGACTTTCAACGAAGCAGGCAAACCTTGTACCGCGCTGGCATCGCCACTCAAGGCTTCGAACCAGCGCAAACCTCTCAATGAATACGCACTCATGGGCGTTCTCCCTGATACAACTGACGAACCGCTGCCGGTTCGATTTGCACACCAGTGTCCAAGCGCGCCAAGCGCCGCAGGAACAGTTCGGCCTGGCCACTGCGGTGTTGCACGGGTACGCCCAAGTGCAGCAATTGGCTGACCTGCTGGCGGATCTGCGTCACATCGTCGGCCGCATAACGATCCACCAGCCCCGTGGCGAAACGCTGCTCGCCGCCCGTCAGGCTCCAGATGAACGGCCGGTCACGGGAGTCGTATTCGTCGAGGCCGGCTTCCTGTTCGATCACTTGCGGACCGTTCAGGCCCAGCCGCGCTTCCCGGGTCACCAGCAGATAGCTGCACAGCCCGGCGGCGATGGACATGCCGCCAAAGCAACCGACGCTGCCGGCCACCACGCCCACCACCGGCTGGTACTGACGCAAATCGACAATCGCTGAATGAATCTCGGCAATCGCCGCAAGCCCCAGGTTGGCCTCCTGCAACCGCACGCCACCGGTTTCCAGCAGCAGCACGGCGCGGGTCGGAATGCCTTTGCGGTTGTCTTCGGCGGCCAGTTCCAACGCACCGGCAATCTTCGCCCCGCCGACTTCGCCGAGGCTGCCGCCCTGGAACGCACCTTCAATGGCGGCGATCACCACGGGCAGGCCATCGAGCGAGCCTTTGGCGATCACCACGCCGTCGTCGCTTTGCGGCACCACGCCCTGACGCAACAGCCACGGCGACATGACCCGCTGGAACGGGTCGAGCAGTTCACGGAACGTGCCGTCATCGAGCAAGGCCTTGGCCCGCTGCCGGGCGCCGAGTTCGACGAAGCTGTGCTTATTGAGCAACGCTGCGCTGTCAGTCATGGCCGATCTCCTCGAAACCTTGCTCCAGTCGCAAGCGCACCACGCCAGGGGTGGCACCGAAATCATGGATGTCGATGGACAGGGCCGGTGGCGTCTGGCCGTCGAACATACGGGCAAACAGATGTTGCCAGCGTTGCTCGCTGCCATTGACCGAGGTCTGCACCTGGATGGTCAACTTGCCTGCCAGCCCTGGTTCGATCAGCACTTCCAGGTCGCCCGAGCCGACACAGCCCACCAGCGCCCGGCCTCGTGGCGGCTGCCCGGCGGGGAATTCAAAAGATAAGGTTTCCATCAGCACACTCCAGGGAAGAGACCGTCGCCGCGCTCGATACGATCGAGGAACAGACAGGCGGCGAGCAGGTCGGCAGCGCCGCCGGGCGAGGCATTCAAGGCAATCAGTTGTTGGTCCAGCGCGTGCAATTGACGACGACCACCCAGGCTGGCACTGCCACCGGCATCGAGCACCGCTCTGGCGCCCTGTTGCATGGCCTGCAAACCCGGCTTGCCAGCGCGGTAGAGCACGCAGGTGTCGGCCAGGGTGGTCATGATCGCCAGCAAGGCATCGAGCCGGGCGTTCTGTTCGCCCGCCCCCGCCGCGCGGCTGCGCTTGAGTTGCGGCAGGCCCAGACCGGTCACCGCCGGAAACGCCAGTTGCGCTTCTTCCCGGGCACCGCGCACGCCGTAGCGCTGGGTGACCTGGGCGCCGTGGCTCAAGGGTTGAGGCGCATAACGGTCGTTGAGCAAGGCCAGGCAGGCGGCACGCAAAGTAACGGCGCTGGCGACACTGGATTCAGGTTCCAGCGCCGCTGCCGCCACGAGCAAGCCCAAGGCCCAGATCGCGCCACGGTGGGTGTTCACGCCGCCCGTGGTGGCAAGCATCGCCGCTTCCCCCTCTCGGCCTATCCGCCCAAGGGCTTCACGCAATGGCAGGCCGATTTCGCCGCACTCAAGGGCGGCCTCGGCCATTTCCTTGAACGCCGGCCACAGCGACAGCGCCGACGCATGCATCAGGCCCAGGTGCAGGTCGGTGTGGGCGCCATTGCCGCGACGGTCCACCAAGGCCGGTTTAGGTGACAGGTCGGCTTCGTCGATCAGCGCATCCACCGCCATGTCCGCCAGACGTTCGGCCAAGGACAGTTTTTTCGGTTGCAGGTTGAAGGCGTGCATTTACCAGCTCCTGAACTTGGCGGGGGGGTTGTAGAGGCCACCGGACCATTCCACCAGATCGGCCACGCTCTTGGCCGCGAGCAACTCGCGGGTGGCGTCGGTGCGACGGATGCCGAGGTCTTCGGGCAAGGCGATCAACCCTTCGCGGCGCATGCGCGCGGTGTCTTTCGGATCATGGCGCAAACCGATGGCGGTGACCCCGGCCACGGCGGCGATCATCGCCTGGCGTTCTTCCAGGGAACGAGCCTTGTACAGGTAGGCGATGCCCTCTTCGGTCAGCAGGTGGGTGACGTCGTCGCCGTAGATCATGATTGGCGCCAGGGGCATGCCGGCTTTCTTCGCCACGTCCACCGCATCGAGGGTCTCGACGAAGGTCGGTTTGCCGCCCTCCTGGAACGTCTCGACCATTTGCACTACCAGCTTCTTGCCGCGTTCGAGCAACGGCGCCTCGCCATCGCCATGGCGCATGTCGAGCCAGGCCGGCGTGCCATGCCGGCGACCGCGCGGGTCGTGGCCCATGTTCGGCGCACCGCCGAATCCGGCCAAGCGGCCGCGGGTCACGGTGGAAGAATGGCCGTCACCGTCCACTTGCAGGGTGGCGCCGATGAACAGGTCCACCGCGTACTGCCCGGCCAGTTGGCAGACCATGCGGTTGGAGCGCAGCGAGCCATCGTGGCCAGTAAAAAACACGTCTGGCCGGGCGGCGATGTAATGCTCCATGCCCAGTTCGGTGCCGAAGCAATGCACGCTGTCGACCCAGCCGCTTTCAATGGCCGGAATCAGCGTCGGATGAGGATTGAGGGTCCAGTTACGGCAGATCTTGCCCTTCAGGCCGAGGGATTCGCCGTAGGTTGGCAGGATCAGCTCGATGGCGGCGGTGTTGAAGCCGATGCCGTGGTTGAGGGACTGGACGTTGTGTTTCTCGTAGATCCCACGGATCGCCATCATCGCCATCAACACGTGTACAGGCTTGATGTGACGCGGGTCGCGGGTGAACAGCGGTTCGATGTAGAACGGCTTGTCGGCCACCACCACGAAGTCCACCCAGGACGCTGGAATGTCCACGCGTGGCAGGTCGCTGACGTCATCCACCAACTGGTTGACCTGGACAATGACAATCCCGTCGCTGAAAGCCGCCGGCTCGATCAGCGCCGGCGTGTCTTCGGTGCTGGGGCCGGTGTAGATGTTGCCGGCGCGGTCGGCCATGAAACCGGCCGAGAGCACCACGTTGGGAATCAGGTCCACCACCAGCCGGGCGTAGAGTTCGATGTAGGTGTGGATCGCGCCGACTTCCAGCAGGCCATCTTCCAGCAACTGGCTGATGCGCAGGCTCTGGGTGCCGGCGAAGGAGAAATCGAGTTTACGGGCAATACCGCGTTCGAACAGGTCCAGGTGCTCGGAGCGGCCGACGCTGGGCATGATCATGTGCAGATCGTGCAGCTTCGAAGGATCGGCCTTGGCCAGGGAACGCGAGAGGAAATCCGCCTGCTTCTGGTTGTTGCCTTCCAGCACCACTCGGTCGCCGGGCTCTATCAAGACCTGCAATGCCTCGACGATCCGGTCGGTGGGCAATACCACGCCATCGACCATGCCCTTCACCTGTTCGAGACGCCGCTGCTTTTCGCCGCGCCGCCGCGTCCAGCGCGAGTCGGGGGATATTGTTGTTGTCATGACCACTCCACGGGTTCGCTGTCGTGGGGGTTACCTTAGGAGTGATGAGGAGAGGACATCAATCAAGCTGGACGGCGGATCGTTACGCTTGGAGTAATGGTTGAAAGGAATCTGTATTCCGCATGGCGCGAGCTCTGTGGGAGCGGGCTTGCTCGCGAAAGCGGCGGTTCAGCCTGCATCGGTGCAGAATGGACAACCGCCTTCGCGGGCAAGCCCGGCTCCCACAAGTTCTGTGGTGTTCACAAAAGTAACGTCCACCGTCAATCCCTTGTGGGAGCGAGCCTGCTCGCGATGGCGGTGGGTCAGTCTGCATATGCTCTGAATGGGCCTCCGCTATCGCGAGCAGGCTCGCTCCCACAGGGTTGTGGTGGACTCAGATTCTGCGGCTTGCGTCAGGATCAGCAGATGTCCATCAGTCGCCGGACCCGCTCCAGAAGTTCCACAGCATTCTCAAATCAGTTGAGCGAGAAGCCCATGATCTTCATCCATATAGCCTTCGTATTCGGCAAGATTGCGCCGCTCATGGCAAAGCGCAAATATGCGGACCTGAAGCTTGCTGGCATCTGCCGTGTGAATCAGGCATTGAAAAACCAGATAACGCTTGTCCGAACGATAACCGCTCAAGCGCAGTGCCGTGAGCGTCAGAGCACCAAAGGGTCTTCACCCAGCAAGCTGATCTTGTCCTGTTGCGCTACTCGCGTCACGAAGCTGTTGCCAGCTGCGAATTTTGCGGCCCAGTCCTGAGGCGTGTAGAGCGTAGGGTTAAGAGGACGGCCCAGTTGCTCTTCCAGGGGCATAAGCCGCTCCATCACCTCACTGTAGTGCAGCCCATCGCCGATCAGCATGAGATCTATGTCACTGGATGCGTTTGCCTGATCCTTGGCGATAGAGCCGTAGACGAACGCCCATCTCAGCTGTCTGGAAAAAGGTTCCAATGCCTGGCGAATTGGCTCGGCCAGACCGATGGTCTTGCGAACGATGCCCAGCAGTTCAGCGTAAATAGGGCAGCGTGTATTGGCTTGATAGTGGGTTTGGTTACCTTGACGAGTCATCGTCAAAACACCCGAATTCTGCAAGCGCTCCAGCTCGCGCATCAGACTGCCTTTGCCCACTTGAGCCCTGCGAGCAATCTCATTGGTGTAGAAACTCTGTTCCGGTTTCCCGAACAACAAACTCAGGATCCGTTGCTGGGTTACGGTAAACAATGCATCGCTGAGAGAGAGATGATCCATGGGACTTATCAAGTCTTAAGGCCTTGCGGAGGGGCTAATGAGTCCGGCGGCGATTACCAACTCCTCCAACGCCAGTAAATCCGGCACCTTCGCCACATGCTCCCCCACCTGCACCGCCGCCTGCTCCAGCCCGCACAGCGGCACGTCGACGTAGCTCAATTGGCTATCAAGCTTGTAGGAGCGCGGAATGCCCTGCACCAGCAGGGCGATGAATTTCAGTTCCGCGCGACCGCCCAGGGCATTGAGCACGGCGATGCGGGCGCGCTCGCCGATCACGGTTTTCTGGTCGCAGGCCGACTCGAAGCTCAACAACGGGATCTGCCGTTCACGCCAGCTGACCCAGCCCAGGAACCACGGCGGAGTGTCCATATCGAAGGTGCCGCGCTGATAGTCGATCAGCTCGGCCACGGCCACGTTGGGCAGCACCAGATGCCGGTCGGCCAGGGGTAACAGCAGCCCGGTCAGGTAACGGGTACGGTGGTCATGCATCGGTCTTGCTCCAGTGGGCGATGCTCTCGAGCAGCACGGACTCCTGATAGGGCTTGCCCAGGTAGTCGTTGACGCCGATGGCCATGGCCCGGTCGCGGTGTTTCTGGCCGGTGCGGGAGGTGATCATGATGATCGGCAGGTGCGCCAGGCGCGGGTCGTTGCGCACTTGCGTCGCCACTTCGAAGCCGTCCATGCGGGGCATTTCGATGTCCAGCAGCATCAGGTCCGGGGTATGTTCGCTCAGCAGCGCCATGGCATCCACGCCGTCCTTGGCGGTCAGGACGTGCATGCCATGGCGCTCCAACAGGCGGCTAGTGACCTTGCGGACCGTCACCGAGTCGTCCACCACCAGCACCAGTAACGGCCGTTGATGCTCGCCCTCGCCTTCGGTCAGTACCGGCCGACGTGGGACCTGGCTGGGCATGGCGCGCAGCGGCGCCAACAGGTCGAGAATCAGCACCACCCGGCCGTCACCGAGGATGGTTGCGCCAGACAGGCCCTGCACCGCCGAGAATTGTGGGCCGAGGCTTTTGACCACGATCTCCCGGGTTCCGACGGTGGCATCCACCTGCACCGCAACATGCCGTTCGTTGCACTGCACCAGCAACAGCGGCAAGGGCTGGCTCTGGCCCAGCAGTTTCGGCCGGGGCGCGGTTTTCAGCAGCTCGCCCAGGTAGCACAACTCATACCGCTGCCCGGCGTAGCTGTAGGTCGGTGGATCGAGCTGGTAATAAGCCTCCAGCTCGGCGGGCAGCACCCGCACGATGCTTTCGATGGTATTCAAGGGGATCGCGTACTGGTCTTCGTGACATTGCACCATCAAGGCCCGGTTGACCGACACGGTAAAGGGCAGGCGGATGCGGAAATGCACACCCTGCCCCGGGGTCGAGTCGATGACCATGCTGCCGCCCAGTTGCCGCACTTCTTCGTGGACCACGTCCATGCCGACGCCGCGCCCGGAAATCTGGGTGATTTTCTCGGCGGTGGAGAACCCCGGCTGCAGGATGAACTGCAACACGTCGCGGTCGCTGATGTCACTGTCCGGTGCCAGCAACCCGCGCTTGATCGCCTTGCGCCGCACCGCGTCCAGCGGCACGCCGGCGCCGTCGTCGCGGATGTCGAAGACGATGTCGCCACCTTCCCGGGACAGGTCGAGGCTGATACGTCCACGGGCCGGTTTGCCTGCGGCAATGCGCACGTCGGCCGGTTCCAGGCCATGATCGACGGCATTGCGCAGCATGTGTTCCAACGGCGCGGCCATGCGCTCCAGCACGTTGCGATCCATCTCGCCTTCGGCGTTATCGACGACAAACTCCACATCCTTGCCCAGCTCCTGGGCCACTTGCCGGACGATGCGCTGGAGCCGCGGCACCATGCGCTCGAACGGCACCATGCGCGTGCGCATCAGGCCTTCCTGGAGCCGGGTATTGATGCGCCGCTGTTGCTGCAGCAGGGTCTCGGCATCATGGTTGCTGCGGTCCAGGGTTTCCTTGAGATCGAGCAAGTCCGAGGCGGACTCGAACAGCGCCCTGGACAACTGCTGTAATTGGGAATGCCGGTCCATCTCCAGCGGGTCGAATTCTTCGTAGCCCAGGCGCTCGGCTTCCACTTGCTGGCGACTGAGGATCCGCCCCTGGGTTTCGGTGTCCAGCCGTCGCAACTGGTCGCGCATGCGCTCGATGGTGGTTTCCATCTCGTTCAGGGCCACCTGTGCGTCGTTGACTTGCTGTTCGATTCGGCCACGGAAGATCGAGGTTTCCCCGGCCAGGTTCACCAGGTCGTCCAGCAGTTCGGCGGACACCTTGACCATGTCCGCACCGTCGCCCGATGCACCTGGCTCGGGCTTGACGGCCACGGGCGTCGTGGCCGCCGCGGGCATGACCGGGGCCACGGCGGGCGACGGAGCCGGCGTAGTGCTGTCCTGCGGGTGGTTGACCGCCTGGATCTGCGCAATCAGCCGGTCCGCCGGCGGGCACGCCAGGCCGGCCCGTACGGCATCGAGCATGTGGGCCAGGCGGTCATGACTGCTCTGCAGCAGGTCGAACAGCGCCGGCGTCGGTTGCAACAGGCCTGCGGACAAACCTTCGTAGAGGTTTTCCAGCTCATGGGCCAGGTCACCTATGGGCCCGATCTCCACCATCCGCGCACCGCCCTTGAGGGTGTGCAGGTCCCGCAGCAGGGTTTCCACCGCCTGGCGATTCGACGGTTCAGCCTGCCAACGCAGCAAAGCCGCGCCGGAGCTGTCGAGGATGTCGAAACCTTCTTCCAGGAAGATTTCCAGCAGCTCGGGATCATGGCCAGCGGCATCGCCCGGGATCGACCCGGCGCCTTCGATGGCGTTCGGCTTGTCCTGACGGAACCGGCGGATGGCGTCGATCAACGAAACCGGATCGCCCAAGGTCTGGCCCTGCTGCAATTGTCCGAGCAACAGGTCGAGGCGCTCGTGGCTGCTGTTGAGCAGGTGAGCCAGCTCATCGCTGTGGCTGTAGCGGCGATCCACCAGGCCTTCGTAGAGATTTTCCAATTCCTGGGCCAGATCGCTGATCGGCCGGATATCGGCCATCCGTGCGCCGCCCTTGAGGGTGTGCAGGTCCCGTTGCAACGAGGACAGCGGCGCGCTGTTGTCCGGGTCCGCCAGCCAGCGGTGCAGGGCCTGGGCCGCGCTCTCCAGGATGTCCTGGGCCTCTTCGAGGAAGATCGAGGTGATGTCGTCGCCCATCGACGTGTCAGCGGGTACGTCGCGTTCGAGTTCGGCGGTTGCATGACCCAGCTCGCGGATGCTCAAGGTACGGCTGCCATCGCTGCGGATCAGGCCGGTGGCCGACGGGTCGAGACCGCCCTCGAGCAACGCGTGCAGGGCCTTTACCCGCTCGGGCCGTGGATGCACGTGCTGACCGGCCGCCAACTCATCGAGCATGTCGATCAGCGCTTCGTGGGCTTGTTGCGCCTGCTGGAAAAATTCGTCGCTGACCGCCAGGCTGCTTTCTTCCACGGCGCCATAGAGATCGAGCAAGGCTTCGCAGAGCTCATCCACTGGCTGCAGATCGGCCAGGTGCGCCCCTTCGCCGAGGGTCGTCAACTCATCCAGCAACGCGCTTAATTCCTGGCCCTGGCCGGGGTGCTGCTGCCAGCGTTGCAGCAGGTTTTCGGCGTCCAGCAGGATATCCATGCCCTGGGCGAGAAAATCGTTGATCAGTTGCGGGTCGCGCTTGTTCCGCGCGCCATTGTCCGAGGTACCGCTGACCGCCTGCAAGCGCTCGGCCAACAGGGCCTGGGTACGTTGGATCAGGTCCGCAGCCCCGGGGATGGGCGCCAGCGGATCGCTGTGCAGCTGGCGCAGCCCCAGGCGCAGCAGGCCTTCGGCCTCCAGCAGGCACTCGACTTCATCCAGGTCGAGGGCAATCAGGTGCACCCTGTATTCTCGGGCAAGTCGGTCCATCGCCCCGGCCAGCTCGGCAATTGGCAACACGCCGGCCATCGATGCGCTGCCCTTGAGGGTGTGCAGGGCGCGCTGCAATTCATCGCTGGCCTGCAAGGGCAGGTGTTCGGCGGCCTGGTCGAGAAAACGGTTGAGGCCGGCGAGATGCCCCTGGGCTTCCTTGTCGAAGATCTTCAACAGCAGCGGGTCGAGGGCAGCCACGTCCCCCTGGTCTTCATCGAGCTCATCGCTGCCCTTGGCCAGGGCGTGCGCGCGTGCGGCCAAGCGGTCGACATCGTCACGCTGACGCTGGAGATGGGCGGCAAAATCAGCGACCAGCGCGGGCAGCAGCCGAACCGTGTCGTCCACCAGTTGCAGGACCGTAGCACTCGGCTCGACACTGCGCTCCAGCACCCGGTTGAGCAGGTTCTCCACCGCCCAGGCCAGTTCACCCAGCACCAGCGCCCGGACCATGCGGCCGCTGCCCTTGAGCGTGTGGAAGGCCCGGCGTACTTCGACCAGGGCGACCTGGTCAGCGGGTTGAGCGGCCCAGCGCGGCAGGTACTCGTGCAGCACCTCCAGCACTTCGCCGGTTTCTTCGAGGAAGACCTCGCGCAACTCTTCGTCCACCGGATGCTCATCCACCGGAGGCGGCAGCAGACTGCCCGGCGTGTTCCTGGCTGGCGGATTGACCGCCGAGACCGGGCTGGCCAGCATGTCGGCAAGGGACTGCACGGTCTGTGGATCATTCAGTTCCTGCAAGTCCTGCATGACCTGGGCTTCGTTGGGACTCAGCACGTCATCGAGCAACGGCACCCGGGCTTCGTCCGGAAGATAGCCGAGCGCGGCCAGGCTCCCCTCGACCCCATCCAACAGCGGCTCGTCCGGTGTTTCCGGGTCTTCGCTCAAGCGCTCCAGGTAGTATTCAAGGCCGGTGATCACGTCGGCCAGGTGGTCGAGCTCTTCCCAATCCGGTCGGGCCTGGCCCAGCAGCAAGTGGTCACGGATGAATCCGTTGCAAGCCTCCACCAGGCCGGCAGCGCGAGTCAGGGGGATCATCGCCAATGCACCGCGGACCTGGGTCAACAGGGTCGGCAGGGTCTGTAATTGCTCGCTGTTCCAGTCGGCGTCGATGTAGTCGACGATCATGTCCTTGGCCTGTTGGAGACAGGTGTGGGCCTCTTTGATGACGATCTGGTGGATCTGGGTCAGGTCGGTGGTGGGCAGTTGGCTGTCCTCGCGACTTTCAGGCTCGACGGTGCCGACCATGCCGGCGAGGTTGGCCTCGACATAGAGCAAGGCACCGGCAACGTCCATGAGGGTAGCGTCGTCGGGCTCGCGCTGGCCTTGGGAGAGGCTCAGCACCACCGCCAGTTGATCGATGATGACCTTGCGCGGCTGGCCGAAACCGAGCACCGCCAGGGTATCTGCAATCTGCCGCAGGGGCGCCAGCAGGCTGTCCAGCTCCGAGGCGTGCTGGCGGTCGCTGCGCACGAACAGGTCCAGCCGCTCCTTGACCCGCACCAGCTCCTCGCAGAGTGCGGTGAGCACCGAGCGCATGGCATCGCGGTCGGGCCCGGCCAGGCGCGCACGTTCTTCGTCGAGCATGGCGCTGTCAGGCAGCGCGTCGTCCAGTGAGTAGCGTTCTTTCATGATCTGCATCTGCCCGCTGGGATGTTCGGCCTTGGCAATATAGAACAACAAGCTCTTGAGCAGGTGCGGCGGTGCCGGTTGATTGATGCCGGGCATGCCCTGGTCGAGCAGGCGCTTGAGTTCCTTGTCGGCTTCCTTGAACAGACTGCGCAAGGCCGGGCTGTTGGCGATGCGCCCGTCACGCATGCCTTCTACCAGCGCCGACGCCACCTGCCACAGGGCATTGAGCGGCGCCCCGGCGCACAGTCCTTCCAGACGATGGAAGACCTTGGCCAGGTAACCGAGATGGGTGGCGTCATCCTGCTCGCGCAACAGGCCCACCAGAGCCACTTGCAAGGTCTGACGCAATTTGCGCAAAGTGCCGGGCAGGTCCGCCGGCTCGAGCCGCTTCAGAGCCGCATCGCCGAGGGGCGCGATATCGGGCAACTCCGGGCTGAACAGGCTGGTTTCCGATAACAGGCTTTCGCCTCGGGCACTGCGCAGGTCGTTGATCAGCGGCAAGACCACGAGTGGCAGGTCGCGGCGGGCCCCCTGGATGCGATCCAGGTACATCGGCAGTTGTCCCGAGGCCTGGCTCAACAGACTGATGGCTTCGTCGCGGTGGGCAATACGGTTGTTCTGCAGGGCGACGCACAGGTGCTCCATTTCTTCGGCCAACAACGCCGCGCCATAGAACTCGACCATCTGCAAGCCACCATGCACCTGGTGAATGCAGGCCAGGCATTGTTCAAGGGCATCCACCGCCTGCGGGTCATCCACCAGCCGGTTGAGGGCCAGATGGGCCTGCTTCAGCGTTTCGGCAATCTCGCCCTTGACCCATTCCAGGGCTACGTAGTCGTGCCGATCACCCATAACCACTCCAATCAACAGTCATATGCCAAGGGGTTGGGTAACCCTGTGGCGAGGGGATTTATCCCCTCGCCACAAATAATCCTCATCGCCAGGCAAATCCGGCTGTTCAAGCCTTGTCTTCATCAACAGCAGGCCCCGCCGGCAAGGTAAAACCCGACACCGACCGACGCAACTGGCTGGCCATTTTCGCCAGGTTGCCGATGCTCTCGGCGGTGGCGGTAGAGCCGGACGAGGTCTGCGTGGTGATCTGCTGGATCACGTTCATCGTCAGGGAAATCTGCCCCGCCGAAGTGGTCTGCTGCTGCGCCGCGTTGGAAATGCTCTGGATCAGCGCCGCCAGGGTCTTCGACACGCCCTCGATCTCTTCCAGGGCCACGCCGGCATCCTGGGCCAGCCGGGCGCCGCGCACCACTTCGCTGGTGGTCTGCTCCATGGAGATCACCGCTTCGTTGGTGTCGGCCTGGATCGCCCGCACCAACGTTTCGATCTGCCGGGTCGCGGCCGAAGAGCGCTCCGCCAGTCGCTGCACTTCGTCGGCCACCACCGCGAAGCCGCGCCCGGCATCCCCGGCCATGGACGCCTGGATCGCAGCGTTGAGGGCCAATATGTTGGTCTGGTCGGCAATGTCGTCGATCAGGCTGACGATGTCGCCGATTTCCTGGGATGACTCGCCCAGGCGCTTGATGCGCTTGGCGGTGTCCTGGATCTGCTCGCGAATGTTGTCCATGCCATGAATGGTGTTGTGCACCACCTCGTTGCCCTTGTTGGCAATTTCCACGGAACGCTCGGCCACCGCCGACGACTCGGCGGCGTTGGCCGATACCTGGTCGATGGACTGGGCCATTTCATTGATTGAAGTCGAAGCTTCGCTGATCTGCTGGGCCTGATGCTCCGATGCCTGGGCCAGGTGCATGGCGGTGGCCTGGGTTTCCTGCACCGCAGCGGCGACCTGGCCGGCAGTGAGGTTGATGGTGGCGACCAGGTCGCGCAACTGATCCACCGAATAATTGATCGAGTCGGCGATGGTGCCGGTGAAGTCCTCGGTGACCGAAGCGGTGACGGTCAGGTCGCCGTCGGCCAGATCGGCGATTTCGTCCAGCAGACGCATGATCGCGTTTTGGTTGCGCTCGTTCTTCTCCGCGGTTTCGTGCAGTTGGCGGTTGGTTTCACGCACCATTACCAGACCGATCAGAATGATCGACATCAGCGCCAGCAGCCCCAGCACGTAACCGCCAATGGCGTGGACGGAACGGCCACCGGCCAGGTTCTCCAGTGCCGTGGTCAGGTGCGAGGCTTCGTCCAGCAGGGTCTGCGACAGGTTGAAGATGTTGCCGGCCGATTCGCGGACCTTGAACAGTTCCGGCGAGGTTTCGAGGATTTCGTCCACCGAGCCCGAGACGAACTCGAACAGCTCACTGATTTCGCTCAGGCGTGCCC
Source organism: Pseudomonas sp. SJZ078 (assembly GCF_007828255.1). Classification (NCBI taxonomy): domain Bacteria; kingdom Pseudomonadati; phylum Pseudomonadota; class Gammaproteobacteria; order Pseudomonadales; family Pseudomonadaceae; genus Pseudomonas; species Pseudomonas sp. SJZ078. The sequence goes on along the minus strand of NZ_VIUG01000007.1, from coordinate 46,280 downwards.
GGGCATCGCGATCCTGGACCTGGGAGATCTTCAACGCCGGATCGCCCTGCAACATGCCGTTGAGCACCTGGCCGAAACGCGCGGCATCGCGGCCAAAGGTATCGGCGGCCTGGCTGGCGTTCTCATCCCCCGCCAGCACGGTGTTCACCGCACCCAGTATGCGCTCGGCCAACAACGACTGGCGCTGGGCCATGGCCACCTGGGCCGCAGGCGCCCCCCGCTGCAGCAGGATCTCGACGACTTTTTCGTATTCGACCTGCAACTGCGGCACGGTTTCGGCCAGTGTCGCCGCCACCTGATGCAGCGACAGCACGGTCTGCTCGCTGGACAGGATGGCGTCGGTGTTCTTGAGCAGGCGCTCCCAGTCCAGTTGCACGGCGCGCAGCTGCGGCCGCAGGGTCGAAGGCGCCGGCGGCAGGCCGGTCACCGGGTCGCCCTGCTTGAGGTAGCCCCAGCGCTGGGCAAAATCGTTGCGTGCATCGCTCAGCAATTTGAACGCCGCAGCCTTGCCGGCGGCAGCCTCGGTGGCGTTCTTGGCAATGCGCTGGGACAGCACCCGCAACTCACCGGCATGACCGATGTACTGTTTATCGTAGGTGGACTGGGTGTTGAGGTACGCGAAATTGGCGAACAACAACATGATGAAGACAATCAGCGCGACGAACAGCACGATGATCTGCGAACGACTGCGCGACGCTTCCAGTGGCTTGCCTGTGTTTGCTTTGATCATCGATTTTCGCCTGTACTGCCCAAGACCCTGACCCACCGCTGTTACCCCTGAGGGAGCGAGCACGCTCGCTCCCACAGTCAACTTGCCACATCCATGAATCCCGTCGACTGCGTCAGCGCAAAAGGGCTGAACACCTGCCACTGCCGCTCGCCACGAAACCGGCCCTTGACGAAAGCGGCTTCCGGGCAGTCGCGCTCGCCCGCCTGCATCGGCTCCAGGCTGTCCTGGGTGAAATGCTGCAACCCGAGGACTTCATCCACCAGCAACCCGGCGAACACTTCGCCATGATCCACCACCAGCACCCGCCGCTGCTTGCGCGCCGTCGACAGTTCATGACCGAAAAAACCGCACAGGTCCATCAGCGGCAACAGTCGGCCCCGCAGGTTGGCCACGCCACGAACCCACGGCTTGACCCCGGGCAGATGCGTATGGCGCGGCTCGTGCAACACTTCGCTGACCTCATCCATGGGCGCCACGAACCAGCGTTCGCCCAGGCGAAAGCCGATACCGCTCCAGGCGTGCCGGTGGGTCGGTTGGGACGGCAGGTCCGCCGCCAGCGACCGGCAGCGTCGATCGATCTGCTGCAGCAGCTCGAACGCAGTCAGGGATGGGCTCATGGCCGCGCCGTCAACCCGCCAGGACGTTGTTCAGGGTCTTGATCAGGGTTTCTTCGTCGACCGGCTTGGTCAGGTAGTCCTTGGCGCCTTGACGCTTGCCCCAGACCTTGTCGGTTTCCTGGTCCTTGGTGGTGATGATGATGACCGGGATGTGGCCGGTCTCCAGATCCTTGGTCAGTTGGCGTGTGGCCTGGAACCCGTTGAGGCCGGGCATGACGATGTCCATCAGCACCGCGTCGGGCTTTTCCTGGCGGGCCAGGGCCACGCCGTCGGCGCCGTTCTCGGCCTTGAGAACCTGGTGACCGTGTTTTTCCAACATGCCGGTCAGCTTGTACATTTCAGTCGGCGAATCATCGACGATCAGAATTCGTGCCATGGTGTTCCCCATTCTTGTCGACCCCAGGCCCTGCGGCCGGGCGTCATTTAATGTGCCTGGTGTGGCTGGACGGCGGCAAAGCCCGGGACATGAGCTTGTATCGCGCCCAGCAGTTCTTCCTTGCTGAAAGGCTTGGTCAAAAACTGATCGGAACCGACGATACGTCCCTTGGCCTTGTCGAACAGCCCGTCCCGGGACGACAGCAGGATCACTGGCGTGGCCTTGAAGGCGCTGTTGTTCTTGATCAGGGCGCAGGTCTGGTAGCCGTCCAGACGCGGCATCATGATGTCGACAAAGATGATGCCCGGGTGATGGTCGGTGATTTTGGCCAGGGCATCGAAGCCATCGACCGCCGTGATCACCTCGCAACCCACATTGCGCAGCAAGGTTTCGGCGGTACGGCGAATGGTCTTCGAATCGTCGATGACCATGACCTTCAAGACGCTGGGTTGCTGCTGCGTAAGATGCTCTGCCATTGCCACTGCGAACCGGTTTTAAACGCGTAAATGCGACCGACGGCGCAAGCCCTTGATGTTCAAGGCCCGCGCGCCACATGGCAGCCTTTTTAGCACAGTCTCCAGCGCCGGGCTATCGGCCGGACGGCACGGTGGTTTTTCCTTGACCGCGAATCCGCCGGGCGCCACTCTGACGCCACTTTTTCACGCCATTTGTGCCCCATCAGATTTCGAGGAACCAAGCCATGAGCGTACGCGTCGGCATTGTCATGGACCCTATTGCCAGCATTTCCTACAAAAAGGATAGCTCGCTGGCCATGCTGCTGGCCGCTCAAAAGCGCGGCTGGGAATTGTTCTACATGGAACAGCGCGACCTCTACCAGGCCGAAGGCCAGGCCCGGGCGCGCATGAAACCGTTGAAAGTCTTCGCCAACCCGGAAAAATGGTTTGAACTGGGCGACGAGAACGATGCGCTGCTGAGCGACCTGGACGTGATCCTGATGCGCAAGGATCCGCCCTTCGATATGGAATTCGTGTATTCCACCTACCTGCTGGAACAGGCCGAAACCGCTGGCGTGCTGGTGGTCAACAAACCCCAGAGCCTGCGCGACTGCAACGAGAAGCTGTTCGCCACGCTGTTCCCGCAATGCACCCCACCGACCATCGTCAGCCGCCGCCCGGATGTCCTGCGCGAGTTTGCCGATCATCATGGCGACGTGATCCTCAAGCCCCTGGACGGCATGGGCGGTTCTTCGATCTTCCGCCACACCGCCGGCCACCCGAACCTCTCCGTGATCCTGGAAACCCTGACCCTGCACGGCAAGCAGCAGATCATGATCCAGGGCTACCTGCCGGCCATCGTCGATGGCGACAAGCGCATCCTGATGATCGACGGCGAGCCGGTGGACTATTGCCTGGCGCGCATTCCGGCAGCGGGCGAAACCCGCGGCAACCTGGCCGCCGGCGGCCGTGGCGAAGCCCGTCCACTGACCGAGAAGGATCGTTGGATCGCGGCCCAGGTGGGCCCGGCCCTGCGGGAAAAAGGTCTGCTGTTCGTGGGCCTGGATGTGATCGGCGAGCACCTGACGGAAATCAACGTCACCAGCCCGACCTGCATCCGCGAGATCGATAATGCCTTCGGCACCGACATCGGCGGGATGCTGATGGATGCCATAGAGAAGCAGCTGCAAGCTAGAAGCTCCAAACGGCAAGATTAATGCGTACAGCTTGTCGCTTGCAGCTTGCAGCTAAAAACCAACATTGCGCTATCATGCCGGGCCCTGAAAAAAAGCAATGTTGGTTTTTGCTGCCATGACCCTCCCGTCCGATCTGCCCCTAGAGCTCGCCCATCGTGGCGTGCGCCCGGCTGATCGTCTGGGCTTTACCCTGTTCCTGGCGGCGCTGATCCACCTGGCCCTGCTGCTGGGCGTCGGGTTCGCCACGGTCGAGCCCAAGCAGATCAGCCAGACCCTGGAAATCACCCTGGCCACCTTCAAGAGCGAAACCAAGCCGAAGCAGGCGGATTTCCTCGCCCAGGAAAACCAGCAGGGTAGCGGCACCCTGGAAAAGAAGGCGGTTCCCAAGACCACCGAGATCGCGCCGTTCCAGGATAACCAGGTCCAGAAGGCCACCCCTCCTCCGGCCGCCAAGCCCGAGGTCCAGGAAACGGCCCCCAAGGCGGCGGTGACCACTGTGGCACCGAAGCCGAAGAAGGCACCGGTCAAGGAAGAGGTCAAGCCCGACCCCAAGCCCAAGGCTCCGGCGCCGACCTTTGACAGCTCCCAGTTGTCCAGCGACATCGCCAGCCTGGAAGCCGAACTGGCCCAGGAACAGCAGCTCTATGCCAAGCGTCCGCGCATCCACCGCCTGAGCGCCGCTTCGACCATGCGTGACAAGGGCGCCTGGTACAAGGATGAGTGGCGCAAGAAGGTCGAGCGCATCGGCAACCTCAATTACCCCGAAGAAGCGCGGCGCAAGCAGATCTACGGCAACCTGCGGCTGATGGTCTCGATCAACCGTGACGGCTCCCTGTATGAAGTGCTGGTGCTGGAGTCCTCCGGCCAGCCGCTGCTGGACCAGGCGGCCCAACGCATCGTGCGCCTGGCGGCGCCGTTCGCGCCGTTTACCGGGGATTTGTCCGACATCGACCGACTGGAGATCATCCGCACCTGGAAATTCTCCCGGGGAGATCGGTTGTCCAGCAACTGACACCAATTCCTGTGGGAGCGAGCCTGCTCGCGATAGCGGTCTGCCAGTCGACATTTATATTGGATGATCAATAGCTATCGCGAGCAGGCTCGCTCCCACAAGGGTTCTACACCTATCTCGGGTATTTCCTGCACATCCCCAGCTTGTCAGTTCGCCCCTGCGCCGCCACACTATCGCCTATGAAAAACGTCAGCCCCACCTACCTCAAACATCATTTCCTGATCGCCATGCCGCATATGGCCGATCCGAACTTCGCCCACACCTTGACCTACATTGTCGAGCACACGGCCAATGGCGCCATGGGGCTGGTGATCAATCGCCCGCAGGAACTGAACCTGGCGGATATTCTCGAGCAGCTGCGACCTGAGGTGGAGCCGCCGATCCTGTGCCAGCACGTGCCGATTTTCATCGGCGGGCCGGTGCAGACCGACCGTGGCTTCGTCCTCCATCCGTCGGGTCCCAGCTACCAGGCCACCGTGGACCTCAACGGCGTATCGCTGTCGACCTCCCAGGACGTGTTGTTTGCCATCGCTGACGGTGTCGGGCCGGAGAAAAGCCTGATCGCCCTCGGCTACGCTGGTTGGGAAGCCGGGCAGCTGGAGGCCGAGCTGGCCGACAACGCCTGGCTGACCTGCCCGTTCGACGCCGACATCCTGTTCAACACCAGCAGTGAACTGCGCCTGGAAGCGGCGGCCAACCGCCTGGGGATCAACCTCAGCCTGCTCACCAGTCAGGCAGGACACGCCTGATGGCCCTGCGCCTGCTGCTGGGCTTCGACTACGGCACCAAACAGATCGGCGTTGCGGTCGGCCAGGTCGTTACCGGCCAGGCCCGCGAGCTGTGTACCCTCAAGGCGCAGAATGGCGTGCCGGACTGGAACCAGGTCGAAGCGCTGATCAAGGAGTGGAAACCCGACGCCGTGGTGGTCGGCCTGCCGCTGAACATGGACGGTACGCCCAGCGACATGTGCGTGCGCGCTGAAAAATTCGCCCGGCGACTCAATGGTCGCTACAACCTGCCCTTCTATACCCACGACGAACGCCTGACTACGTTCGAAGCCAAGGGCGAGCGCCTCGAGCGTGGCGGGCAGAAAGGCAGTTACCGCGACAACCCGGTGGACGCCATTGCCGCCGCCCTGCTGCTGCAGGGCTGGCTCGATGCCAACAGCGCCCTGTTCGACACCTGATTTTGAAAGCGCCGCCAAGGCGCTTTCTTTTAGCGATAGACCGGGCCTCACCGCCGGCCCGGGAACCTGAAGGAGCCAGCATGAGCCTGCCCAATCCTGCCGACCTGATCAGCCAGATGGCGATCCGTCTCACGGCACACCTGGAACAACGCGGCATCCGCGAACCGCGCTACATCGGTATTCGCACCGGCGGCGTCTGGGTCGCCCAGGCCCTGCTCGAGGAACTCGGCAGCCAAGCACCGCTGGGCACCCTGGACGTGTCCTTCTACCGCGACGACTTCAGCCAGAACGGCCTGCACCCACAAGTACGCCCTTCGGCGTTGCCGTTCGAGATCGAGGGCCAGCACCTGGTCTTGATCGACGACGTGCTGATGAGCGGCCGGACCATCCGCGCCGCCATGAACGAGTTGTTCGATTACGGCCGCCCGGCCAGCGTGACCCTGGTGTGTCTGCTGGACCTGGACGCCGCCGAGCTGCCGATCCGGCCGAACGTGGTCGGCGCGACGCTGGCACTGGCCGCGCACCAGCGGGTCAAACTCTCCGGCCCCGCACCGCTGCAACTCGAACTGCAAGACCTTGCCCTTTAACTGCCCTTGTAAGAGTCCATCGCGATGACGCCTCTCGAAACCAAGCGCCCGCTGCAGCTCAACGATCAGGGCCAGCTGCGGCACTTCCTGTCCCTCGACGGCCTGCGCCGCGAGCTGCTGACGGAAATCCTCGACACCGCCGACTCGTTCCTTGAAGTCGGCGCCCGGGCGGTGAAGAAAGTCCCGTTGCTGCGCGGCAAGACCGTGTGCAACGTGTTCTTCGAAAACTCCACCCGCACCCGCACCACCTTCGAACTGGCGGCCCAGCGGCTGTCGGCGGACGTGATCACCCTCAACGTGTCGACGTCCTCGGCGAGCAAGGGCGAAACCCTGCTGGATACCCTGCGCAACCTCGAAGCCATGGCGGCGGATATGTTCGTCGTGCGCCACGGCGACTCCGGCGCGGCACACTTCATTGCCGAACACGTCTGCCCGCAGGTGGCGATCATCAACGGCGGCGACGGCCGTCACGCCCACCCGACCCAGGGCATGCTGGACATGCTGACCATCCGCCGGCACAAGGGCAGCTTCGAGAACCTTTCGGTGGCGATTGTCGGCGACATCCTGCATTCGCGGGTCGCCCGCTCGAACATGCTCGCCCTCAAGACCCTCGGTTGCCCGGACATCCGCGTGATCGCGCCGAAAACCCTGCTGCCCATCGGCGTCGAGCAATACGGCGTGAAGGTCTACACCGACATGACCGAAGGCCTCAAGGATGTGGACGTGGTGATCATGCTGCGCCTGCAGCGTGAACGCATGACCGGCGGCCTGCTGCCCAGCGAAGGCGAGTTCTACCGCCTGTTCGGCCTCACCACCGCCCGTCTGGCCGGGGCCAAGCCGGATGCCATCGTCATGCACCCGGGGCCGATCAACCGCGGCGTGGAGATCGAGTCGGCGGTGGCCGACGGACCGCACTCGGTGATCCTCAACCAGGTGACCTACGGCATCGCCATCCGCATGGCCGTGCTGTCCATGGCCATGAGCGGGCAAACGGCCCAGCGCCAATTCGACCAGGAGAACGCCCAGTGAAGCTCAGCATTCTCGGCGCACGCGTGATCGATCCAGCCAGCGGCCTGGATCAAGTGACTGACATTCATATCGATGCCTGCAAAATCGTTGCCCTGGGTGCCGCCCCGGCCGGTTTCGTGGCGGTCGAGACCCTCGACGCCCAAGGCCTGGTGGCCGCCCCCGGCCTGGTCGACCTGAACGTCGCCCTGCGCGAGCCCGGCTACAGCCGCAAGGGCAGCATCGTCAGCGAAACCCGGGCCGCCGCCGCCGGTGGCGTGACCAGCCTGTGCTGCCCGCCACAGACCAAACCGGTGCTGGACACCTCGGCCGTGGCCGAACTGATCCTCGACCGCGCCCGCGAAGCCGGCAATACCAAGGTCTTTCCGATTGGTGCGTTAAGCAAAGGCCTCGACGGTGAACAACTGGCGGAGCTGATTGCGTTGCGCGATGCCGGCTGCGTGGCGTTTGGCAACGGTCTGAACAGTTTTCGTAACACCCGCACCCTGTGCCGCGCCTTGGAATACGCAGCCACTTTCGGTCTGACCGTGATATTCAACTCCCAGGATCACGACCTGGCCGAAGGCGGCCTCGCCCATGAAGGTCCGACCGCCAGCTTCCTCGGCCTACCGGGCATACCGGAGACCGCCGAGACCGTGGCCCTGGCCCGTGACCTGTTGCTGGTGGAGCAAAGCGGTGTGCGTGCGCACTTCAGCCAGCTGACCAGTGCCCGCGGCGCGGCGCTGATTGCCCAGGCCCAGGCCCGCGGCTTGCCGGTGACCGCCGATGTGGCGCTGTATCAACTGATCCTGACCGACGAAGCCCTGATCGATTTCAACAGCGTCTACCACGTCCAGCCACCGCTGCGCACCCGCGCCGACCGGGATGGCTTGCGCGAGGCGGTGAAGTCCGGGGTGATCTCGGCCATCTCCAGCCATCATCAACCCCACGAGCGCGATGCCAAACTGGCACCTTTTGGCGCGACCGAACCGGGCATCAGCAGCGTCGAACTGCTGCTGCCGCTGGCAATGACCCTGGTGGAAGACGGCCTGCTCGACCTGCCGACGCTGCTGGCGCGCCTCAGCGCCGGCCCAGCCCAGGCGCTGCAACTGCCGGCCGGTAAACTGGCGGTGGGTGCGGCAGCGGACCTGGTGCTGTTTGACCCGGCAGCCTCCACCGTGGCCGGGGAAGCCTGGCGCTCCAAAGGCGACAACTGCCCGTTCCTGGGCCACAGCTTGCCGAGTGTGGTGCGCTATACCTTGATGGATGGGCGGGTTACTCACCAGGCCTGACACTGCGTTGCGCCCATCGCGGGCAGACTCGCTCCCACATTGGATTTCAGGTACTCACACAATCTGTGCGTGCTGAAGATCCCTGTGGGAGCGAGCCTGCTCGCGATGGGAGCAACCCGGTCTTACCGAAACGCCCCACGCTTCTGCGCATTGCGAATCGAAACCTGGTCGTTCAGCGTCCAGAAGTCATACAGCACCCCCAGGAAGAACACCCCGCCGGTCAGCAGGTAAATGATCCCGCTGAGCCATTTGCCCTGATACATCCGGTGCACGCCGAACACCCCGAGAAACGTCAACAGGATCCACGCCACGGTGTATTCGATGGGGCCTGGGGTGAAGCGCAGGTCCGCTTCGCGGTCCATGGCAGGGATCAGGAACAGGTCGATCAACCAGCCGATGCCCAACAGGCCGAAGGTGAAGAACCAGATCGTGCCGGTGACCGGCTTGCCATAGTAGAAACGATGCGCCCCGGTGAAACCGAAAATCCACAGCAGATACCCGATGATTTTGCTGTGGGTATCGTGTGGGGCGTCCAGCTGATAGCTGTTCATGAATGACCTCTTTTGCCTCGATAGTTAAATTTGTTCGGACCTTTTGTGACTTTTGTGTGTCTTGCCGACAAGCGGCATGCGACACCCTGAACTCGGTAAAGCCCCCGTAAACCGGGGCCTGTGTCGGACAATCGGGCCAAAGTGTCGCAATTTAAGGGGTGGGGCGAAGGATTTCGAATCGACAAACGGACTCGGAATCAGCAAAAAAGCTGTTATAAAGTTGCGCGCTAACCTTCAAGAGCCCTGCCTAATGCGTCCATTTTTCAAGACATGGCTAACCATTTGCCTATTATTGCCCCTGGCCGCCCACGCCACCAATCGTGAGCAACGTCTTCCCAACGTCAACGGCTACACCCCGAAATCCCATGTTTCTGCTCCTTCGAGCAAGAACAAGCCAAGCGTCCAGTACACGACCACTGGCAGCAGCAAGCTGGTGCCCCCCATGGCGACCAAAGCGAGCAGCAACGTATTGAGCCGTGCCGTGAATGTACTGGGCACACCTTATCGTTGGGGCGGAAGCAGTCCAAGTAAAGGCTTCGATTGCAGTGGTCTGGTGAAATACGCTTTCAACGACAGCACTTTCGACCTGCCACGCACTTCAAATGCCATGGCAGCCGGTCACGGTGAGAAAGTCGAGCGCAAGGACCTCAAGCCCGGCGACCTGATTTTCTTCAAGCTCAAGAGCCGCCGGGTCAACCACGTGGCCATCTACCTGGGCAACGACCGTTTCATCCATGCGCCACGTCGCGGCAAGTCGGTGACTATCGACACTCTGAACAAGCCGTACTGGGACACCCACTACGTGGTTGCCAAGCGGGTGTTGCCGAAAGAGCCGGGTGGGATGCGGGTCGTCCAGCGCTGATGATCGTTCCCACGCTCTGCGTGGGAATGCCTCAGCGGACGCTCTGCGTTCGGCTCTCAGGGACGCGGAGCGTCCCCGGCTGCGTTCCCACGCAGAGCGTGGGAACGATCGGAAAACCCCTCAGAAATTATCCGGCGTACGCGCCCGCTCCCGTGCATGTTCACGGCTGATCAAGCCTTTGGTCACCAGATCCTTCAAGCACATGTCCAGCGTCTGCATCCCCAGCGAGCCTCCGGTCTGGATCGCCGAGTACATCTGCGCCACCTTGTCTTCACGGATCAGGTTACGAATCGCCGATGTACCCAGCATGATTTCGTGAGCGGCGACCCGGCCGCCGCCGATCTTCTTGATCAACGTCTGGGAAATCACCGCCTGCAATGATTCCGACAACATCGAGCGCACCATGGACTTCTCGTCTCCCGGGAACACGTCCACCACCCGGTCGATGGTCTTGGCCGCCGAGGTGGTGTGCAGGGTGCCGAAGACCAGGTGCCCGGTTTCGGCGGCGGTCAGCGCCAGGCGGATGGTTTCCAGGTCACGCATCTCCCCCACCAGAATCACGTCCGGATCCTCCCGAAGGGCCGAACGCAAGGCCGTGGAAAAACCCTGGGTGTCGCGGTGCACTTCGCGCTGGTTGATCAGGCATTTGCGCGGTTCGTGGACAAACTCGATGGGGTCCTCGATGGTAAGGATGTGATGGTGCTTATGGGTGTTGAGGTAGTCGATCATCGCCGCCAGGGTGGTGGACTTGCCTGAGCCGGTCGGCCCAGTCACCAGCACCAACCCGCGGGGGGCCTCGGTCACTTTGCGAAACACCTCACCCATGCCCAGCTCTTCCATGGTCAGGACTTTCGACGGAATGGTCCGGAACACCGCCCCCGCGCCGCGATTCTGATTGAACGCGTTGACCCGGAACCGTGCTACCCCAGGTACATCGAAGGAAAAATCGGTTTCCAGAAACTTTTCGTAATCTACCCGTTGCCGGTCATTCATGATGTCGTAGATCAATTCATGAACCTGCTTGTGGTCCAGTGCTGGCAGGTTGATCCGCCGCACATCGCCATCAACCCGGATCATCGGCGGCAGCCCGGCGGACAGGTGCAGGTCCGACGCCCCCTGTTTGGCGCTGAACGCCAGCAGTTCAGTGATATCCATAGCGCTCCTCAATTCCAGTAGAATGCCGCGAACCTCAGACCGCTGGCGCTTCTTTATGTCCACGATAGCAGACAACATCGCTCAGGTTAGATCGCGCATCCGCGCTGCGGAGCAAGCCGCCCACCGCGCCGTAGACAGCGTGCAACTGCTGGCAGTGAGCAAGACCAAGCCCGCCCAGGCCCTGCGTGAAGCCTATGCCGCGGGCCTGCGGGACTTCGGTGAGAACTACCTGCAGGAAGCGCTGGGCAAGCAGGCCGAACTGACCGACCTGCCCTTGATCTGGCACTTCATCGGCCCCATTCAATCGAACAAGACCCGCGCTATCGCTGAACATTTCGACTGGGTGCACTCCGTGGACCGTTTGAAAATTGCCCAACGCCTGTCCGAACAGCGTCCGGACGGCTTGCTGCCGCTGAACATCTGCATTCAAGTCAACGTCAGTGGGGAAGCCAGCAAATCCGGTTGTACCCCGGAAGATCTGCCGGCCCTGGCCGAGGCAATCGGCGCGTTGCCACGCCTGACGCTACGCGGACTCATGGCAATCCCCGAGCCGACCGAAGAACGCGCCGCTCAGGACGCAGCCTTCGCAGCCGTCCAACGCTTGCAAGCCAGCCTGGCCCTGCCGCTGGATACCCTGTCCATGGGCATGAGCCACGACCTCGAATCCGCCATTGCCCAGGGGGCCACCTGGGTCAGGATCGGTACCGCCCTGTTTGGTGCTCGCGACTACAGCGGGAACCAGCCGTAAGCCATGCCGACTCAACTCTTCAATCAAGGACCTGTCATGAGCAACACGCGTATTGCCTTTATCGGCGCCGGCAACATGGCCGCCAGCCTGATCGGTGGCCTGCGGGCCAAGGGTCTGGACGCTGCGCAGATCCGCGCCAGCGATCCGGGGGTCGATACCCGTACCCGGGTGAGCGGCGAGCACGGCATCGAAACCTTTGCCGACAACGCACAAGCCATCGATGGCGCCGACGTCGTCGTGCTGGCGGTCAAGCCGCAAGCGATGAAAGCCGTGTGCGAAGCCCTTCGCCCAAGCCTCAAGCCCCATCAACTGGTGGTGTCGATTGCCGCTGGCATCACCTGCGCCAGCATGAACAAGTGGCTCGGCGAGCAGCCCATCGTGCGTTGCATGCCCAACACCCCGGCGCTGTTACGCCAGGGCGTCAGCGGCCTGTTCGCCACCCAACAGGTCAGCGCCGGACAACGCCAGCAGGCTGAGGAGCTGCTGTCGGCCGTCGGCCTGGCGCTGTGGTTGGAGACCGAGCAGCAACTGGACGCGGTCACCGCCGTTTCCGGTTCAGGCCCGGCGTACTTTTTTCTGCTGATCGAAGCCATGACCGCCGCCGGCGAAAAACTGGGCCTGCCCCGCGAGATTGCCGCGAAGCTGACCTTGCAGACCGCCCTAGGCGCTGCCCACATGGCCACCTCCAGCGACGTCGATGCGGCTGAGTTGCGCCGCCGCGTGACCTCGCCGGCCGGCACCACCGAAGCGGCCATCAAATCGTTCCAGGCCGGGGGTTTCGAAGCCCTGGTGGAAAAAGCACTCGGCGCCGCCGCGCACCGCTCGGCCGAAATGGCCGAACAACTGGGCCAATAAGGAGCCATTCATGATTGGATTGAACACCGCTGCGGTCTACGTGCTGCAAACCCTTGGCAGCCTGTACCTGCTGATCGTGCTGATGCGTTTCGTGCTACAACTGGTGCGCGCCAACTTCTACAACCCGCTGTGCCAGTTCGTCGTCAAGGCCACCCAGCCGCTGCTCAAGCCCCTGCGCCGGATCATCCCGAGCCTGTTCGGCCTGGACATGTCGTCGCTGGTACTGGCGATCCTCGTGCAAATGGCCCTGATGGCCCTGACCCTGCTGCTGACCTACGGCACCACCGGCAACCCGCTGCAACTGCTGATCTGGTCGATCATCGGCGTGACCGCGCTGTTCCTGAAGATTTTCTTCTTCGCCCTGATCATCAGTGTGATTCTGTCCTGGGTCGCCCCGGGCAGCCACAATCCGGGCGCCGAACTGGTGAACCAGATCTGCGAACCGGCCCTGGCTCCGTTCCGTCGCATCGTGCCGAACCTCGGCGGCCTGGATATCTCGCCGATCCTGGCGTTCATGGTGCTCAAGCTGCTCGACATGCTGGTGATCAACAACCTGGCGGCCATGACCATGATGCCGGATATCCTGCGCGTCCTGATCTGACGAGGCGTACATACCTTGTGGCGAGGGGATAAATCCCCTCGCCACAGATAAATACCCTTGCAAGAAATCCCCCCGCGCCTTTGCTTGCCGCTAACCCCAGCGGTCTTTAGACTTACGCCTCATTTCAACGAGAGCAGGGTCGATGCCAGCTGCCTTTCCCCCCGATTCCGTTGGTCTGGTGACGCCGCAAATGGCGCATTTCAGCGAGCCCCTGGCCCTGGCCTGCGGTCGTTCGTTGCCAGCCTATGACCTGATCTACGAAACCTATGGCACGCTCAACGCCACGGCGAGCAATGCCGTGCTCATCTGCCACGCCTTGTCGGGGCATCACCATGCCGCCGGCTACCACAGCATCGACGACCGCAAGCCCGGCTGGTGGGACAGTTGCATTGGCCCCGGCAAGCCGATCGACACCAACCGGTTCTTCGTGGTCAGCCTGAACAACCTCGGCGGCTGCAACGGCTCCACCGGCCCCAGCAGCCTCAACCCGGATACCGGCAAGCCCTTCGGCGCCGATTTCCCGGTGCTGACCGTGGAAGACTGGGTCCACAGCCAGGCCCGCCTGGCCGACCGTCTCGGGATCGCCCAGTGGGCCGCCGTGATCGGCGGCAGCCTGGGGGGCATGCAGGCCCTGCAATGGACCATCACCTACCCGGACCGCGTGCGCCACTGCCTGGCAATCGCCTCGGCCCCCAAGCTGTCGGCGCAGAACATCGCCTTCAACGAAGTGGCGCGCCAGGCGATCCTCACCGACCCGGAATTCCACGGTGGTTCGTTCCAGGAGCACGGCGTGATCCCTAAGCGCGGGCTGATGCTGGCGCGGATGGTCGGGCATATCACCTACCTGTCCGACGACTCCATGGGCGAGAAATTCGGCCGTGGCCTCAAGAGCGAAAAGCTCAACTATGACTTCCACAGCGTCGAGTTCCAGGTGGAAAGCTACCTGCGTTACCAGGGCGAGGAGTTCTCCGGGCGCTTCGACGCCAACACCTACCTGCTGATGACCAAGGCCCTGGACTATTTCGATCCGGCGGCAAGCTTCGACGATGACCTGGCGAAAACCTTCGCTGGCGCCACCGCCAAGTTCTGCGTGATGTCGTTCACCACCGACTGGCGCTTCTCCCCGGCGCGCTCGCGGGAGCTGGTGGACGCGCTGATGGCCGCGCGCAAGGACGTCTGCTACCTGGAAATCGACGCGCCCCAGGGCCACGACGCCTTTCTGATTCCGATCCCGCGCTACCTGCAGGCGTTCGGCAACTACATGAACCGTATTACGCTGTGAGGACGCCATGAGAGCCGATCTGGACATCATCCAGGAATGGATCCCCGCCGGCAGCCGCGTGCTCGACCTGGGCTGCGGCAACGGCGAACTGCTGACCTGGCTGCGGGACCACAAGCAAGTCACCGGCTACGGCCTGGAAAACGACCCGGACAACATCGCCGAGTGCGTCGCCAAGGGCATCAACGTCATCGAACAGGACCTGGACAAGGGCTTGGGCAACTTCGCCAGCAACAGCTTCGACATCGTGGTCATGACCCAGGCCCTGCAAGCGGTGCACTACCCTGACAGGATCCTCGACGAAATGCTCCGGGTCGGGCGCCAGTGCATCATTACCTTCCCCAACTTCGGGCACTGGCGCTGCCGCTGGTACCTGGCGAGCAAAGGTCGCATGCCGGTATCGGAGTTCCTGCCCTACACCTGGTACAACACACCGAACATCCACTTCTGCACCTTCGCGGACTTCGAAGCGTTGTGCCGCGAACGCCAGGCCAAGGTCATCGATCGCCTGGCGGTGGACCAGCAGCACCGCCACGGGTGGGCCAGCAAGCTATGGCCTAATCTGTTAGGTGAGATAGGCATTTATCGGGTCAGCAGCCCAGCTCTCGCTGACCACCAGGTCGCGGTGTAATCCCTGCCTAATCAGGAGCACGACATGAAACGTCTAGCGTTGTTTCTCATTACCGCCTGCCTGAGCATCGGCGTCATGGCAGCCGATGCCATCAGGCCGGACCGCAAGGAAGTGTTCGGTGACGTCACGGTGCACTACAACACATTCAACTCGACCTTCCTGACGCCGGATATCGCCAAGGCTGCCGAGCTGATCCGCAGCAAGAACCAGGGCATCATCAACATCTCGGTGCTCAAGAGTGGCAAGCCTTTGTCGGCCCAGGTCAGCGGCTCGGTCAAAGACCTCACCAGCAGCAGCGTCCCGCTGAAGTTCAAGCAGGTGACCGAGCAAGGTGCGATCTATTACATCGCCCAGTATCCGGTGAACCAGCGGGAAGTCCGCACCTTCGAGATCAAGGTGCAGACCGGCGACAAGATCAATACCTTCAATTTCAACCAGGAACTGTTCCCCGGCGAATGATGAACCTCACCCAACTCGTACTCGCCAGCCATAACGCCGGCAAACTCAAGGAACTCCAGGCCATGCTCGGCGGGTCGGTGCAGTTGCGCTCGATTGGCGAATTCAGCCAGGTGGAACCGGAAGAAACCGGCCTGTCGTTCGTCGAGAACGCGATCCTCAAGGCCCGCAACGCCGCACGCATCTCCGGCCTGCCGGCGCTGGCGGACGACTCGGGACTGGCGGTGGATTTCCTCGGCGGCGCTCCGGGTATCTACTCGGCTCGTTATGCCGACGGCAAGGGTGACGCGGCGAACAACGCCAAGCTGCTCGACGCCCTCAAGGACGTGCCCGAAGCCGAGCGCCGCGCGCAGTTTGTCTGTGTGCTGGCCTTGGTGCGCCACGCCGACGATCCACTGCCGATCCTCTGTGAAGGCCTGTGGCATGGGCGTATTCTCACCGAGGCCAGCGGCGAGCACGGCTTCGGCTACGACCCGCTGTTCTGGGTGCCGGAGCGCAACTGTTCCAGCGCCGAGCTGGGCCCGGTGGAAAAGAACCAACTGAGCCACCGCGCCCGCGCCATGGCCCTGCTGCGTCAGCGCCTGGGCCTGCAATGAACAATGACTCTCCCGCGCCGCTGATTCATGGCGGCGCACACACGCCTCGGGCACCGCTGCCAGTGTTGCCGCCCCTGGCGTTGTATGTCCACATTCCGTGGTGCGTACGCAAATGCCCGTATTGCGACTTCAACTCCCACACCGCCAGCCCTCAGTTGCCAGAAGAAGAGTACGTCGACGCCTTGCTGGCCGATCTCGACCAGGATCTGCACAGCGTATATGGTCGTAAACTGAGTTCGATTTTCTTCGGCGGCGGTACCCCCAGCCTGTTCAGTGCCCAGGCCTTGGGCCGGCTGCTCCAGGGCGTCGAGGCGCGGATAGCCTTCGCAGACGACATCGAAATCACCCTGGAAGCCAACCCGGGTACCTTCGAGCAAGAGAAATTCGTGGCTTACCGGGCCTTGGGCATCAATCGCCTGTCCATTGGTATCCAGAGCTTCCAGCAGGCCAAGCTCCAAGCCCTGGGCCGGATCCATAACGGTGACGAAGCGGTGCGCGCCGCCGGCATGGCGCGCCAGGCCGGGTTCGATAATTTCAACCTGGACCTGATGCATGGCCTGCCTGACCAGTCCCTTGAGGACGCCTTGAGCGACCTGCGCCAGGCCATCGCCTTGAAGCCGACCCATCTCTCCTGGTATCAGCTGACGCTGGAGCCCAACACGGTGTTCTGGAACCAGCCGCCAACGTTGCCGGAAGACGATACGTTGTGGGACATCCAGGAAGCCGGACAAGCGCTGCTGGCCGAACATGGTTACGCCCAATACGAAGTATCGGCCTACGCCCAACCGGGTCGAGCGGCGCAGCATAACCTCAATTACTGGAGCTTCGGCGACTTCATCGGCATCGGTGCCGGTGCCCATGGCAAGCTCAGCCATCCAGACGGGCGCATCGTGCGCACCTGGAAGACCCGCCTGCCCAAGGACTACCTCAACCCGGCCAAGCGCTTCCTGGCCGGCGAGAAAACCCTGGCCAACGACGAACTGCCCTTCGAATTCCTGATGAACGCCCTGCGCCTGACCGACGGGGTGCAAGCGCGGCTATACCCGGAACGCACCGGCCTGCCCCTGCAAAGCCTGGCCGAAGGTCGCCGCGAAGCCGAACAAAGCGGGTTGTTGCAGGTCGAACCGTCACGTCTGGCGGCCACCGAGCGCGGCCAGCTGTTTCTCAATGACTTGCTGCAGAAATTTCTGAGCTGATCAACACAAGGAAATCGAATGGATCTGGTACTCGACCTGCTCGCCACCGTGTCCCGCTGGAGCCGCAGTAACCTGTCAGAAATCTCCCTGGCACTGGTCGGCTGCCTGCTGGTGCTGTTCGGCGCAGACATCAAGGCCTGGGTCGAACAACGCCTGGGCAGTATCGCCGGCGCGTTGCGCGTCCCGCTGATCGCCTTGCTGTGCATGATCGGCAGCGGCGCGGCGCTGATCTACGCCACGCCCTGGGTGGTGCGCGGGCTGAGCCAGTTCAACAATTACAGCCTGGCACCGGTGCTGTTGGTGGTGTTGGTGTTGATTGGCGTGGTGGCGGATCGGCGCTGACCTTCGCAGCGCCCTGAAACAACTGTGGGAGCGAGCCTGCTCGCGATGAGGCCTTAACATCCAACATCAATGTTGACTGTCAGGCCGTCATCGCGAGCAGGCTCGCTCCCACAGGGGATCCCATTTCAACAGGATCTACTGGTACTTACGCCAACTTCTCGAACTTCAAATCCCAAACCCCATGCCCCAGCCGTTCGCCACGGCGCTCGAACTTGGTGATCGGCCGTTCGGCCGGGCGTGGTACGTATTTGCTGTCTTCGGCGAGGTTGCGATAGCCAGGGGCGACGTTCATCACTTCCAGCATGTATTCGGCATAGGGCTCCCAATCGGTGGCCATATGCAGCACACCGCCGACCTTCAACTTGCTGCGCACCAGCTCGGCGAACGAAGCCTGGACGATACGGCGCTTGTGATGACGACTCTTGTGCCATGGGTCCGGGAAGAACAGCATCAGCCGGTCCAGGCTGTTGTCGGCCACGCATCGGTTGAGCACTTCGATGGCGTCGCAATCGTAGACCCGCAGGTTGGTCAGCCCTTGGGTCAGGACGCCATTGAGCAACGCGCCGACGCCGGGACGGTGCACTTCCACGCCGATGAAATCCTGCTCCGGCGCAGCCGCGGCCATTTCCAGCAGCGAATGACCCATGCCGAAACCGATTTCCAGAGAGCGCGGGGCCGAGCGGCCAAATACCTGGTCGAAGTCCACCGGCGCATCGGCCAAGGGCAGGACGAACAGAGGGGCGCCCTGCTCCAGGCCGCGCTGCTGGCCTTCGGTCATGCGCCCGGCGCGCATCACGAAACTCTTGATGCGGCGATGCTGGCGCTCTTCGCCTTCGTCCGGCTGGACAGGCGTGTCGTTCGATTCAATCATCAATGGCTCTTACTTGATCAGACCATCCAGCGGCGAGGAGGCGCTGGCGTAAAGTTTTTTCGGCATGCGCCCGGCGAGGTAGGCCAGGCGCCCGGCGACAATGGCGTGTTTCATCGCTTCGGCCATCAGGATCGGCTGCTGGGCGTGGGCGATGGCGGAGTTCATCAGCACCGCTTCGCAGCCCAGCTCCATGGCAATGGTGGCGTCGGAGGCGGTACCGACGCCGGCATCCACCAGTACCGGGATTTTGGCTTCTTCAAGAATGATCTGTAGGTTGTACGGGTTACAGATCCCCAGGCCCGTACCGATCAGGCCGGCCAGCGGCATGACCGCGATGCAGCCGATTTCCGCCAGTTGCCGGGCGATGATCGGATCGTCGCTGGTATATACCATGACGTCGAAACCTTCCTTGACCAGGGTTTCAGCGGCCTTGAGGGTTTCGATCACGTTGGGAAACAGGGTTTTCTGGTCCGCCAGCACTTCCAGCTTCACCAGGTTGTGGCCATCGAGCAGCTCACGGGCCAGGCGACAGGTGCGCACGGCCTCGATGGCGTCGAAGCAACCGGCGGTATTCGGCAGGATGGTGTAGCGATCCGGCGGCAGGATATCCAGCAGGTTCGGTTCGCCCGGGTTCTGGCCGATGTTGGTCCGGCGCACCGCGACGGTGACGATCTCGGCGCCCGAAGCCTCGATGGCCAGGCGGGTTTCTTCCATGTCGCGGTACTTGCCGGTACCTACCAGCAAGCGCGACTGGTAGGTACGACCGGCCAGGACGAAGGGCTTGTCGCTACGAACGATGCTCATGGGAAATCCTCTGTTGGGGTGAGGTTCTTGCGAAATGCTGCGAAACCGTTAGTGGCCTGTGTGGCTAATTCGTGCACTCAACTTCGGCGCCAGAACTTGCCAGGCTGCGTTGCCACTCCTCGCCGTAGCGGGGCTACGACTCGTCATGGCGCCTTGCCTGACAAGCCCTGACACTCGAGTTTGAGTACTCGAATTAACCGTACAGGCCACTAGCCGCCGCCGATGGCGTGCACGACTTCAACCTGGTCACCCTCATTGAGGGCGGTATCGGCATGCTGGCTGCGCGGGACGATATCCAGATTGAGTTCCACCGCGACGCGACGCCCGGTGAGATCCAGACGGGTCAGCAGGGCCGCAACGGTTTCACCGTCGGGCAATTCAAAGGGTTCGCCGTTCAACTGAATGCGCATGCCGGATGCCGCCATCATTTTTAGGGGCTGGCATTCTAGCCCGATCAGCCTGGGTGACCCAAGTCCCTTGGTCAGCTACAAGCTTCAAGCGGCAAGTTGCAGGCGCCAGGCGGCGAGGCCCAGGCAGAGCCAGCCGATCAGGAACGCTACGCCACCGAACGGGGTGATGATGCCAAGCTTGCTGATACCCGTGAGGGTCAACAGGTAGAGGCTGCCGGAGAACAACAGGATGCCGAGCACAAACGAAATCCCGGCCCAGGTGACGATGCGGCCGGGGATGTGCGTGGCCAGCAGCGCAACGCCGAGCAAGGCCAGGGTGTGCACCAGTTGGTAGGTGACACCGGTGTGGAAAATCGCCAGGTAATCGGCGCTCAGGCGGTTTTTCAGGCCGTGAGCGGCAAAGGCTCCGAGTGCCACGCCGGTGAAGCCGAAAAAGGCAGCCAGCATCAGAAAGCTACGCAGCATGAGAACTCCAGTCAGACTCGGTGGACAGGGTCTGTATAATGGCCCGCTCGACGGGTTCGGCCAAGCCATCTCTATGCTGCGTACATTGTTTCGACGATTCCTCAAAGCCCTGCTCTGGTTCGCCGTCGGCAGCGTTGTCCTAGTGCTGCTATTGCGTGTGGTGCCGCCGCCATTCACGGCGCTGATGATTGAGCGCAAGGTTGAATCCTGGGTCGACGGCGAACCGATCGACCTGCAACGCACCTGGCAACCCTGGGATCGGATCTCCGATAGCCTCAAGGTTGCGGTGATTGCTGGCGAAGACCAGAAATTCCCCGAGCACTGGGGCTTCGACATCGGCGCGATCCAGGCCGCATTCGCCCATAACGGCCGCGGCGGTTCGATTCGCGGCGCCAGCACCCTCAGCCAGCAAGTCTCGAAGAATCTGTTCCTGTGGTCGGGCCGCAGCTGGCTGCGCAAGGGCTTCGAAGCCTGGTTCACCGCGCTGATCGAAGTGCTTTGGCCCAAGCAACGGATTCTTGAGGTGTACCTCAACAGTGTGGAATGGGATAACGGCGTGTTCGGCGCCGAAGCCGCAGCACGACACCACTTCCGCGTGGGCGCCGACGCCTTGTCCCGCCAGCAGGCAAGCCTGCTGGCGGCGGTACTGCCCAACCCGAGGAAATGGAGCGCCAGCCGGCCAAGCCCGTACGTACTGCGCCGGGCAAGCTGGATACGCCAGCAGATGAATCAATTGGGGGGCGACAGTTATCTGCTGGGACTCAATGACTCGCGGCGGGCGCCCTGGGCCCAGTAATACCCCCTGTGGGAGCCTACTCGCGATAGCGGTGTATCAGACACATTGATGCTAACTGACATACCGCCTTCGCGAGCAGGCTCGCTCCCACAGAGAAGTCTCGGATATCCACAGAATGCTGTACACCGCCTATCCCTGTGGGAGCGGGCTTGCTCGCGAAAGCGCTGTATCAGACACATTGATGCCCACTGGCACACCGCCTTCGCGAGCAAGCCCGCTCCCACAGGGGGCTGCATCGTTTCCAATATCGGGCACAAACAAAAACGCCCCGATCATCGCTGATCGGGGCGTTTTTTATTGCCGTTACACCGGTTAAGCCGCAATCGACAGCTTGAGCTTGTTCATCGCGCTTTTCTCAAGCTGGCGAATCCGCTCCGCCGACACGTTGTACTTCTGCGCCAGGTCGTGCAGCGTGGCCTTTTCCTCTGCCAGCCAGCGCTGGTAGAGGATGTCGCGACTGCGCTCGTCCAGCACTTCCAGGGCTTCATGCAGGTTGGTGTTGGAATTGTCGCTCCAGTCGGCGTCTTCCAGCTGGCGCGCCGGGTCATACCGGTGGTCTTCCAGGTAGTTGGCCGGCGATTGGAAGGCGCTGTCGTCGTCCGCTTCGGCGGCCGGGTCGAAGGCCATGTCCTGGCCGGTCAGACGACTTTCCATTTCGCGGACTTCGCGAGGCTCCACACCGAGGCTTTCGGCTACCCGATGGACTTCTTCGTTGTTCAGCCAGGCCAGACGCTTCTTCTGGCTGCGCAGGTTGAAGAACAGCTTGCGCTGGGCCTTGGTGGTCGCCACCTTCACGATGCGCCAGTTGCGCAGAATGAACTCGTGGATTTCCGCCTTGATCCAGTGCACCGCGAACGATACCAGGCGCACACCCATTTCCGGGTTGAAGCGCTTGACCGCCTTCATCAGGCCAACGTTGCCTTCCTGAATCAGGTCGGCCTGGGCCAGCCCGTAGCCGGAATAGCTGCGGGCGATATGTACGACAAAACGCAGGTGGGCGAGCACCATTTGCCGAGCCGCCTCAAGATCCTGCTCATAATAGAGACTCTCGGCCAGTTCACGCTCCTGCTCCGGTGTCAGCAACGGGATGCTGTTCACCGTGTGCACATAGGCCTCCAGGTTCGCACCCGGGACCAGAGCATACGCAGGTTGCAAAGAAGTGGTCATACGAAAAAACCTCCGACTCACATAACTCGTGCAGTTCAGCACTGCGAAAATTGACCGGGAACCATAGGACAAGTTCCCACAAAAACTGAAAGGTCAATACGCGCAAAATGACTCTATTTTGGCGCAAGCTCACGCAAGTGGCGTGCGACCGCAATCCATGCACCGATATAACCCAACAGCACCGCGCCAAGCAAGAGCGACAGACCGTCGGCGACTGGCACTCCGGCCAGCGCGAAATCACTGCCGTACAAACCGGCCAGCCCCACTACCGCATCGTTCAGCCAGTCCAGGCCGAACGCCAATACACCCCAGGACAGGATCCCGGCACCGAAGCCATACAACGCGCCCATATAAAGGAAGGGCCTGCGCACATAACTGTCCGTACCGCCGACGAGTTTAATCACTTCTATCTCGGTGCGGCGGTTTTCAATATGAAGACGAATGGTATTGCCTATCACCAAAAGTAATGCAGACACCAGCAGCACCGTCAGACCGAAGACAAACCGGTCGCCGAGCTTGAGGATCGCCGCAAGACGCTCGACCCAGACTAGATCAAGTTGCGCCTGTTGTACCTTTGGCAATTCGGAAAGTCTTTGTCTTAATGCTTCAAGAGTCGGCTTGTCGACTTCCTTCGGCGTCACCAACACCACGCCCGGCAATGGGTTTTCCGGCAGCTCCTTGAGCGCCTCGCCCAAGCCGGACTGCTGCTGGAACTCTTCGAGCGCCTGATCGCGGCCGATGTATTCGGCATCGGCCACGCCCGGCATGGCTTTGATCTGCTCGCGCAATGCCTGGCCTTCGCCCGGCGTCGCCTCCAATTGCAGGTACAGGGAAATCTGCGCCGCGCGCTGCCAGGAACCTCCCAGGCGCTCCACGTTATTCAGCAGTAATGACAGCCCCATCGGCAGGCTCAGGGCGACCGCCATGACCATGCAGGTGAAGAAACTGCCGATCGGCTGCTTGCCCAGGCGCCGCAGGCTGTCGAGCAGGCTGGCGCGATGGCTTTCGATCCAGGCATGCAGCAGCGTGCTGAAGTCCGGGCCGTCGTCCTCGTCGCGTTTTTTCTTTTGCGGTTGCGGGTCGGAGGCCTTGGGGGCCACACGCTCGGCCACTTTCGGGCTGCGGGTTGCGCTCATACGCCAGCCTCCCCGTCACCGATCAGACGACCGCGCTGCAGCGTGAGCATGCGGTGGCGCATGCGTGCGATCAGGGCCAGGTCGTGACTGGCGATCAGCACGCTGGTGCCCAAACGGTTGATGTCTTCGAATACGCCCATGATTTCCGCCGCCAGACGCGGGTCGAGGTTACCGGTGGGTTCGTCCGCCAGCAGCAAGGCCGGACGGTGAACGATGGCGCGGGCGATGCCGACGCGCTGTTGCTGGCCGGTGGACAGGTCGCCCGGGTACAGGTCGGTCTTGTCCGACAGGGCCACCCGCTCCAGGGCCGAATCCACTCGCTTGTTGATCTCGGCCTTGGACAAGCCAAGGATCTGCAAGGGCAACGCCACGTTGTTGAACACGGTGCGATCGAACAGCAACTGATGATTCTGGAACACCACGCCGATCTGCCGCCGCAGGTAGGGAATCTGGGCATTACTGATGGTGCTCAAGTCCTGGCCGGCCAGCAGCAACTTGCCGGTGGTGGGCCGCTCCATCGCCAGCAGCAGGCGCAGCAATGTGCTTTTACCGGCGCCGGAATGGCCGGTGACAAACAGAAACTCACCCCGACGCACCCGAAAGCTCAGCTCATGCAGGCCGACGTGACCGTTCGGATAGCGCTTACCGACCTGTTCGAAACGAATCATGAATGCTCCCGCTCGGCAAACAGTGCCTGGACAAAGGGCTCGGCCTCGAAGGTACGCAGGTCGTCGATGCCTTCGCCCACGCCGATGTAGCGGATGGGTAGGCCGAACTGCTTGGCCAGGGCGAAGATCACCCCGCCCTTGGCGGTACCATCGAGCTTGGTCAGCGCCAGCCCGGTCAGTTCGACGGTCTGGTTGAATTGCTTGGCCTGGTTGATGGCGTTCTGGCCGGTACCGGCGTCCAGCACCAGCAGCACTTCGTGGGGCGCGTCGGCATCGAGCTTGCCGATTACCCGGCGAACCTTCTTCAACTCTTCCATCAGGTTGTCTTTGGTGTGCAGGCGACCGGCCGTATCGGCGATCAGCACGTCAATGCCACGGGCCTTGGCGGCTTGCACGGCGTCGAAGATCACCGAAGCGGAATCGGCGCCGGTGTGCTGAGCGATCACCGGGATCTTGTTGCGCTCGCCCCATACTTGCAACTGCTCCACGGCAGCGGCGCGGAAAGTATCGCCGGCGGCCAGCATGACCTTCTTGCCTTCAAGTTGCAGTTTCTTCGCCAGCTTGCCGATGGTGGTGGTCTTGCCGGCGCCATTGACGCCGACCACCAGGATCACGAACGGCTTGTTTTGCGAAGCGATCACCAGCGGCTGCTCCACCGGCTTGAGCAGGTTGCCCAGTTCGGCTTGCAGGGATTTGTACAGCGCGTCGGCATCGGTCAACTGTTTGCGCGCGACCTTCTGGGTCAGGCTCTGGATGATCACCGACGTTGCCTCGACGCCGACATCGGCGGTCAGCAGGCGGGTCTCGAGGTCATCCAGCAATTCGTCGTCGATGACTTTCTTGCCCAGGAACAGGCTGGCCATGCCCTCGCCAATGCTGGCGCTGGTCTTGGACAGGCCTTGCTTGAGGCGGGCGAAAAAACCGACCTTGCCGGGTTCGGAGGAAGGTGCGGGCTCGACGACAGGCGGTGTATCAACCACGACTGGCGGCGCCTCGACGACAGGCTCCGCAACCGGTTGTGGCGGGGCTGGGATCGGCGGCGTGACATGGGGAGCCAGTGCGTCCTCGACCAATGCCACCGGCTCTTCCGCCACCGGCAGGGTCGGCCAGGGGCTCTGCCCGACGGGAGGCGTCAACGGCAGCTCGACCGCCGGTGCCGCGGGCTCAGGCTCGGCCGGTTGCAGCACCGGTTCGGCCAGTGGCAGAACGATCGGTGCAGCGTCTTCGGCCACCGTCTCTGCCGCAGATTCAGCGGCAGGCTCGGGCAGCGGTTGCGGCTGTTCGACGACGGTTTCCTGCGGCTTCTTGCGCAGCCATCCGAACAGGCCTTTTTTTTCGCCAGCTTCAGCTGGGGTCTTCTTGTCGTCGTTGGAACCAAACATGGAGGACGGCTATCTCACGGTAGCGACGCGCCACGAGGGCGCCTCGGTGATGAATATTCGATGCTGAACAGACTGCGTTTCATCCAGCTTGTTCACGCGCAACAGATTGTCGAAATGTCCCAAGGACACCTCATCGTCGATTTTTTCGAAGGACTGGCAAGGCATCGTCGGCGAAAACGCAGGGATCCACGGAAAAAACCGACGCTTCTGCGCATAACCCGGACAACCCCGGGCCGATAAAAGGCCCGATAGGCGTGGCCGCCAGTAAAACGGATCAGTATCCTAGCACCCTCTCGCCCGCCGACGCTAAGACCTAGCGGGCAGCCCAACAGGTTTAAACACGAATGAATGCTCTTGCCCGCCGCGTTGCAGGCCTGCTGTTCAGCACAGTTTGTCTGCCCCTTTCAGCCCTGGCTGCCGATCCACAACCCACCAATGAATTCACCCTCGATAACGGCCTGAAGGTCGTGGTGCGCGAAGATCATCGTGCCCCGGTGGTGGTTTCCCAGGTCTGGTACAAGGTCGGCTCCAGTTATGAAACACCGGGCCAGACCGGTTTGTCCCACGCCTTGGAACACATGATGTTCAAGGGCAGCGAAAAAGTCGGCCCCGGCGAAGCATCGCTGATCCTGCGGGACCTGGGTGCCGAGGAAAACGCCTTCACCAGCGATGACTTCACGGCTTATTACCAGGTACTGGCCCGGGATCGCCTGGGCGTGGCCTTCGAGCTGGAAGCCGACCGCATGGCCAGCCTGCGCCTGCCGCCTGAAGAGTTCAGTCGCGAGATCGAAGTCATCAAGGAAGAGCGCCGAATGCGCACCGACGACAAGCCGATGTCCAAGGCCTTCGAGCGCTTCAAGGCCATGGCTTATCCGGCCAGCGGCTATCACACGCCAACCATCGGCTGGATGGCCGACCTGGACCGCATGACCGTCCAGGAACTGCGCCACTGGTACGAATCCTGGTACGCGCCGAACAATGCCACCCTGGTGGTGGTCGGCGACGTGACACCGGACGAGGTCAAGACCCTCGCCCAGCGTTATTTCGGCCCGATTGCCCGGCGTGCCGTGCCGACGGCGAAAATCCCCCTGGAATTGGCCGAACCCGGCGAGCGCCAGATCACCCTGCATGTGCAGACCCAACTGCCCAGCCTGATGCTGGCCTTCAACGTGCCGAGCATCGCCACCGCGACCGATAAGCGCTCGGTCAACGCCCTGCGGCTGATCTCGGCCCTGCTGGATGGCGGCTACAGCGGCCGGATTCCGACCCAGCTGGAGCGCGGCGAAGAGCTGGTGTCCGGCGGCTCATCGAGCTACGACGCCTACACCCGCGGCGACACACTGTTCACCCTGTCGGCGGCGCCCAATACCCAGAAGAACAAGACCATGGCCCAGGCCGAAGCCGGCCTTTGGCGCTTGCTGGAGCAATTGAAAACCACCGCCCCGACTGCCGAGGAGCTGGAGCGCGTCCGTGCCCAGGTAATCGCCGGCCTGGTCTACGAGCGCGACTCGATCACCAGCCAGGCCACCGCTATCGGCCAGTTGGAGACCGTCGGGTTATCCTGGAGGCTGATGGACACCGAACTCGCCGAATTGCAAAGCGTGACCCCGCAAGACATCCAGAAGGCAGCCCAGCTGTATTTCACCCGCTCGCGCCTGAGCGTTGCGCACGTCCTGCCCGAGGAGAAAGCTCATGAGTGAGCGCAAATCATCACGCCCGCTGCTGATCGGCCTGGTGCTCATCGCCCTGGTCGCAGCCCTGGCCTTCTACCTGTCCCCTGCCACTGACGTGACTGCCAGCCAGGCCCTGGATAACGCCAAGTCCGGCAACAAGTTGCAATCGCTGGCGGAATTGGACGGCAAGGCGCCCGGCCACCGTCAACTCGACGTGCAAACCTGGAAAACCGCCGACGGCGCCAAGGTACTGTTCGTCGAAGCTCGGGAACTGCCGATGTTCGACTTACGCTTGACCTTCGCCGCCGGCAGCAGCCAGGACGGCAACGTTCCCGGCCTGGCGCAGTTGACCAACGCCATGCTTAACGAAGGCGTGGCCGGCAAGGATGTCAGTGCCATCGCAGAAGGGTTCGAAAGCCTCGGCGCGGACTTCGGCAACGGTGCCTACCGGGACATGGCCGTGGCCTCCCTGCGCAGCCTCAGCGCGGTGGACAAGCGTGAGCCGGCATTGAAGCTGTTCGCCGAAGTGGTCGGCAAGCCGACCTTCCCCGCCGACTCCTTCGCCCGCATCAAGAACCAGATGCTCGCCGGCTTCGAGTACCAGAAACAGAACCCCGGCAAACTGGCGGGCCTGGAACTGATGAAGCGCCTGTACGGTGAGCATCCTTACGCCCATTCCAGTGATGGCACCGCGCAAAGCATTCCGCCGATTACCTTGGCCCAGGCCCGGGCCTTTCACGCCAAGGCCTACGCCGCCGGCAACGCGGTGATTGCGATGGTGGGAGACCTGTCTCGCGCCGAGGCCGAGGCGATTGCCAACCAGATGTCCGCCGCACTGCCCAAAGGTCCGGCCCTGGCAAAAACACCCTCGCCCGTCGAACCGAAGGCGAGCGTCAGCCACATCGAGTTTCCGTCCAAACAGACCAACCTGATGCTCGCACAACTGGGCATCGACAGGGATGACCCGGACTTTGCGGCCGTGTCCCTGGGCAACCAGATCCTCGGCGGCGGTGGTTTCGGCACGCGCTTGATGACCGAAGTGCGGGAAAAGCGCGGCCTGACCTACGGCGTGTACTCCGGCTTCACGCCGATGCAGGCCCGTGGCCCGTTCATGATCAATCTGCAGACCCGCGCCGAAATGAGCGAAGGCACTCTCAAGCTGGTGCAGGATGTGTTCGCCGAGTACCTGCAGAACGGTCCGACCCAGAAAGAACTCGATGACGCCAAGCGTGAGCTGGCCGGCAGTTTCCCCCTGTCGACCGCGAGCAACGCCGACATTGTCGGCCAACTCGGAGCCATGGGCTTCTACGACCTGCCGCTGAGCTACCTGGAGGACTTCATGCGTCAGTCCCAGGCGTTGACGGTAGATCAGGTCAAGGCCGCCCTGAACAAACACCTGAGCATAGACAAGATGGTCATCGTCACGGCCGGCCCGACCGTGCCGCAAAAGCCGTTGCCGGCCCCCACTGACAAACCTGCCGAGCAACCGCTCGGGGTTCCGGAGCACTAATGGCCCGTCCACCGAATTCCAGCAAGAAACCCACTCACAACGGCATCAACCAGCTGCGTATCATTGGCGGCGAATGGCGCAGCCGGCGCCTGAGCTTCCCCGACGCCCCGGGCTTGCGCCCGACACCGGATCGGGTGCGTGAGACCCTGTTCAACTGGCTCGCCCCCTACGTGGCCGGCGCCCGGGTGCTCGACCCGTTTGCCGGCAGCGGCGCGCTGTTTCTCGAAGCGCTGTCCCGTGGCGCCGCCATGGGCCAGGCACTGGACGCCAACAGCCTGGCGGTCTCCAGCCTGAAAGAACACCTGGGCACCCTGCGTTGCACGGTCGGCCAGGTGCAGACCGCCGACGCCTTGCGCTATCTGGACAGTCAACCGGCCAGCCCTTTCGACCTGGTGTTTCTCGACCCACCGTTCAACCAGAACCTGTTGCCGACGGTCTGCGCGCTGCTCGAGGAACGCCAGTGGCTGGCCGAGGATGCCTGGGTCTACACTGAAAGTGAAACCGCTCCATCGATCCTCGGCTTGCCGGGCAATTGGCGCTTGCATCGCGAGCAGAAATCCGGACGGGTGTACTACGCATTGTGGCAACGCATGGCAGAAGCCGTCGACTGACGGCTGGCCGCAGCATCGAGAACAATAATAATGGCCGCTGCATCTGAACGCTTCGTCCCCGCCAGGGGCCTTGGCAACCCCCACCTGCAAACCCTGTGGGGCCCGTTATGGCGCAAGACCACGCACATCGTTCGCCAACGCGAGCGCCTGTGGCTGGACGACGGTGACTTCCTCGATCTCGACTGGCACGGCCCACACAGCGTCAAGGCGCCACTGGTGCTGGTGCTTCACGGGCTGACTGGTTCCTCCAACTCACCTTACGTGGCTGGTTTGCAACAAGCCCTTGGGCATCAGGGTTGGGCCAGCGTCGCGCTGAACTGGCGCGGCTGCTCAGGCGAACCGAACCTGCTGCCCCGCAGCTACCACTCCGGCGTCAGCGAAGACCTGGCCGCCACCATCACTCACCTGCGGACGCGACGCCCCCTGGCGCCATTGTTTGCGGTGGGTTATTCGTTAGGTGGCAATGTATTGCTCAAGCACTTGGGAGAAACCGGCAGCGCCAGCCAATTGCTCGGCGCCGTGGCCGTTTCGGTGCCATTTCGGCTCGACCAGTGTGCCGACCGCATCGGACAAGGGTTTTCCAGGTTCTATCAGGCGCATTTCATGCGGGAACTGGTGGCTTACGTGCGCAACAAGCAACGCCGGTTCAAGCACGACGGACGCCACGAAGGCCTGGCCACCCTGGCGGCGCTGGGCCCGCTGGAGAACATGCGCACCTTCTGGGATTTCGACGGCCGGGTGACGGCGCCGCTGCACGGTTTTTCCGATGCCTCGGACTATTACCGCCGCGCATCCAGCCGCTATTACATGAGCGAAATCAACACCCCGACCCTGGTCATCCAGGCCGCCGACGACCCCTTCGTGTTCCCCCACAGCCTGCCCGAACCCCACGAGCTGTCCGCCTGCACCCAACTTGAACTGCATGCCCAGGGTGGGCACGTGGGATTCGTCGAAGGCACCTTACGCTCGCCCGGATACTACCTGGAGCGACGTATTCCCCAATGGCTGGCAAGCCTGGGTCACGGATGAACCGCCGCCAACATCATTCCCCCTGTGGGAGCGAGCCAGCTCGCGATAGTGGACTGTCAGTCACTTCAATGTTGCTGACCCGCCGTCATCGCGAGCAGGCTCGCTCCCACCCCATTACTCGCCCTTCGCCACCCCACGCTGCGGATCATTGATCCATTCACTCCACGACCCGGCATACAACCTCCCCAACGGATACCCCGCCAGGCACAAGGCAAATAGGTTATGGCACGCAGTCACGCCGGAGCCGCAATAGGCCACCAGCTCAGTCGGCGAACGATCGCCCAGTTTCTCGGCGAAGCGCTTCTTGAGCCGATCTGCCGGCAGAAACCGCCCATCAGAACCAAGGTTATCGGTAAATGCCGCGCATTGCGCTCCCGGGATATGTCCGGCCACCGGGTCGATCGGCTCGACTTCGCCCTTGAAGCGCGGCAACGCGCGGGCATCCAGAAGCGTCATGTCCGGTTGACCGAGGCATTGTTGCAGCGCCTGGGCGTCGAGTAGCAAGGCCTCATCCGGCGACCCGCTGAACATCCCGCGGCCGCCCGCCGGCGGATCGAGGCTCAGGGGCAAACCCTCGGCATGCCAGGCCTTGAGCCCGCCATCGAGAAGATACACGCCCTCGCGCTTACCCAACCAGGCCAGCAACCACCAGGCCCGGGCCGAATAGGCACCGGGACCATCGTCGTATAGCACGATGTCGCTGTCGTTATTGATGCCCCAGGCACGCAAGCGCTCTATCAACGCTCCGGGCTCGGGCAGCGGGTGACGTCCGGTCACCCCCTTGATCACCGGGCCACTCAGGTCACGCTCAAGATCGGCGAACGATGCACCGGCGATATGCCCCTCGGCGTAGCTGCGCTGGCCATAATCCGGGTCATCGAGGGCAAAACGGCAATCGAGGATCACCAGCCCGGGCTGTGCCTTCCTCTGCTCGAGGGCTTGAGGGCTGATGAGTTGAGCGATGGGCATGGCGAGCTCCTGTGGCGAAATGGGTGGCCTGTGGGTTCAGATCCGATTCCTACTGCCCTTCCTCCAGCGTCTGAGGCAGAGGGACGTAATATTCTTTGAACAGTGCATCCACCGCTTCGCGAGCCTGATCGGTCACGAAACCGGCCTCCAGCACCAACACCTGGTATACCCCGCGCTTGATGGCCTGTTCACTCAAATGACTGGAGTTTTCCCGCGTGGTGCAAAGAAAACGCACCCAGGACGTCAGGATGATCCAGGCATTAAGGGTCAGGGACTCGATCTGCACCCGGTCCATCTTCAGGATGCCGGCCGCGACGAAGCCCTCATAGATGGCGGTCCCGTGGATCAGGCAACGCTGGGAAAACCGGCGATAGCGGGCCGCAAGGTCCGGATCGCTGTCGAGCAGATGCTCCAGGTCCCGGTGCAGGAAGCGATAGCTCCACATCGCCGACAACAGCTCCTTGAGATAGAAGCGCTTGTCCTCCACCGTGGCCGCCCGGCCCTGGGGCGGGCGCAGGAAGCTGTCCACCAGGTTTTCGTACTCACTGAACAGCACGGCGATGATCGCCTGCTTGTTAGGGAAGTGGTAGTAGAGGTTGCCCGGAGACATGTCCATGTGGGCAGCAATGTGGTTGGTGCTGACACTGCGCTCGCCCTGCTGGTTGAACAGTTCGAGGCTGTTTTGCACGATGCGCTCGCTGGTTTTCATTCGTATGGCCATGGCTTGGGCTTTAATTCGACGAAAGCATTGCGGCATCTTACGACCTATCGCCCGGAGGACAAACCCAAAGCCGGCAAGGATGTCATTTGACTTTCTAGAGCATAAGCTCTAGAAAACACCCACACTAATAAGAACTGGTGCCTGACGATGCCTGCCGACATTGCTTATCTGCGTGATTCCCAACAGCAATTGAATGAGCTGCAGTCACACTTCGAGGCACAACGCCAGGCCTATGCCGCTCATCCAATGCCGCCGGTAGAGCAGCGCCGTCAATGGCTCAAGTCTCTCCGGGAAATGCTGAGCAATGAACGACAAGCCCTGATCGATGCCATCAGCGAGGATTTCAGCCACCGCAGCGCCGACGAAACGCTGTTGGCCGAGCTGATGCCGAGCCTGCACGGCATCCATTACGTCAGCCGACACCTCAAGGGCTGGATGAAACCCTCCCGGCGCAAGGTAGGCATGGCCTTCCAGCCGGCGTCGGCGAAGGTGATCTACCAGCCGCTGGGCGTGGTCGGAGTCATCGTGCCGTGGAACTATCCTCTGTTCCTGGCCATCGGGCCGTTGGTCGGGGCCTTGTCGGCGGGCAATCGGGTGATGCTCAAGCTCAGCGAAGCCACACCGGCCACTGGGCTGTTGCTCAAGCAATTGCTGGCGCGGATCTTTCCTCAGGATCTGGTATGCGTGGTGCTCGGTGAGGCAGATGTCGGCGTAGCCTTTTCCAGGCTACCGTTCGACCACCTGTTGTTTACCGGCGCTACCAGCGTCGGCAGGCATGTCATGCGGGCCGCCGCCGAGAACCTGACCCCCGTCACCCTGGAACTGGGTGGAAAGTCGCCCGCCATCGTCTCCACCGATGTGCCCCTGAATGATGCCGCCGAGCGCATTGCCTTCGGCAAGATGCTGAATGCCGGACAAACCTGTGTCGCACCTGATTACGTGTTGGTGCCGCAAAAACGCATCGGCGAATTCGTCGATGCCTATCGCGAGGCGGTTCGCAGGCTTTATCCGACCCTGGCTGACAACCCGGACTACACCGCGATCATCAACGAACGACACCTGGCACGGCTCAACGGCTACATCAGCGACGCTACCAGTAAGGGTGGATTACTGATCGAGTTGTTCGACCAAGGCCAGGGACGCCGCATGCCCCACAGCCTGCTACTTAACGTCAGCGACGACATGACTGTCATGCAGGATGAGATCTTCGGCCCGCTGCTGCCCGTCGTGCCCTATGACGACCTGGACCAGGCGTTTGCCTACATCAATCAACGGCCTCGTCCGTTGGCACTCTACTATTTCGGCTACAACAAGGCCGAACAGAATCGCGTACTCCACGAAACCCACTCCGGCGGCGTCTGCCTGAACGACACCTTGCTCCACGTCGCTCAGGATGACTTGCCATTCGGTGGCATCGGTCCCTCGGGAATGGGGCATTACCACGGGCACGAAGGTTTCCTGACTTTCAGCAAAGCCAAGGGCGTGCTGAGCAAACAGCGCTTCAATGCTGCCAGACTGATTTATCCGCCCTATGGCAAGCCACTCCAGAAGCTGATTCAGAAGTTGTTTGTCCGTTAACCAGGTGCCTGATCGGGTAATAACAATAATGAACCCAAGCCTGACCGATACACCCGCGCTGTCACGACGTGGCCTACTGAAATTCAGCCTCGGCGCCAGCGCCCTCCTGAGCACAGTGGGGCTGGGGGCCAGCCTGAGCGGTTGCTCGCCAAGCCTACCGGCCAAGGGCCTTGCCGCCCTGCGGGACAGCGACCTGCCGTTCTTGCGCGCAGTCATTCCAGTGATGCTGGAGGGCGCCGTGACCGTTGAACAACGCACCGCCGCCGCTGACGCCACCCTTGAAAGCCTGGATACCGGCCTGGCCCACCTGTCCCCACCCATGCTCAAGCTCACCCGACAACTGTTCGATGTACTCACGCTGGGTATTACTCGCGGGCCGCTGACCGGTGTCTGGGGCTCGTGGGAAACCGCCAGCGCCGATGACATCCGCCAGTTTCTCGATCGCTGGGAGAACAGCTCGCTGGACCTGCTACGCCAAGGCCACAGTTCATTGCTGCAAATGGTGATGATGGCCTGGTACAGCCGGGTCGAGGCTTGGACACACTGCGGGTATCCAGGGCCACCCACAGTTTGAAGAGGCCGATGAGGGGCCCGCTCCCACAAGAGGCCCATCGCCCATCCATCACAACAAGAGAGCCCGAACATGCCCGTACCCGACCCCTTCCGCGAGGGCCTCGCCCGCGGCTGGACCACCTACAACGGCGCTCGACTGCCCCAGGACCTGACCCTGGAAGCAGACGTGGCAATCATCGGCAGCGGCGCGGGCGGCGGTACCACGGCGGAGATCCTCAGCGCGGCCGGCTACAACGTATTACTGATCGAGGAAGGCCCGCTCAAGACCAGCAGCGACTTCAAGCTGCTTGAGGACCAGGCCTACACCAGCCTGTACCAGGAAGGCCTGGGGCGCATGAGCAAGGATGGCGCCATTACCATCCTCCAGGGCCGGGCCGTGGGTGGCACGACCTTGATCAACTGGACCTCGAGCTTTCGCACACCGGACCAGACCCTGAATCACTGGGCGGCCGAGCACAACGTCAGAGGGCACAGTCCTGCCCAGATGGCGCCCTGGTTCGAGCGGATGGAACAACGCCTGGGCGTGGCACCGTGGCTGATTCCACCGAATGCCAACAACGACGTCATCCGCAAAGGCTGTGAACGATTGGGCTATAGCTGGCACGTCATCCCGCGTAACGTGCGTGGCTGCTGGAACCTGGGCTATTGCGGCATGGGCTGCCCGACCAACGCCAAGCAGTCGATGCTGGTCACCACCATTCCGAGCCTGCTCGACAAGGGCGGCGCGTTGCTTTACCTGGCGCGGGCCGAGCGCCTGACTCTCAAGAACGATACGGTCGTCGACCTGCAATGCCTGGCCATGGACGAGCGCTGCGTGGCACCCACCGGACGGCGCATTACCGTCAAGGCGCGCCACTACGTACTGGCCGGCGGCGGCATCAACAGTCCGGCACTGTTACTGCGCTCCGATGCACCAGACCCTCATGAACGCCTGGGCAAACGGACATTCCTGCATCTGGTGAACATATCGGCCGGGCAGTTCGAAGAGGTCATCAACCCGTTCTACGGCGCACCACAATCGATCTATTCGGATCACTTCCAATGGCAGGACGGCGCTACCGGCAGAATGTCCTACAAACTCGAAGTACCCCCCTTGCATCCCGCCCTCGCCGCCACGTTGCTGGGCGGTTTCGGCACACAGAGCGCCGAGCGCATGGCGCAACTGCCCCATACCCATGCCATGCTGGCCTTGCTGCGCGACGGTTTTCATCCGGACAGCCCCGGCGGCAGCGTCGAGTTGCGCAGCGATGGCACGCCGGTGCTCGACTATCGCGTTTCACCCTACGCCTGGGACGGCTTGCGCCGTGCGTTCCATAGCATGGCCGAGATTCAGTTCGCCGGCGGCGCCAAGGCGGTCATGCCACTGCATGGTGATGCCCGCTACGTGACTACACTGGCCGAAGCCCGAAACCTGATCGACGGGCTGGACCTTGCCTTGTATCGCACACGCCTGGGCAGCGCCCATGTGATGGGCGGTTGCGCGATGGGCGAAACGCCGCAAACCGCCGTCGCCGATAGCCTCGGTCGCCATCATCAGCTCAGTAACCTTTCGATCCACGACGGCTCGCTGTTCCCCACCAGCATCGGCGCCAACCCGCAATTGTCGGTGTATGGGTTGACGGCAAAACTGGCGACATCCCTGGCCGAACGTCTGGGAAATCCATGAATATCCAGATCATTCGCAGCGTCTATAGTACTTTCTTATCCCACAGCCGACTTGGCCGACCGAGAAGGCTGCGATACCATCCGACTCCCCAACGGACTCCCGCCAGGACGACGCGATGAACCGAGTGTTGTACCCAGGTACCTTCGACCCTATTACCAAGGGCCATGGCGATCTGGTCGAACGCGCCGCGCGCCTGTTCGATCATGTGATCATTGCCGTTGCCGCCAGCCCGAAGAAAAACCCACTGTTCCCGCTGGAACAACGGGTGGAGTTGGCCCGTGAAGTCACCAAGCACC
Organism: Pseudomonas sp. SJZ078; assembly: GCF_007828255.1. NCBI lineage: Bacteria > Pseudomonadati > Pseudomonadota > Gammaproteobacteria > Pseudomonadales > Pseudomonadaceae > Pseudomonas > Pseudomonas sp. SJZ078. The sequence goes on along the minus strand of NZ_VIUG01000007.1, from coordinate 10,227 downwards.
TGCCCAACGTAGAAGTGGTCGGTTTCTCGACGCTGTTGGCGCACTTTGCCAAGGAACAGAACGCCAATGTGTTCCTGCGCGGCCTGCGGGCGGTTTCGGACTTCGAATACGAGTTCCAGCTGGCCAACATGAACCGCCAGTTGGCCCCGGACGTCGAAAGTCTTTTCCTGACGCCGTCGGAGCGCTATTCGTTCATCTCATCGACCCTGGTACGCGAAATTGCGGCCTTGGGCGGCGACATCACCAAGTTCGTCCACCCGGCCGTGGCCGATGCGCTGACCCTGCGCTTCAAGAAGTAGTCCGGCTGGCTGCGATCCACTTCGCGGCAACGCGAGCGCAGTCCATCGCACCCGCGTGCACTGCGCTCGCCAATGCGGCACAATTGCGCATATTCGTTTTCAGATGCCCGGGCCCAACGCCCCGGCAGGAGCCTGCATGTCCCTGATCATCACCGACGACTGCATCAATTGCGACGTCTGCGAACCCGAATGCCCGAACGAGGCCATTTCACAAGGCGAAGAGATCTACGTCATCGATCCGAACCTGTGCACCCAGTGCGTCGGCCATTACGACGAGCCCCAGTGCCAGCAAGTCTGCCCGGTGGATTGCATTCCGCTGGACGAAGCCCATCCGGAAACCGAAGAACAGTTGATGGCGAAATATCGCAAAATCACTGGCAAGGGTTGAGCCAGAAGGTTTTGTAGCGCTTTTGCGGGCTTCTTCGCGAGCACGCCCGCTCCCACAGGGGAATCTGCTCCAGACGCTGATTCGGTGAACGGAGCAAATTATCTGTGGGAGCGGGCTTGCTCGCGAAGAGGCCGCCAGCCATACCCCAAACCAACAGTCTTCATTCCTGCTGCTCAAACCCCTCCCCAACACACCCCAGGCACCGCACGAAGGTGGCCTTCGCCGGATCCACCACCAGCGCCTTCCCCGCATCGCCGACCCCGCCACCCAACGCGGTAAAGGGCAACGACACCACGAACGCCCCCGCACCGATCACGGTGGCGGCGAGCAGCAGCGGTCGGGCGATCAACAAATCGCCGATCATCGCGAAGGCGGGCGGATTCTGGATGGTGTAGCGCGGATCGCCACTGCCGCTATTCGCCAGGACGGGCAAACCCAGGGTCAGCAGCAGCGTCAGAACAACAGGTCGGAGCAGTCTCATGGGGGTCGATCCTTCGGCTGATCAGTTTGACTACTGACTATAGACCGTAGGGCGAATCAGCTTTGGCAACGCGGACACCAGACGCTCGCACGCTGGACCAAGCGAATTTCCCGCAAGCCCGTGCCACAGACCTTGCACAGCGCCCCGCCCCGGCCGTACACGAACAGTTCCTGCTGGAAATACCCGGGCTGGCCATCGCCGCCAATGAAATCCCGCAACGTGGTACCGCCGCGCTCGATGGCATGGGTAAGGATGCGTTTGATTTCGATGGCCAGTTTCAGGTAGCGGGCCCGGGAAATGCCTCCAGCGGCCCGACGCGGGTCGACGCCGGCGGCAAACAGTGCTTCGGTCGCATAGATATTGCCCACCCCTACGACCACCGCGTTGTCCATGATGAACGGTTTGACCGCCATGGAGCGCCCACGGGAGAGCTGGAACAGACGCTCACCGTCAAACAGATCGGTCAACGGCTCCGGGCCGAGGCGGACCAGCAATTCATGGTTGAGCGGGTCGAGACTCCAGAGCATTGCGCCAAAGCGTCGCGGGTCGGTATAGCGCAACGCCAGGCCGGACTCCAGCTCGATGTCCACATGCTCGTGCCTGGCGGCAGGCATGCCCACCTCCACCAGCCGCAGATTGCCGGACATGCCCAAGTGGCTGATCAGGGTGCCGACCTCGGCATTGATCAACAGGTATTTGGCCCGCCGCTCCACCTGCACGATGCGTTGGCCCGAAAGCCGCACATCGAGATCTTCCGGAATCGGCCAGCGCAGGCGGCGGTCGCGCACGATCACACGGCTGACCCGCTGCCCTTCAAGGTGTGGCGCGATTCCGCGACGGGTGGTTTCGACTTCCGGCAGTTCTGGCATGGGACTCTCGAGTCAGGCGAGCTGGGCACTCAACGAGTGGCGAGGTCGCGAATTTCCTGTTTCTGGGTCTGGAAGTCGTATTCGGACAAACCGATGTAATCGAGCACCAGGGGACCGACACAATCCCATTCATGGTCTTCCGCCTGATTGCCCAGCACCCGGTGGGACGCACAAATGTTCTCGGACATCTTCAGGATCGCCAGCAAGTTCTTCAGCGAGCTGTTGTTGCGTGAAGAATCATCGCTGAAAACCGCCAGGGCATTGTGGTGATTGGCGATGGCCTGGCTGACATGATCGGGCAGGCGCCAGGATTTGGAGGTGTAATAACCGACTACGGCATGGTTGGTATTGAATACGCGGTTCTCCGTATCCACCACCCGGCATTCGGCACTCGCACTGGCGTAAGCCTCCTCGAGCACGGCCATGTAGCTGGGAAACTGCTTGAGCATCAGCGGCACGCCGCAATCGTGGAACAACCCCAGGGCATAGGCCTCATCGCCATTCTCCAGGCCGACCCGCTTGGCCAGGGTCAGGCAGGTCATCGCCACGTCCTGAGCCGTATCCCAGAAGCGGTTCAGGGTGACGATGGCATCGTCGTGCAACTCACCCTTGATCGACTGCGCGTTGATCAGGTTGATGATCGAACGGCTGCCCAACAGGTTCACTGCGCGCTGGATCGACGTGATCTTGTTGCGCAAGCCGTAATACGGCGAATTGACGATTTTCAGCAAAGCCCCCGAAAGCCCCGGGTCCTGGGAAATCAGCTTGGCGATGGTATCGAGGTCCGGATCGGGCATGTACTGTTCCATCTGCAGATCCACCATGATCTGCGGCTGGGGCGGGACACTGATGCCTTGCAGGGACTGTTGGATCTGTTCGGTGGAAAGCTCTTTGGACATGGGCACACTCTCTGGGACAGGCAAGGATTCTAACTCTGAAAAACGGATCCGACACACCACCTGGGTAGATCGGAGAAACTTTCATGAGGCTCAGGCCTGAGTCGGCAGCGCCTCCATTGAGCTTGAGCTGTTTTTCGTGCCGGCGATCCGGTTGCCACCTATCGACCTCCAGGCCCGCCAATCCCCCCAACACGGTATACTCCCGCTCTTTTTTTCGGAGCGACGTCATGTCCCTGCCCAGCCTGCGCCTCAAAGCCAACGCCGACCGTCGCCTGCGCGCCGGCCACCTGTGGGTCTACAGTAACGAAATCGACGTGGCGGCCACGCCGCTGCATGGTTTCAAGGCCGGCGACCAGGCGATCCTCGAAGCCGCTGGTGGCAAACCTCTGGGCATCGTCGCGATGAGCCCCAACAACCTGATCTGCGCCCGCCTGCTGTCCCGTGACGCGAAATTACCATTGGACAAATCCCTGCTGGTGCATCGTCTCAACGTGGCGTTGTCTTTGCGCGAGCGGCTGTTCGACAAGCCGTTCTATCGCCTGGTCTATGGCGATTCCGACCTGTTGCCGGGCCTGGTGGTCGACCGCTTCGGCGACATCCTGGTGGTGCAGATCGCTTCCGCCACCATGGAAGCCCACAAGGATGACGTGATCGCCGCCCTGACCCAGGTGCTCAAGCCCAGCGGCATTCTATTCAAGAACGACTCTGCCGCTCGCGATGCCGAAGGTCTGCAGCGCTACGTCGAAACCGTGTTCGGCCTGGTGCCGGAATGGGTTGCCCTGGAAGAGAACGGCGTGAAATTCGAAGCACCGGTCATGGAAGGCCAGAAGACCGGCTGGTTCTACGACCACCGCATGAACCGCGCACGCCTGGCGCCTTACGCCAAGTGCAAGCGCGTACTTGACCTGTTCAGCTACATCGGCGGCTGGGGCGTGCAAGCCGCGGCGTTCGGCGCCAGCGAAGTCTTCTGCGTCGACGCCTCGGGATTCGCCCTCGACGGTGTCGAACGCAACGCGGCGCTGAATGGCTTTGCCGAAAAGCTGACCTGCATTGAAGGCGACGTCTTCGAAGCCCTGAAGGAACTCAAGGCCAGCGAAGAGCGTTTCGACGTGATCGTGGCCGACCCGCCAGCCTTCATCAAGCGCAAGAAAGACCTCAAGAATGGCGAAGGTGCCTATCGCCGCCTCAATGAACAAGCCATGCGCCTGCTCACCAAGGACGGCATTCTGGTCAGCGCTTCGTGCTCTATGCACTTGCCGGAAGACGACCTGCAGAACATCCTGCTGACCAGCGCCCGTCACCTGGACCGCAACATTCAATTGCTTGAACGCGGCGGCCAGGGCCCGGATCATCCGGTTCACCCGGCCATCCCCGAGACTCGCTACATCAAGAGCATCACCTGCCGGCTGTTGCCCAACAGCTAAGTCTCGCGGCGGTATGCAGCCACCCCAATCGCAGCTTCGGCTGCGATTTTTTTGCGTCTGAAAAGTTACCCTGCATTGAAGTTAACGCTGACGCCTGCAATTCTTTGTAAGACCCCTCCCACATTATTACTGGAGCTTTCCTACTCAATCTCCTCTTGCCAAGTACTCATTAAAAACTATGATTGAACAGTCACTTCACAAGTGGCAAATATTAAAAACACAACACTTATTCAACGCAAAGGAGCTGCATCATGAAAGCAATCAATCTGGAAGCTGACAAAATCGCAAATCTGGCGGGCCTGATTGTTCCAAAGAACCGTTAAGGCAGTAAACGCTTGAAGTAAACGATGGGCTGAGGAGTGCCGGCGCCTCAGCCCCATCCGAACGTTTTTCTCAGCGGAATCCTTCTGCATGCATATAAATCCGTGCATTTTCGTTCTTGCGCGCCCGCCGCACCAAATTATATGGAACTATGAGCGCCATACCCAATTCGAACTCGACCTGCATTATTCGACACGACTGGCGCAACTTATAGCCAACCCAATGCAATTCGACATCAATAATTCTATCGATGCCGACCTCCTGAAAGCGGACATACTCATCGAAGAACCGAAATCCCCCATTGAGTGGCACTGGGATGAGTTATCCAGGATATTCCACATCGGTACAAAGAATATTCCTTGTGCACAAGTTCCCAAGGATGTGAATGAATGGGCGACCGAGTACCTGCAACATTGCAATGATGTGCTGTCTTCACCAGCACCTCTCGCCCGGACAAGAGCGTATCCTGCCGACCGGATCGTCCTGGCTCCCTGTACGCTGATCGACATGCCGGACGTTTCGTTGTCCCAGACCCTGGTGGGTCGAAACACTTCCCGCTCATTCAACGAGCAAGCCATCTCGATCGAACAGGTCGGCACGCTCCTGTACCTGACCCTGGGTTACCTGAACGAACGCCGGGGCGCCCGGGAGGCCACCTGCCCCGATGCACTGGAGGCCAGGCGCAGCAGCCCTTCGGGGGGTGGCCTGAATGCCTGTGAGGGTTACCTGTATGTACGCAACGTGACGGGCCTGGCGCCCGGCATCTACGCCTATCATCCGGACGCACATGCCCTGAGTCCGATCCAGTCCCTGCCCGCCGAACCTCTGGGCAACCTGTTGTGCGGTCAACACTTCATCAATCCCCTGCCGTTCGGGCTGTTCCTCACCTCGCGCTTCGACAAGCTCTGGTGGAAATACCCACACTCTCGCGCCTACCGGATGGCTTTCGTCGAAACCGGTCACGTGTCCCAGACCTTCCTGATGGTTGCGACAGCGCTAGGCCTCGACACCTGGCTGACCGGCGCATTGGCCGACCGTGAAGTCGAACACTTGCTCGGCCTTGAAGGCGCTTGCGAACAACCGTTGTTTTTTGTCGGCTGCGGTCACGGCGACGGGCAGGTGCACTGCAAGGAGCTGATGGCGTTGATCGAAGGGCTGGAGATTCCGTCATGACCGGACCAGCCTACAGCCGGACGCCTCACTACACGTTGGGTGACTGGGAACACAAAGCCACCGTGCGCGTCGGCAAAGGTGGCTATCGTCTGCCGGAGAACCTGGAGCAACAGCTCCGCAGTCGAGACTGGTTTCCGCCAGCCTTCATTCCCTATATCGAACATCCGTTGATTCACGAAGCGGGCCGCTCCATTGCCCAGCGTCTTGCGGCCAACCACCTGGTGCATTTCCTCGACTACACCACGCTGCTCGAACATCGGGTCGTCAATCGCGCCGTGGAAACCATCGTCCATGGCGAACTGGCCTTGCCGATCCCCCAGCCAATGAAAACCGCGGCCCTGCAGCTCTATACAGACGAGGGCTACCACGCACTTTTTTCCAATGACGTGGCCGAACAGGTCGCAGCCCTCTACGGCATCAGCGACCGACAACCACCCAAGCGCATCCAGCTCCTGCTGGGCCTGATCGATACTGTCGCCCCCGGGGATCGGCCTTTGGCGTGGTTCCTGCTGGGGTTCGTCTCCGAGACGATCATCGCCAGGGAGTTACTGGCCATTACCCGCGACACTTTGGTGTGCACCGTATACCGGATGCTCAGAAGCCATCTCGAGGACGAGGCACGCCATAGTCGCTACTTCAGCGAAGTGTTCCAGTACCTGTGGAGCGCCCTGGATCCCACGCAACGCAACCTCGCGGCGAACATGCTGCTGCGGATCGTCGGCCTCTATTTCGAACCGGACCTGCCCTGGCTGATGCGCAGCCTGGCCAGCGTCGGTTTCAACGAGCGGTCGGCCCTCCAGATCACTGGCGACCTTCTGCAGCCAGACGCCCATGGCCGACGCGTACGCTCGGGTGCGGTGTCGACCTTCGCGGCCATGCGCAAGGCAGGATTCTTCGACCACGAACACCACCGGCGGCTTTTCGCCCAGGCGGGGTTTATCGATGGATGAACCCAAAAACCTTCCGGGCCGCAAACCTGCCACCGTCGGCCTGTTGCTGACGATGACCTTGCTCGGCGTGTTCCCGATCGACGTCGTGCTGCCCTCGTTCCCGGCACTGTCCGAACATTTCGGACGCTCCTCGTCCGACATCGCCCTGTCGGTCAGCCTGTTCGCGATAGGTATCGCCCTTTCGCAACTGCTGGTCGGTCCGCTCTCCGACACCATGGGACGAAAGAACCTGCTGTTGATCGGGATCACCGTTTCAGCCGTCGGGGCCATGGGCTGCGTACTCACCGACGACTACGGAGCATTCCTGTTCTTCCGCGTCGTCCAAGCGCTGGGGTGCGGTTGTTTCGTGCTGTCCCAGGCATTGATCCAGGATCTGTTCACCGGTCTGGAACAGCAGCGGCTGCGCATCTTTCTGGTCACCTGCGGTGGCATTTTCATTTCCGTTTCGCCCCTGGCCGGTACCGGACTGCAGCACTGGATGGGGTGGCGCGGCAGCTTCCTGGTGTTCATTGCCCTGGCAATCGGTGTATTCGCAAGCGCCCGGGTTTTATTGAGCAACGCCATGGCGGGCAGCAACCCCAGGCGCCTGGACTTCATCGGCGCCTATCGCACGGTATGCAGCGACTTCTGCTTCATGGCCTACTGGCTGACCTCGGCACTGGCCTTTTCCTGCCACTTTTCATTCATCGTCATTTCGCCGCTGGTGTTCATCGACCAGCTACAGCTCTCGCCCGAGGCTTTTTCCCTGGCACTACTGGGTTACGGACTGGCCTACATCGGCGGCGGCGCGCTGGCGACGGTGCTGAGCAACCGGATCGACTCACAGACGCAGATCGTCACCGGCCTGAGCCTGATCCTGCTGGCGGGCGTCCTGATGTTCGGGCTATCCAGCTATTTCGGATTGTCGGTCTCCACCGTCTTGCTGCCCATGATCGTCTGCACCGCCGGAACCACCATCGCCCGGGCGGCGGCCCATACACGGGCCATGAACCTGTTCCCTGAGCAAGCCGGTACGTCAGCTTCGGCCGGCAGCGTGCTGATCTTCATTGTCGGCGGGCTGACCAGTGCCGCGATCAGCCTCACCCCGCTTGATCTGCAAACCACCCTGGCGGCGTGCCTGGTGCTGCTCAGTCTCCTGGGATTGGCGCTCAATGGCCTGATCCGGCACCGTCGCCAGGGGCTTTTGACCGGTTGAGCGCCGCCGGTCGTCATCCCGAGCGCGACATTGGCATCCGATCAGCGCTTTGCGTCATTTCATCCTGGCGCCAGCGGTGTAGAATCGCGACATTCATCGCCATTCATCCCCGGCGGGTTTATGAGCTCATGCTGAGGCGCGCAGCGATCCTGCACAGTCATCGGCCACTTCCGGACACACGGCCAACCCCGAGTGCTCCAGACGTCATACAGAAGCTCACTTTCCCCTTGATATCTGATTAGCCGCCCGGAGTGCTCCATGCCTGATTACCGCTCGAAAACATCCACCCACGGCCGCAACATGGCCGGCGCCCGCGCATTGTGGCGCGCCACGGGGATGAAGGATGACGACTTCAAGAAGCCGATCATCGCCGTTGCCAACTCCTTCACCCAGTTCGTACCCGGTCACGTACACCTCAAGGACCTGGGACAACTGGTTGCCCGCGAGATCGAACGCGCCGGCGGTGTGGCCAAGGAATTCAACACCATTGCCGTAGATGACGGTATCGCCATGGGTCACGACGGCATGCTTTATTCGCTGCCGAGCCGGGAGATCATCGCCGACTCCGTCGAATACATGGTCAACGCCCATTGCGCCGACGCCATCGTGTGCATTTCCAACTGCGACAAGATCACCCCCGGCATGCTCATGGCGGCCCTGCGCCTCAACATCCCGGTGATCTTCGTGTCCGGCGGCCCGATGGAAGCCGGCAAGACCAAGCTTGCCAGCCACGGCCTGGACCTGGTGGACGCCATGGTCATCGCTGCCGACTCCAGCGCCTCCGATGAGAAGGTCGCCGAGTATGAGCGCAGCGCTTGCCCGACCTGCGGTTCGTGCTCCGGCATGTTCACCGCCAACTCGATGAACTGCCTGACCGAAGCCCTGGGCCTGGCTCTGCCGGGCAACGGTTCGACCCTGGCCACCCACAGCGATCGCGAACAGCTGTTCCTGCAGGCCGGCCGCACCATCGTCGAACTGTGCAAACGCTACTATGGCGAGAACGACGAGTCAGTGTTGCCGCGCAACATCGCCAACTTCAAGGCGTTCGAAAACGCCATGACCCTGGACATCGCCATGGGCGGTTCCACCAATACCATCCTGCACCTGCTGGCCGCCGCCCAGGAAGCCGAGATCGATTTCGACCTGCGCGACATCGACCGCCTGTCCCGTAACGTGCCACAGTTGTGCAAGGTTGCACCGAACATCCAGAAGTACCACATGGAAGATGTGCACCGTGCCGGCGGGATCATCAGTATCCTCGGATCCCTGGCCCGTGGCGGCCTGTTGCACACCGACCTGCCGACCGTGCACAGCAGGACCATGGCCGACGCCATCGCCAAATGGGACATCACCCAGACCACCGACGAAGCCGTGCACCACTTCTTCAAGGCCGGTCCGGCGGGCATTCCGACGCAAACCGCGTTCAGCCAGTCGACTCGCTGGGAAACCCTGGACGACGATCGTGAAAACGGCTGCATCCGCAGCGTCGAGCACGCTTACTCCAAGGAAGGCGGCCTGGCGGTGCTCTACGGCAACATCGCTCTGGACGGCTGCGTGGTGAAAACCGCCGGCGTCGACGAGTCGATCCATGTGTTCGAAGGCAACGCCAAGATCTTCGAAAGCCAGGACAGCGCCGTGCGCGGGATCCTAGCCGACGAAGTGAAAGCCGGCGATATCGTGATCATCCGCTACGAAGGCCCGAAAGGTGGCCCGGGCATGCAGGAAATGCTCTACCCGACCTCCTATCTCAAGTCCAAGGGCCTGGGCAAAGCCTGCGCCCTGCTGACCGACGGCCGTTTCTCCGGTGGCACCTCGGGCCTGTCCATCGGCCACGCTTCGCCTGAAGCCGCCTCTGGCGGTGCCATCGGCCTGGTGCGCGACGGCGACAAAGTGCTGATCGACATTCCGAACCGCTCGATCAACCTGTTGATCAGCGACGAAGAACTGGCCGCGCGCCGCGTCGAACAGGACAAGAAAGGTTGGAAGCCGGCGGAAGTGCGTCCACGTAAAGTGACCACCGCCCTCAAGGCCTATGCGTTGCTCGCTACCAGTGCCGACAAGGGCGCGGTGCGTAACAAAGCGATGCTGGACGGGCTGTAAGCTTCCAGCACCGCAATAAAAAGCCCCGCAAATGCGTAATGCTGTTCACTTAAGCATTTGAGTCCAAGCCGGGCTTTCTAGAAAATCCGATACCAGTCCTCTGGTATCGGATTTTTTATGCCCATTCA
>NZ_VIUG01000006.1:0-217056 GCF_007828255.1 Pseudomonas sp. SJZ078 | reverse complement strand
GCGGCCATCGACGTCTCGGTATGGCGCTGCTCGGTGGACGATGTGATCGTGCCTATCGGTAAACCCATCGCCAACCTGCGCCTGTACATCCTCGACGAAAGCCTGCAACCGCTACCCATCGGCAGCATTGGCGAGCTGTACATCGGCGGTGTCGGCGTCGCCCGCGGCTACCTCAAGCGTCCCGACCTGACCGAGGAACGCTTCCTCGCCAGCCCGTTCATCGACGGTGATCGCCTGTATCGCACCGGCGACCGCTGCCGCTTCCTGGCCGATGGCAACATCGAATACCTCGGGCGCCTGGATCATCAGGTGAAGCTGCGCGGCCAGCGCATCGAGCTTGGTGAGATCGACGCCGCCATGTTGAACCTGCCGGACATCACCGGGGCCTGCACCCTGGTCATCGATAACCGTCTGGTGGCGTTCTACAGCAGCAGCGCAGCGCAATCGGGCCTCGACACCCTGCTCACCGCCCAATTGCCGGCCTACATGGTGCCGGCGGTGTGGGTCCACGTCCCGACGCTGCCGCTCAACAGCAACGGCAAGATCGACCGCAAGGCCCTGGCGGCCCTGCCCTTGCCGCAAACCCAGAAAGACTACGCCGCACCGCGCAACGCGCTGGAAAGCCTGTTGTGCCAGCTGTTCGGCGAGCTGCTCGGCGAAAGTCTGACCGGTGGCCGAGAGGTCGGCACCAGCGACAGCTTCTTCGCCTTGGGCGGTGATTCGATTCTCGGTCTGAAGCTGATCTCACGTCTGCGCGAACACGGCTACTCGCTGACGCCACGGGACCTGTTCCGCTCGCCCACCCCGGCGGCGCTGGCCCAGGTGACCACGGCCCTGCTGACCCAGGCCGAACAGGGCGAAGTCACCGGTGCGATGCCGTTGATGCCGTTACACCAGTGGTTCTTCGACCAACAGCAACCCCAGGCCGCGCACTGGAACCAGTCCGTATTGGCCGACAGCGACCGGCGTCTTGAGCCAACAATCGTGCAGGCGGTGTTGGATCGCCTGGTCGCGCACCACGACGCCCTGCGCTTGCGCTTCGCCGAGGTCGATGGACAGTGGCAGGCCCGGATCGCCCCGGTGGCGCCGGCGCAACTGACTTGCTGCGAGCACCCGGACCAACTGCTGCAGGTCGCGCAAAGCCTGGACCTGCAACACGGTCCTCTGTTTGCCGCAGCCCTGCTGGAAGGTGAACCCCAGCGCCTGTATCTGGTGGCTCATCACCTGGTGGTGGATGCGGTGTCCTGGACGCCGCTGCTGGAGGATTTCCAACAGCTGTATTCAGGGCTGGAGCGCGACGAACAAACCACCTTGCCGGCGAAAACCACCTCTTACCGCCAATGGGCCGAGCACCTGCATGCCCACGCCGCCAAGGTCGCGGGCGAACAGCGCTACTGGAGCACTCAGATCAGCGTAAACCGGCCGCCAGTTGCCACGGTGGCCGAGCGCCGGACTCTGTCGACCCGTTGGGAGGCGACCCGCACCCACCAATGGCTGACCGAGTCCCACGCAGCGTACCGCACGCAACCGGAAGAACTGCTGATCGCCGCCCTCGCCGCGACCCTGGCGGAAACCGAACGTCGCAGCGACATCGTCGTGGACCTGGAGCGCCACGGCCGCGATGCGCCTTTCGATGGCCTGGACGTCAGCCGCACGGTCGGCTGGTTCACCACGCTGTTCCCACTGCGCGTCAACGCCAGTGGCGCCCGAGGCGACCAGGTGCGCAACGCCAAGGAAGCCTTGCGTGCAGTGCCGGGCCAGGGCCTTGGCTACGGCTTGCTGCGTCAACGCGGTCAGTTGGCGGCAAGCCACGGCGACGTGCTGTTCAATTATCTGGGACACGAGCAGACGCCCGAGGGTTGGTTGCGCGCCAGCAGCCTGACCCCACCGGTGGACGTGTCGCCGGCAAACCGGGTGACCCACGCTCGCGAAGTGGTGGCGTGGCTGGAGGACGGCGTGTTGCGTGTCGAATGGCACAGCGTCACGCCGGAGGTCGACAGCCGCTTGCCCGCTCGTCTGCTGGAGCACCTGCAAGCACTGGTCGAGCACTGCCTCGATCCGCAGGCCGGCGCGCTGATGCCCTCGGACTTCCCGCTCGCCAAGGCGCTGAACCAGAAGTCCCTGGACAAACTGCTGGGCAAGCTCAAGACCAAACCGAACTCCCAAAGCCAGTGAGTGGCGCAGCCGCCGCGGGGTCATCACCCGACCACCGCGGCGTCAGCCCGACACTCACTGTTTTCAAGCCTTTGAAATGGACCAAGCAAGCATGAACAACATCGAAGACATCTACTCCCTTTCGCCGACCCAGCACGGCCTGCTGTTCCACAGTGTCTTTGAACCGGATTCGCGGGTGTACTACCAGCAATTGAGCCTGGAAATGAACGGCCCGCTGCAACTCAATGCCTTTCGCGGCGCCTGGCAGGCGCTGATGCAGCGCCACGCCGTGCTGCGCAGCGCGTTTCTCTGGGAAGAGCTGGACGATGCCTATCAGGTGGTGCAGCAGGACGTCGACCTGCCCCTGACCGAACTGGACTGGCAGGACCGTACCGACCCACAGGCCGACCTGGAAAAATTGGGCCTGGAGCAACGGGCACAACCCCTGGAGTTGAATGAATCGCCGCTGATGCGCGTCTGCCTGGTGCGCCTGGCCCCCGAGCGCTGGCACCTGATCTGGACCTTCCATCACATCCTCATGGACGGCTGGAGCGTCGGCATCGCGGTGCAGGAATGGTTGGCGCTCTACTACGAGCAAGCCCATGGCCGCCCCGCCCACCTGCCACCGACCCGTGCCTACCGCGACTACATCGCCTGGCTGGCGGAGCAGGACATGGCGGCTACCGAAGGCTTCTGGCGCGAGCAGTTGCAGGACCTGAGCGAACCGACCCCGCTGCCCAACTTCGCCGTACGCGAGGCCGCGCCTGCCGGAGCGCCTTTCGCCGAGCGGGAAAGCCGGCTGGATGCCAGCGAAACCGAGCAGCTGTCGCAGTTCGCTCGCCGCCACGACCTGACCATCAACACCCTGATCCAGGGCGCCTGGGCGTTGCTGCTGGGCCAGCACGCCGGGCGTGATGACGTGGTCTACGGCGTCACCGTCGCCGGCCGCCCGGAGAACCTGGCGGCGGTCGACAGCACCGTCGGGCTGTTCATCAACACCCTGCCGCTGCGGGTACAGTGGGCCGACAGCCCGACACTGGTGGATTGGCTGCAGCAGTTGCAGCACGCCAACAGCGACCTGCGCCACCACGCCTACCTGCCGCTGGGCAAACTCAAGTCGATGACGCGCATTGCCGCCGAACAGGCGCTGTTCGATTCGATCCTGGTGTTCGAGAATTTCCCGGTCACCGATGCGCTGAATCAGGACACCGGCGGCTTGAGTTTCAGCGCCCCGGCCAGCGAACAGCAAGCCGACGGCATCACCCTGACCCAGGGCCGTAACCACTTCCCGCTGTCGCTGATCGTGATGCCGGACAAACAGTTGCATTATCTGATCAGCTACGACCGCAGCCGCTTCAGCGACGCCGAGGTCGCGGTGCTGTCCGCACAGCTACGCTCGATCCTGTTGGCGATGACCGCGCAAGCCCGGTGCCGGGTCAACGAACTGGAATGGCTGAGCGCGGAAGAACGCCAGCAATTGATGGTACAGGGGCTTGGCGCGCAACTGCCGGTACCCCAGGACGGCCTGCACCAGCGTTTCGAACAGCAAGTGGCCGCCTATCCCGAGCAACTGGCGGTACGCGATCGCCAAGTGGCGCTGACCTACCGTGAACTCGATCGACAGGCCAACCGCCTCAGCCACTACCTGCACGCCCAAGGCATCGGCCACGACAGCGTGGTCGCCCTGGCCATGGAACGCAGCGCCGATTTCGTCGTTGCCCTGCTCGCCACTCTCAAGGCCGGCGCGGCGTACCTGCCACTGGACATCAAGCAGCCCGCCGGCCGCCTGGTCGACGTGCTGATGGACAGCCGCGCCGCGCTGCTGATCGGCGCCAGCCCTTCGCCGCTGCTCAAGGGCCTGGCCGAGCACACGCCGGCGCTGTGGCTGACCGAACAGGCCCAGGCCATCGCCGCCCAGCCGGACACACCACCCGTCGTGGCCCACAGCCCGAGCGATGCCGCCTATGTGATCTACACCTCGGGCTCCACTGGCACGCCCAAGGGTGTGGTGGTCGAGCACCGGTCCATCGTCGACTACCTGACGGCGGTACAAGCCGTGCTCAACCCGCCGGCGGCCGCCCGCTACGGCTTGCTGTCGAGCATCGCCGCCGACCTCGGCCATACCCAGCTGTTCGGTGCGCTGTGCAGCGGCGCCAGCCTGTTGCTGGTGGATGAAGACAGCGGTTTCAGCCCACTGGCCCTGGCCGAACTCTTCGACCAGCATCCGGTGGATGTACTGAAAATCACCCCAAGCCACCTCGCCGGCCTGTTGCAGGCGCTGCCCGATGCGCGCCTGCTGCCGCGCGCGCTGCTGGTGTTCGGTGGCGACGCCCTCAGCCCGGCGCTGCTGGAGCAAGTGAACCGTCTGGCACCGGACTTGAAGGTGTTCAACCACTATGGCCCGAGCGAAGCGACCGTCGGCGCCATCGCGACCGAACTGCCGGCAGGCCTGCGCAGCATCGCCCTCGGCCGGCCGCTGCCGAACCGTCAACTGCAGGTGGTCGATGGCAACGGTCGCCTGGCGGCCATCGGCGTGTCCGGTGAACTGCTGATCAGCGGCGCCCTGGCCCGGGGTTACCTGCACCGGGACGACCTCACCGCCGAACGCTTCCATCTCGATGCCAACGACCAACGCTGGTACCGCACCGGCGACCGCGTGCGCTGGCAAGTCGACGGTCAGATCGCGTTCCTTGGCCGCGTCGACAGCCAGGTGAAGATCCGTGGCAACCGCCTGGAACTGGGCGAAGTCGAGGCGCAGATCAAGCGCCTGTCACCGCTGATCGAGCAGGCACTGGTGCGCGTCGTGGAGCTGGACGGCAGCCCACGCCTGGTGGCCTGGCTGGTGGCCAGCCAATCGATTTCCCCCGCCAAGCTGCGCAATGACCTCAGCGCCCGCGTACCGGATTACATGGTGCCGGCGCATTTCATCACCCTGGATGAACTGCCCCTCACCCGCAATGGCAAAGTCGACGTCCAGCGTTTGCCGACCCCGCAAAAACCCACCGATGACAGCGCCAGCCACGTCGCCCCACGCAATGAAGTCGAGACCCTGCTGGCCGAGATCTGGCAGGACGTGCTCAAGCTGGAGCGGGTTGGCGTACACGACAACTTCTTCGCCCTGGGCGGCGACTCGATCATCAACTTGCAGATCATCGCCCGCGCCAACCAGCAAGGGCTCAAGCTCACGCCTCGGCAGTTGTTCGAGAACCGCACCATCGCCGACATCGCCCGGGTCCTGGGTGCCGATGCCGGCCAGGGAGTGGCGCAAAACCTTGCCGATGGCTACGAGCTGCCACTGGGCGCCGGCCAACGGGCGCGGCTGCAACAGGGCCCGCTCGCGGCCACCTGGCGCTGTGTGGCGCTGGCCCAGGCCATCGACAGCAACTTGCTGGGCCAAGCGATCAGCGCCTTGCAACAACATCACCAGGCCTTGCGCCTGGCTCTGAACGCGTTGCCCGACGGGCAATGGCAGCAACGGGTACTGGGCGCGGCCAAGGCAGCGGTGATCAGCCACGAGAAACTGACCGTGTGCGACCCGGTGCACTTGCAAGCCCTGGCCCAGGCCGGTGTCGACGCGCTTGAACTCGACGCCGGCCAGACCTTGCACGCCTGCCTGCTGGACGTGGATGGCAAGCCGTCCCTGCTGTTGGCCGCTCACCCCCTGTGCGTGGACGAGGCGTCCTGGTCGCTGTTGCTTGCCGACCTCAACCTGGCGCTGGCACAACTGACGTATCACCGGCCGGTCCGCCTGTCCTATGCCGGCGGCGATTTCAGCCAATGGACGCGACATCAGCAGGCCCATGCACAAAGCGACGCCCTGGATGATGCCTGGGAACACTGGCTGCAATACGCCGGGATAGAGCCGCTGCAACTGCCGGAAAGCGAGCAACCCACCAGCGTGGTCGAGCAAGCCCTGCCAGCCACCACCTCCAGTGAACTCAAACGTGTGGCCGAGGTGCTGCAGCTGGACTGGAACAACCTGCTGGCCGCTGCCGTGGTCGAACAAGGCCGGGCGCTGTGCGGCGACGGTCTGATTGCACTGGAGGTTCAAGGCACACGTCCCACCACCGAGCGCTTGCCCGTCGATGCCCCCATCGCCGTAGCCGACCTCGAACCGGCACGTATCCTCGGCCCTCTGGATCTGGCCGTGCCGTACTTCCTCCAGACCGAAGGCGACAGCCTGCTGCAACGGGTGCAGGCCCTGGTTGCGCAGATGCGCGCTTACCCGCAACACGGTGTTGACTACGGCGCCCTGCGTTATCTGTCGGACAACACTTACCTGCAAGAGCCCCTGCGCGACCTGCCGGCGGCAGCGGTCGCCATTCGCTGGTTGGGCAACCTTGACAGCCATCGCGAGGAGCACGGCATCCTCACCGGGGTCGAAGCGGCAAACCCATTGGCGGCGTCGGCCTGCCCGCTGACACTCGATGCCTGGTGGCAGGACGACTGCCTGCACCTGCGCAGCCAGGGCGCCCTGGCCGCCAGTTGGGCACCACGGCTCATGCAGCGCCTGGTCGAACTCGCCGGGCTGCACAGCGCAGCCGACCTGCGCCCCGCCAGCCAGGCCTTCCCGCTGTGCCACAAGCAAGCGGCGACCTTGGCGGCCGAGCCTCTGGACTGGTCGAACATCGAAGACGTCTACCCGTTGTCGTCGATGCAACAGGGCATGCTCCTGCACACTCTGCTGCAACCCCACAGCGGTATCTACCTGATGCAGCAACGCTACAGCTGGGACGGCGTGTTGCAACGCCCGGCCATGGAAGCGGCCTGGCAGTTGTTCCTGCAACGGCACCCGATGATGCGCACTGCGTTCTGGTGGCAGGAAGACCACGAGCCATTGCAATGCGTCTACCGGCAAACCCATCGGGCCTTCGACTGGCAGGACCTGCGCCATCTCGATGAAGAACAACAGCGCCTGGCGATGGACCAGGCCCTGGAAGCGCAACGCCTGCAAGGCTTCGACATGGCCTGTGCGCCGTTGACCCATTTGCGGGTGTTCCAACTCGATGAGCGCCGCTTCGCCGTGGTGCGCAGCTTCCACCACATCCTCACCGACGCCTGGTGCTTCGGCCTGTTGATGGAAGACCTGCTGGCGATCTACCAGGCCCTCGTGCGCCAGGAGCCCGTGGCTCGTCCGCGCCTGCGTTCGTTCCGCGGCTACATGAGCTGGCTGGAGCGTCATGACATGGCCGCCGCGCACGCCTTCTGGCAAGCGGAAATGGCCGGCTTCAGCGAGCCGACGCCGCTGCACGTGGACAGCCCTGTCGCCCGTCCCGAGCAGGCGCCGGAGCAAGTCGGCGATTTCGACCAGACGCTGAGCATCGCCCAGACCCAGCGTTTGCAGCAGCTGTGCCAGCAATACCAACTGACGCCGAACACCTGGATCCAGGGCGCCTGGGCATTGCTGCTGTCGCGCTACAGCGGCAACCGCGACGTGCTGTTCGGCGTCTCCGTGGCCGGTCGCCCGACCGATCTGGCCGGCGTCGAGGAAATGGTCGGGCTGTTCATCAACAGCCTGCCGCTGCGGGTCGATGTCGATCCGCAAGCGCCGGTCGCCGACTGGCTGCAAGCGCTGCTGTCACACAACGCACAGCTGCGCGAGCATGAAAGCGCATCGTTGGTGGACATCCAGCGTTGCAGCGAAGTACCCCGTGGCCAGCAGTTGTTCGACAGCCTGGTGGTGTTCGAGAACGCCCCGCTGGACATCAGCAGCGTGCAACTGGACGCCTTCAGCATCGACATCTACGAAGACCGGGTGCACACCAACTTCCCGATGACGGTGGTGCTGTACCCCGGCGACCGCCTGGGCATCCGCCTGTCCTATGACAGCCAGCGCTTCAGCACCGACACCGTGCAGCGCATGCTCGGCCATTTGGTGCAACTGCTGTCGAGCATGCTCGACCAGCCACAAGCGCCGCTGGGCAGCCTGCACATGCTCCCCGAAACGGAGCGCCAGCAGTTGCAGATCGAGTGCAACCGCAGCGCCGTGGACTTCCCGCTGGAGCGCGGCTATGCGGCGCTGTTCGCCGAGCAGGTGCAGCGCCGTGCGCAACACCTTGCCGCAGTCTGCCAGGGGCAGTCGCTGACCTACGCCGAACTGGACCGCCGCGCCAACGCCATCGCCCATGGGCTGCAAGCGTCCGGCGCCGGTCCGGAAACCCTGGTGGCGCTGTTTGCCGAGCGTGGCCTGGCCCTGCTGACGATGATGATCGCCACGCTCAAGGTCGGCGCCGCATTCCAGGCCCTGGACATCCAGCAACCGCCCGCTCGCCTGGCGGAACTGCTGAACCTCGGCGAAGCCCCGCTGCTGCTGGTCTGCGAGCACGCGACAGCGACGCTGGACAACGTTCTGCCGCAGATGCACCGGCAACCCACCTGCCTGATCGCCCAAGCGCTCTGGCAAGGCGGCGAACAAACACCGGTTACGTATTCGCATAACCCTGACCAACTGGCCTACGTGATCTTCACCTCGGGTTCCACCGGCACGCCGAAAGGGGTCATGGTCGAACAACGGGGGATGCTCAACAACATGTTCGGCAAGGTGCCGAGCCTGGGCCTGGGTGAGCACGACCGGATTGCCCAGACGGCGTCCGCGGCGTTCGACATCAGCGTGTGGCAGTTCCTCGCCGCGCCACTGTTCGGCGCCACCGTGCATATCCTTCCCGATGCCCAGGCCCACGACCCGGTGGCCTTGCTCGACGCGGTCCAGGAACATGGGCTGACGCTGCTGGAAACCGTGCCGGCGCTGATCCGTGGCATGCTCCAGGAGCGTCAGGCGCATCACGACCTGGCGAGCCTGCGCTGGTTGCTGCCCACCGGCGAGGCACTGCCGCCGGCCCTGGTGCGGGATTGGTTCGCGCGCTTCCCGGCCATCCCGTTGATGAATGCCTACGGTCCGGCGGAATGCTCGGATGACGTTGCCTTCTACCCGATCACCGAAGCGCCGACCGACGACTGCCTGCACATGCCCATCGGCAAGCCGACCGCCAACAACCAGGTGTTCGTGCTGGATTCGGACCTGCGCATGGTGCCCATCGGCGTTCCCGGTGAGTTGTGCATCGGTGGCGTCGGCGTGGGTCGCGGTTACCTGCGTGACCCGCAGCGCACCCGCGAAGCCTTTGTTCCGCACCCGTTCCAGGCGGATGCGCGCCTGTACCGCAGCGGTGACATCGGCCGGATGCGCGCCGATGGCGTGATCGAATACCTCGGCCGTCGCGACCAGCAAGTGAAGATCCGTGGTCACCGTATCGAACTGGGCGAGATCGAAAACCGCCTGATGCAGCACCCGGCGGTGGACAGCGCCGCCGTCCTGGCGCTGCCCGACGCCCGGGGTGCCTTGCAATTGGTCGCCTGGTACGTGCTCGACAGCGCTGCCAACCTGGACGGTGAATCCGCGCAACAGGTGTTGAGCGCTTACCTGGGCACGCAACTGGCGAACTACATGGTCCCGGCCCGCTGGCTGGCGCTGGAACAATTGCCGCTGAACGACAACGGCAAGGTCGACCGCCGTGCCCTCGCCGCCAGCGGCGTGCCCCGGGCCGAGACCGCCGATGAGCCGTGCGTGGCACCGCGCACCGCCACCGAGCGGGTATTGGCGGGACTCTGGCAGGAGATCCTCGGCCTGGACAGCGTCGGTGTGCACGATGACTTCTTCGCCATCGGCGGCCACTCGCTGCTGGCCACCCAAGTGTTGTCGAGGATCCGTCGGCGCCTGAATGTCAGCCTGCCGCTGCGCACGCTGTTCGAACACGGCACCCTGGAGCAACTGGCCGCAGCGGTCGATCAGCAGCGCGACACCCAGGTCGTGTCCGAGGGCGACAACGAAATCGCCCTGGCGCCACGTCACCAGCCGCTGCCGTTGTCCTACGCCCAGCAGCGCTTGTGGTTCCTCGATCGCTTCGAAGGCCCGAGCGCCGCCTATAACATGAGTACCGTGGTCAGGTTGCGCGGAGCGCTGGACATTCCGGCATTGCAAGCAGCATTGCAGGCTGTGCTGGAGCGTCATGAGTCGTTGCGCACCGCCTTCCACCTCAACGGTGACCAGCCCTGCCAGGTGATCAGCCCGGCACCGCGGGTCGACCTGACGCCGACCGAGCTGGGTCAGCTGGCCGGCGAGGCGCAGGCACGCACCCTGCAACGCCTGATCGACGCGCAGGCCGGCACCCCGTTCGACTTGCAACTGGCGCCGATGCTGCGCGCCAACCTGCTGCGAATGGGCACGGATGATCATGTGTTGCAGTTGGTACTGCATCACATCGCCACTGACGCCTGGTCCATGGGCATCCTTGTCCAGGAGCTGATCGTCGGCTATCAGGCGTACACCAACGGTTCGACGCCGGCCCTGCCGGTGCTGCCGATCCAGTACGCCGACTATGCCCACTGGCAACGCAGCGAGGCGCAACAGCGTCTGCTGGCACGAGCCATCGACTACTGGCGTCGGCAACTGGACGGCGCGCCGACGCTGATCCCGCTGCCCTTGGATTACCCGCGTCCAGCGCGTCCCGACTATCAGGGCGCGGCGCTGGAGCAACGCTTCACCCCAGCCCAGACCCAAGTGCTCAAGGCGTATGCGCAAGAGCACCGGGCGACGCTGTTCATGGTCCTGCTCAACGCCTTCAACAGCCTGCTGCAGCGCGCCACCGGGGCCAGCGATTTCATCGTCGGCACCGACCTGGCCAACCGCGAACACCCAGCCCTGGAACACCTGATCGGTTTCTTCGTCAACGTGCTGCCGATCCGCGCACGCCTGACCGAAGGCTACAGCTTCGACGCTCGCCTGCAACGCTTGCGTGAAGATTGCCTGTCAGCCTTCCAGCATCAGCAAGTGCCGTTCGACAAGCTGGTGGAGGAACTGCAACCGCCACGCACGCCAGGGGTGAATCCGTTGGTCCAGGTGCTGTTCGTCATGCAGAACACGCCGAGTGGCAACGCCAACCTGCAGGACCTTGCGGTAGAACACCTGGTAGCGCGCCAGGAGAGCAGCAAGTTCGACCTGGCGGTATTTGTCGAGGAAGACGAAGAGCAAGGCCTGAACGTGCGCTGGGTGTACCGCACCAGCGTGTTGCAGGCGGCGACCGTCCAGCGTTTCGAGCAAGGCTTCGCAAGCCTGGTCGAGCAGATTGCCTCAGCCTCCGGACAGGCGCTGGACCAATGGTCCTGGCGCCTCGAGGACAGCCAGGGCAGCGTCCTGGCCGACGCGCCCGCCGACGACGCCACGACCCGCAACGCCCGCAAGCTTTCCAAGCTGAGCAAGCTCAAGCAGACCCGCGCCACCGCCGTCAGCCAGCTGGCCCACGAACAGGTGCGCAGCCGCAGCCTCATCGCCGGGCAACCCCTGCCATTGGTGATCGAGCCGTTGCTGGGCGACCTGGATCCGGTGCACTGGGCACTGCAAGCCCGGGAATGGATCAACCAGCAATTGCGCACCCACGGCGGCCTGTTGTTCCGCGGTTTCAACCTGCCGGACGCCGCCGCGTTCGAACAGTTCGCCCAGGCCATCGAACCGGACCTCTACGGGACCTACGGCGACCTGCCGAAAAACACCTCCGGCAAGAACATCTACCACTCCACGCCGTACCCGGAACAACACATGATTCTCTTCCACAACGAGAGCTCGCACCTGCCGCAGTGGCCGCGCAAGCAGTGGTTCTATTGCGAAACACCGTCCCCCGTGGGCGGCTGCACGCCCATCGTCGATTGCCGGCAGGTACTGGCACGGTTGCCGGACGACATCGTCACCCGCCTGAAAACCCACGGCCTGCTCTATGTACGGCACTTTACCGACAAGCTGGACGTGCGCTGGCAAGACTTCTTCAAGACCGAACAACGCGAGGAAGTGGAGCGCCAATGCCAGGCGTCGGGCATGCGTTGGGAATGGCTGGGGGCCGATAACCTGCGTATCGCCCAGCACTGCCCGGCGATTGTCGAGCATCCCGAGACCGGCGAACTGTCGTTCTTCAACCAGGTGCAACTGCACCACACCGCCTGCCTGGAGCCTGAAGTGCGTAGCAACCTGATCGATCTGTTCGGCCCGGAGCACCTGCCGCGCAACGTTTACTACGGCGATGGCAGCGTGATCGAAGATGCAGTGATGGAGGTGATCGGTGCGGCGTACGAAGACTGCGCCGTGCGATTTACCTGGCAAAAGGGTGACATGGTGATGCTCGACAACATGCTGGTGGCCCACGCCCGGGACCCCTTTGAAGGCGAGCGCAAGATTTGCGTCGCCATGGGCCAGATGATGCGCCGCGAAGAGCTGACCGGGCATTCGCCTGAAGCGCAGGCGTTGCCGGTGGCGGAGGTGCTGGCATGACCGCTTACGAAAAGCGTGAAGAAGCCTTCGCCCTCTCGCCACAGCAGCGCAGCCAGTGGCTGGGCGGGTTGCCACCGGTGCGGCTGGAGCTGGAGATTCGCGGTGCGTTGACGCTGGAGCGCCTGCAACAACGGCTCGCCGCGTTGAGCGCTTGCCACGAGGCCCTGCGTCTGCGGGTACGGCCGGAGCCGGGATTGCTGACGCCGTTGCAAGTCATTGAGTCTTCCACCAGCGCCGCCGATGGGATCGGCGTCGATGTGCAATCGGTGGATGCCGACCGGCACCGGGTCGTGTTGCAACTGCCCGCGCTGAGCGCGGACCGCGGGACCTTGCTGCGTCTGGCACAGGCACTGGCGTCGGTGGAGGCCCCGTCGTTCGAAGACGACGCCATGACCTATACCCAATACAGCGCCTGGCTCTACGAATTGCAAACCGATGAAGATGCCGAGCATGGCCGGCGCTTCTGGGCTACC
Organism: Pseudomonas sp. SJZ078; assembly: GCF_007828255.1. Lineage (NCBI taxonomy): Bacteria > Pseudomonadati > Pseudomonadota > Gammaproteobacteria > Pseudomonadales > Pseudomonadaceae > Pseudomonas > Pseudomonas sp. SJZ078. The sequence continues at coordinate 204,117 of NZ_VIUG01000006.1, read as the reverse complement.
CAGGCGCTGGACGATTCGGCCACGGGTGAATTGCTCTACCGCCAGGTACGCACCGATCGCGCCGATGCACCGGTGACCACCCGCCTGATCGCCACCCCGCAATTGGGCATGGCCCTGGACAGTTTTTGCCAGCGTCAAGGGGCCTCCCCCGAGCAGGTGCTGATGGCCGCCTGGGGTGTGCTGTTGCAGCGCTTGAGCAGCGGCGACAGCCCGGCGTTGACCCTGAACTGGGTGCACGACTGCCGCGACGACTACGAAGAACTCGCCGACTGCTGGGGCCTGTTCGCCAAGCCCCTGCCCTTGCGCTGGGAAGCGGCTCCCGAGCATTCGTTTGCCCAGGCGCTGGCGAACCTGCAGACGCTCTGCGAACACGCCACCGAATGGCAAGAGTATTGCGGCGCCGGCACTGCGCAGACGGTCGAGGCTTCGCATTACGGCTTCCAATGGGGCGCGCACCTGCCTGGGCCACTTGGCCTTCTGGGCAGCGCCGCATCGACGCTTACCGTGCGGGACCTCCAAGCCATCCCGTCGGGCATGGAGCTGCTGCTGGTGGCCGAAACCCTCGGCGGCGACTATCGCCTGAACCTGTCTCATCCGCCGAGCCGCTACAGCGAACAAGCCGCCACGACGCTGCTGGAACAGTTGCAATCGCTGCTGCTCGATGCACTGGCCAACCCGGGCAAACCGCTGTCGGAACTGTCATTGCAGGCGCCGGGCTTCGCGGCAACGCTGGCCGCCCTGCACGCACCGCGCGACGTGCCGCCAGCGTTTGCCAGCGTGCCGGCGCGTTTCAGCGAATGTGCCGCGCTGTTCCCTGGGCACCTGGCCCTGCGCGACCACAACGGGCACTTGAGCTATGCCGAACTGGACGCCCGCAGCAATCAACTGGCCCATTACCTGCGCGCCCAAGGTGTCGGCCGCGAGGACCGCGTGGCGTTGTACCTGGATCGCTCGGTACAGATGGTGCTGGCGATGCTGGGCGTGCTCAAGAGCGGCGCAGCGTTCATCCCGCTGGACGTGCAGCAGCCCGCGCAACGCTCCCTGGCGATCCTGCAACAGGCGCAGCCGACCTTCGTTCTCAGCGGCGCGGCCGGCGGCGCCCCCGCCCTGCCGTCCGTGGGCAGCCTCGACCTACGTGATGAAGCCGCCTGGCAGCAAGGGCCGACCAACGCACCGGACGTCACTATCCAGCCCGAGGACGCGGCCTACGTGCTGTTCACCTCGGGCAGCACCGGCACGCCCAAAGGCGTCATCGTCGAACACCGGCAGCTTGGCAGTTATGTCGCCAGTGTCTCCCGACGCTTGGAACTGGCGGCGGGTGAGCGCAGCGCGGTAGTCACGTCGCTGGCGGCGGACCTGGGCTACACCCTGCTGTTCCCGGCGCTGCTCAGCGGCGGCGAATTGCACCTGCTGGACAAGGAAACCGCCATGGACGCCCAAGCGTGGGCTGCGTGGCAGGCGCAAAACCCGATCGATCACCTGAAGATCGTGCCGTCGCTGCTCGACGCCTGGTTGATCCACGCCCAAAGCGCTGCCGTGCTGCCGCGCAAGCAATTGATCCTCGGCGGTGAAACCTGCTCGCGGCGCCTGTTGCAGAACATTCGCAGTCACGCGCCGGCGCTGATGATCTTCAACCATTATGGCCCCACCGAAACCACGGTCGGGGTGGTGATGCACGCGGTCGAACCGGCGGTGGATTATCGTCGCCTGCCCCTCAGCGACCGTCTCGACGGCATGCGTTTGTACCTGCTCGACGACCAACAGGCCCTGGCCGCTCCCGGCCAAAGCGCCGAGTTGTACATCGGTGGTCCGCAACTGGCGCGGGGTTATCTGGACGCGCAACAAAGCGTCGATCGCTTTATCGAACTGGCCCAACGGCCCGGCGAGCGCCTGTATCGCACCGGCGACATGGGCCGTTATCTTCCTGATGGCAGCCTGGAAATCACCGGGCGTGCGGACCGCCAGGTGAAGATTCGCGGTTTCCGCGTGGAACTCGACGAGATACAAGCGCAACTGACCGGCCTGCCCGGTGTGGCCCAGGCCGCCGTGGAGTGCATCCCTCGGGGTGAACTCGGCCAGCAACTGTTCGCCTTCATGACCCTGACACCCGGGCACTCGACCAGCGTCGCCCGGCTGCATGGCCAGGCCCAGGATTGCCTGCCGGACTACATGCTACCGACCCTGCGGATCGTCGAGGCTCTACCGCTGATGGGTAACGGCAAGCTCGACCGCAAGACCTTGCAGCAATGGGCGGACAAGGTGCTCGATACGGTCGGCAGTGCCTTGCCACGCACACCGCTGGAAGCCCTGCTCGCCGACGTCTGGGCGCAAGTGCTGGGCCTGGAACGAGTGGGCATCGACGATGACTTCTTCGAACTGGGCGGCCACTCCCTGGCGGCGGTGACGCTTGCCAGTCGCCTGCAGACCGCGCTGTCGGCACCGGTGACGGTCAATGCGGTGTTCAACGCCCCCAGCGTCTTGGCCTTTGCGGCGCTGGTGCAGGCCGAGCTCAAGCTCTCGCCCCTGGTCAGGCTGTCCGCGCCCAATGCCGAGGCCGCCAATCTGTTCTGCTTTCACCCGTCCACCGGTCATGTGCAGGACTACCGCACGCTGCTGGCCCCGCTGCAATCCTGGAACCTCTGGGGTTTGCAGGCAGCCTACCTGGCCGAGGACAGCACCACGCTGGACGGTGATATCGAAAGTCTCGCCGCGCTCTACGTCGAGCACCTGCGCCAACAGCAACCCCAAGGCCCCTATCACCTGCTGGGCTTCTCCCTCGGTGGACTGCTGGCGATTGCCGCGGCCGCCCGCCTGCAAAGCCAGGGCGAGCAAGTGGCCTTTCTCGGCATCATCGACTCGCAGTACCAGCATCAGGCACCGGAAGATAGTGTCGAGACGCTGCTGGAGTCGGCTGCGCAGGCGTTGACCCTGGACAGCCAGGCGCTGATGCGTCAATTGCCGCCACCGGTCATGGCCGCGCTGACCGAGCAACTGGGCGCCCTGCCCCCAGCGAAACGCCTGGCGGAACTGGTGCAGTGGGCCCGCCAACAAGGCCTGCAACTCGACGGCGACAGTTGGGAACACCTGCAAACGCGACTACGCTATCAGCAGCACACACAGCACCTGCTAGCCAGCTTCAAGCCGGCGCAGCTAAGCTGCCCGGTTCATGTCTGGTGGGCCAGCGACACCCTGGCCCAGGCCGAGTTCGTCGACCCGCATTGGGAACGCCTGAGCAGCGGGCCGCTGACCCGCGAGGTCATCCAGGCGCAGCACCTCACTATTCTCGAGCAAGGCGCCCTGCACCAACAATTGGCGGCGCGTCTCGAGGCATTGGCTACGCACGGAGTGGTTTGAAATGGATCTGTTGTTACTCATGGCTAAACGCTCATGGCGCGCACTGCTGGTGGCGACCCTGACGGGCCTGATCTGCGGCCTCGCGGCGGCCGGGCTGATCGCCAACATCAACCACAGCCTGGCGGTGTTCGATCGGTTGCGTCCGATGGACGGCCTGTACTTCGGTGGGCTGGTGGTGCTGGTGGCGATATCCCGGGTGATCTCCGACGTCAGCCTGTTGCGCCTGGGTCAGGCGGCGGTCCACGACATGCGTCTGCACCTGAGCGCCAAGCTGATCGACACGCCCTATGCGCAGTTGCAACGCCTGGGCAAGCACCGCCTGCTGGCGATGCTGACCGACGATACCCAGACCATCAGTCAGGCCGTGGAGCTGGTGCCGATCCTGTTGGTCAACGCCGGAATCATCGCCGCCTGCCTGGCCTATCTGGGCTGGCTGAGCCTGCCGCTGCTGGGCCTGACGTTGTTACTGATTGTGCTGGGCAGCCTCAGTTTCAACTGGCCGCAGCGTCGGGCCTTGAGCTCGATCTCCCGTGCGCGGGAGCTCAAAGACCAGTTGTTCGACCAGTACCGCCTGCTCACCGATGGCAGCAAGGAGCTGCAACTCAACCACCCGCGCCGGCAGCACTTCTTCACCCGCCTGCTGATACCGGTGAGCCAGCAGTACCGCCGGGACTTTGTACGGGGTATGAGCATCTATGCCCTGGTGCTGAACTGGGGCAACGCGGTGTTCTACCTGCTGATCGGCGTGGTGCTGTTCGCCGCGCCGCAGTTCATCGACCTGAGCGCCAGCCTGGTGACCGGCTATATCCTGGCGATCCTGTACATGATCACGCCGCTGTCGGAACTGATGCACGCCTTGCCGACCCTGGGCCGGGCCAGCGTCGCGCTGAACAAGATCCGCGCCCTGGAAAGCGAGATGCAGACCGCCGACGAGGCGGATGACAGCCTTTCTCCGACCCAGGTCCGCAGCCTGGTGTGCCGGCAGGTCAGCCATACCTACTACCGCGAGCGCGAAGACGGGCATTTCACCCTTGGGCCCATCGACCTGACCCTCAATGCCGGCGAGGTGGTGTTCATCACCGGTGGCAACGGCAGCGGCAAGACCACCCTGGCCTTGTTGCTGACAGGCCTCTACCGACCGGAAGGCGGCGACATCATGCTCGACGAGCAGGTGTCTTCAAGCAATGATAACCACCATTACCGCCAGCACTTCTCAGCGATCTTCACCGACTTCTGCCTGTTCGAGAACCTGTTCGATGGCGATGATCCGCAGCTGGTGAAGCAGGCTCAGGATTACCTGGTTCACCTGCAGCTGGACCACAAGGTGCAGATCGAGGAAGGCAAGCTGACGACACTGGCGCTGTCCACCGGGCAACGCAAGCGCCTGGCGCTGCTCAGTGCCTACCTGGACGATCGCCCGTGCTACCTGTTCGACGAGTGGGCGGCGGATCAGGACCCAGTGTTCAAGCACTTTTTCTACACCCGGATCCTGCCGGACCTGCGCGAGCGCGGCAAACTGCTGATCGTCATTTCCCATGACGATGCCTACTTCGGCCTGGCTGACCGGTTGATTCGCATCGAGCATGGCCAGCTTAGTGAGATTGCGCCCCAGGCTGTCATGAAGACGCCGGCCATGCTGTCCGTTTAAAACAACCACAAACCTGTGGCGAGGGGATTTATCCCCTCGCCACAGGCTCATCAGCGTTACCCCTGCTACCGGGGCTCACGCCTCTTCATAGATGTAATGCAGGTAGCTCACCTGCTCCGCCAGGGGCAGGCGATGCAGTTTGGGGCAGGACTCGCAGAGCACCGGCGGCTGGCCTTCGACGGGTTCGTGCAGTTGGTAATGCAGGCAGCAATGCCGGCGCAAGGGCAAGCATGGGCAGATCTGCGGCGCGGGTGATTCGACCATGCGTTGCAGGCCCCGCAGCTTCAGGCGCCCGTCATTCACCGTGACCGGTTCCAGCCACTGGTGCGCCTCGGCGAATCCGTCCCGGGACAGGTCGGGGTCCATTCGCGCGAACGCACCGTCCCAGATGGCAACCATGTTGCCCCACAATATCTTCGGCGCCAGCCCCCCGGCGGCGGCCAGGGTCGCGAACAGCGGTGCCAGGTGCTCGTGAACCAACCGCGACCAGTAGGCCGCGCGCTCATCCTGGCCCAAAGCCGGCAGTCGGGTCGCCAGCCCCAGCGCCGAGGGTTGACCGTCATCGTGCAGCAACCGCGCTTCCTCGCCCCAGAAATCGATGGCGCACTGGCGGGTCAACACACAGGCCAGGGTCGCTGGCAGGACGATGCTCATGTAGTTCATCGACCATTGCGACACCACGGCGGCGCGGTTCACCCCCGGATAACGCAGGGCGAAGCGGGCCAGCAGCGGTTGCAGGACCTCAGGGTCGGCGAGTCGGCTCAACGCAACGGAGGGCTGCTCGCCAGCTCCCTGCCGGATCACCCGCTGTATGGGCGGCCAGGCCTGATTGAGCCATTCTGGAAATTCGATGACGGGTCTCCCTTTCCCTAATTAATGCAAACGATTAGCATTGGCTGATCCTATCCTTCCTCATCTGCAAACTCAACGTCGTCAGCGACCAGGACCACATGCATACACTCCGCACTTTCTGGCGTCTCGCGCGGCCGTTCTGGACATCCGAGGAGAAATACCCGGCCCTGTTGCTGTTGTTGGGCACAGTGTTGATGACCCTGTGCCTGGTGGGCGTCAACATCCTCAACAATTTCTGGAACCTGCATTTCTACAACGCGTTGCAGGCCCTGGACTATCAGGGCTTTCTCGTCGGCAGCCTGCAATTTATCCTGCTGCAGGTCGGCATGGCCGGGTTTACCGTGGGCGCGTTTCACTTCCAGCAGAAGCTGACCATACGCTGGCGCCGCTGGGCCACCCGGAACATGCTCGACCAATGGCTGGGCAGCCAGCGTTACCAGAAGCTGAAGCTGAGCGAGACCGAGGTCGATAACCCCGACCAGCGCATCGCCGAGGACATCGACCTGTTTATCGTCAAGTCGCTGAAATTGAGCCTGGGGCTGTTGACGTCGGTGGTGTCGCTGTTCTCCTTCCTGAATATTCTCTGGCAGGCGTCGAACCTGGTCAGCGTGCCGTTCAACGATCAGTCGGTGGTCATTCCGGGGCTGCTGGTGTGGATCGCACTGGTATATGCCCTGCTGGGTACCGGCCTGGCGTTCTGGCTGGGGCGCGCATTGCCAGGCCTCAACTTCATGCAACAACGGCGCGAAGCGGATTTTCGCTTCTCTCTCATCCGCCTGCGGGAAAACGCCGACTCGGTAGCCCAATACCGCGGCGAAGCGGTGGAAAACGAGCGCTTCAACCAGCGCCTGGAGGCGGCGCTGGAAAACTTCTGGGCGCTGGTCAAGAAGCAGAAGCTGATCATGGGCTATTCGACCTTCTACCTGCGCAGCGCCACGGTCATTCCCATGTTCATCATGGCGCCGCAGTTCTTTGCCGGCGCGTTCCCCTTGGGTCGCCTGACGCAGATCAGCGCAGCCTTCGGCGAAGTCCATGCGGCCATCGCCTACCTGGTGAGCGTGTTTCCGGAACTGTCGGAATGGAAGTCGGTGATCGACCGCCTGAACGGTTTCCAGGAACGCCTGGATCACCTCGAAATCAAGTCCGAGGTCCGCCTCGAGCAGCAGGCCAGCGGCCTCGAGATCAAGGACCTGGACGTCTGGCTGCCGAGCGGCCGGCAATTGTTCAAGGGCTTCAACCTGTCGCTCAAGCCCGGCGACAGCCTGATGATCAGTGCGCCGTCCGGCTACGGCAAATCGACCCTGCTTCGCACGATCAGCGGGCTATGGCCCCATGCTCGCGGCACCAGCAGCTATGACCGGGAGCGGGCGCTGACCCTGTCGCAAAAACCCTACCTGCCGCTGGGCTGCCTGCGCGAGGCGCTCTGGTATCCCAACCCGCCACGGCCCGAAGAAGATGCCGCGTTGCACCGGGTGATGGAGCAAGTCGGCCTGCAACACCTGCGCGATCAACTGGACCAGGAGCGAGACTGGGCCCAGACCCTCAGCATCGGCGAGCAGCAACGCTGCGCATTCGTCCGGGCCCTGCTGGCCCGCCCGACGGTGCTGTTCCTCGACGAAAGCAGCTCGGCACTGGATGCGGCCAACGAGCTGCGCTGCTATCAGTTGCTCAAGCAGACGCTGCCGGAGACGATTCTGATCAGCGTCGGGCACAATGCCTCATTGGAGCACATTCATTGGCAGGTCCTTGAGTTCAAGGACGAGGCTCAGTGGGTGCATCGAAAGCTCCAGCAGGCGGCCATGCCCGTCAGCTAGCCGGGCTACCGCCATCGCGAGCAGGCTCGCTCCCACATGGGATCTGCGCCGGCCACAGACCTTGCAGCCAGCCGGACTCCCTGTGGTGCGAGCCTGCTCGCGATAAAAGTCCGATATTACTCTGCCTGGACCGTGACCTGGCGTTGCTCCCCCAGCCCCGTAATGCCCAGGCGTAGGGTCTGCCCCGGGCGCAGGAACACCGGTTGCGGTTTGATGCCCAAGCCGACGCCGGGTGGTGTACCAGTCGAAATCACGTCCCCCGGCTGCAGGCTCATGCACCGGCTCAGGTAGGCGATCAGCTGCGGTACGCTAAAGATCAGCGTTCGCGTATTGCCGTTCTGGTAGCGCTGCCCGTCGACTTCCAGCCAGAGGTCCAGGTTATGGGGATCGCCGATTTCGTCCCGGGTGACCAGCCACGGGCCCAGGGGGCCGAAGGTATCGAAGCCCTTGCCTTTGTCCCAGGTACCGCCCCGCTCCAACTGCCACTCCCGCTCGGATACATCGTTGATGACGCAATAGCCGGCGACATGCTCCATCGCGTTCGCTTCATCGATGTTGCGCCCGCCCCTGCCGATGATGACGCCCAACTCCACTTCCCAGTCGGTCTTGAGCGAGCCGCGGGGGATCTGGATGTCGTCGTTGGGCCCGCAAATGGCGCTGGTCCATTTGCCGAAGATGATCGGCTCCTTCGGCACGTCCATATTCGACTCGGCCGCATGATCAGCGTAGTTCAGGCCGATGCAGATGAATTTTCCGACGCTCCCGACACAGGCACCGAGCCGTGGCTGCCCGGCGACGATTGGCAGGTTGCGCGGGTCGAGGTCGGCCAGCGCTGCCAACCCCTCCGGGCTCAAGGCGTGTCCCGCGATGTCCGGCACATGCCCCGACAGGTCGCGGATCCGATTATCGGCATCCAGCAGACCGGGTTTTTCCGCGCCTTTTTCGCCATAGCGCAATAATTTCATCGAATACTCCTCACTCAAGCCCAACGTAAAGACGGTTCAGAGGCTCATGCCGCCGTCGATGACATGCACAGCGCCGGTGGTGTAGGTCGACGCATCGCTGCCCAGGTAGACAGCCAACTGCGCGATCTCCTCGGTACTGCCAATTCGGCCCATGGGTTGGCGTTCAAGGAACTGATGATAGATCTGTTGCTCATCGACGCCCTGCTGCAGGGCCTGGGCAGCAATGCGCTGGCGCAATGAGGGCGAGTCCACCGTACCCGGACAGATCGCGTTGCAGCGAATGCCCTGGCCGACAAAGTCAATGGCGACAGCCTTCGTCAGGCCTATAACCGCGGCCTTGCTGGTCGCGTAGGCGAACCGGTTCGGCACCCCCTTGATGCTCGACGCCACCGACGACATGTTGATGATCGAACCGCCGCCACGGGCCAGCATGCCCGGCAGGAATGCACGGATGGTCCGATACATCGCCGTGACATTGAGCTCTATCGAGCGCGCCCAGGCCGATTCGTCGCACTCCAGCAGGTTGCCGCTGTGCACATAACCGGCACAGTTGAACAGCACGTCCAGGCCGCCGATTCGTTCGCAGGCCCTGTCGATGGCCTCGGCAGACGTCACATCCAGGGTCATGGCTGTGACCCCTTCGATGCCCGCCAGCGCACCAATATCGATATCACTGGCGAATACCTCGGCACCGGCCCGGGCGAAGGCGATGGCGCTGGCCAGGCCAATGCCCTGCCCCGCGGCCGTGACCAACACGCGCTTATTGAGCAGATTCAAGCAGCCTCCAGTGTTGCTGACGTGACGGCGGGCTTGGGGGTTCGGGCTAGCATCGAGGCGGGGATGGCCAGGATCAGTCCACCGCTGACCAACAGACACAGGGCCAGTACATAGGTGCCGTTATTGATGTTGCCCGTGAGGGTTTCCGCTACCGCGGTGATCATCGAACCGGTGAAGCCCGACAGGTTGCCGATGGCGTTGATCATGCCGATGCCGGCGGCTGCCGCGACGCCCGACAACAGCGTCCCTGGCAGGGTCCAGAAAATCGGCATCAGGCTGAGGATGCCCGAAGCGGCAACGCTGAGGAACAGTACGGACAACACCAAGTTGCTGGCGAAGAAAGCGCTGAGAATCAGGCCAATGCCGCCGATGAAAGCCGGAATGGCGGCGTGCAGGCGCCGCTCACCGGTGCGGTTGGAGTGCCGCGCATTGAGCAACATTGCCACGACAGCCACCGCGTAAGGAATCGCGGTCAGCAAGCCAATGTGCAAGCTGTTGGTGATCCCGGTGCTCTTGATGATCGAGGGCATCCAGAACGCCAGGCCATAGAAGCCTGTGTTGAAGGTCAACAGAATCAGTACCAGCAACCACACCCGAGGGTTGAGGAACACCTCGCTCAAGCGGCTGGCCTTGCCCTGGTTGTCCGTTTGCAGATTGGCTTTGAGCAGGCTTTTTTCCGCAACGGAGAGCCATTTAGCCTTATCGATGTTATCGGCCAGGCAGACAATCACCACGAAGGCCATGATGATCGAAGGGATGCCTTCGATCAGCAGCATCCATTGCCAGCCGGACAGCCCCTGCACCCCTTGCATGCTGCTCATCAGCCAACCGGAGAGTATCCCGCCCAGTGTCAGGCTGACCGGCAACGCCAACAGGAAGCCGGACATCACCCGGCTTTGCCGATGGGTCGGGAACCAGTAGTTGAGGTACAGGATCACGCCGGGAAAGAAGCCTGCTTCGCAGACACCCAACAGAAAACGCAGCACGTAGAACATTGTGCTCGATTCGATATGGAAAAGGCCCGCCAGCGGCACCGTGTAGGCCACGGCCATGGAGATCAGCGCCCAACTGAGCATGATCCGGGCAATCCAGAACCGCGCGCCGAAGCGATGCAACAGCAGGTTGCTGGGCACTTCGAAGATGAAATAGCCCCAGAAAAACATACTGGCGCCCAAGGCATACACGGTGTTGATGAATTGCAGCTCGTTGAGCATGTCGAGCTTGGCGAAGCCGATGTTCACCCGGTCAAGATAAGCCGCCATGTAGCACAGGAGCAGGACGGGAAGGATACGCCAGACGACTTTGCGGTAGGTCCGGTCTTCGAAATCGAGTTCATCGGTTTGCGCCTGGGCAGGTAAATGCTCGGAGACGGTTTGCATGTGATAACCCCTGGGCACGTGGACATGCCTGATTGTTTTTATCGGATGGGAGCTGGGGCTCACTCTACGACCGTGAAACGATTCTTTCCCAATGGCATTTTCTGATTAATCGATAACGTTCCGTTATCGCATCAATGGTCGTTTCCCAGTGCTCCGACAGCAGGATCACCGCCCAGGCGAGCGTGGTCCTTGAGGATTTGTGCAAACTCCAGCGCCGCGCCCATCAACGGTTCGCCTCTGCGCGTGAGAATGCCGTAATCCTGGGGCACCAGGTGCAGCGGGGTGTCGAGGGTTATCAGTTGGCCGCTCTCGATCAATGGATCGACCATGGCATTGGGCAGCATCCCGATCATTGGGCCACGCTGCAGGACCTGAAGGAATGTCTGCATGGAAATGGTGTCGATGGTGTTGCGTGGCATGCCTACCCCAGCCTCGGCGAAGGCCAGCTCCATACGCGCGCGAATGGGTGTACCGACCGGGTAGAGAATCCATGGCAGATCCACCAACTGCTGTAGGGAAGTCGGCCCGGCGCCGGCCAGGGGATGGCGGCTGTTGACCACAATGCAGAACGGTTCCGGGGCCAGGGGCTGGAAGTCGTAACGCTGCTGCTGGCTTTGATCGGTGAAACGGGCCACCGCCAGATCGAGCTTCTTCTCTTCGAGCATCTCCATCAGGTGGTTACTGGTCTGCTCCACCACCTCGATCGACAACAACGGCCAGCGCTCCTTGATCTGCAAAATCGCCTCGGGCAGGGCAACTGCCGTCGCGGCAAAAATACCGCCGACCTTGAGGTAGCCATGCCCTCCTTCGCGCAGGCTGCTGATCTGCTCGACGAACGAGCGCGCGTCATTCAAGGCGATCTGCGCATAGCGCAGCACATGTTCGCCCAACGCCGTGGGCGGCATGCTGCGCGGTCGCCGCTCGAACAGCGCAAAGCCGAGCAGGCTCTCGATTTCCTTGAGCATCTTGCTGATAGCCGGCTGGCTGAGGTTCATTTGCTGGGCCGCCAGGTGCATGTTGCAAGTACGGCCCAAGGTATCGATCAGCAGCAAATGACGGAATTTCAGCCAGCCGCAGAAGCTGGAAAAGGATACATCTGACATGGAGATCTCCTCGAGCCTGCAATAACCGTTCGTTATCGATTACTGAATATATCTCATTGGAGTTTATCGTCCGCCGCCCCTAGCGTGAAAGCATCACGGACCAGGAAGAACTGTCATGTCGCTACTGCTTACGCCCGAGAATACATTGCCGGCCGACGGCCTGGCCGGAACCCTGATTGGCCGTGCCTGGGTGCCCGGGCGGATCGCCGGCCCCTCGCCGATCGTGTTGCGCAATGACGGCGTATTCGATCTGTCGGAGCATTTTGCGACCTTGAGCGATCTGCTGGAAACAGAATCGCCATTGGCCGCCGTGAGGCAAACGCCGGGCACCTTCATCGCCAGCGTCGAAGCCCTGCTCGCCAACACGGGGCCCGAGGCCGATCTTTCCAGGCCTTCGTTGTTGCCACCGCTGGATCTGCAAGTGATCAAGGCCGCCGGCGTGACCTTCGCCGCCAGCATGATCGAGCGGGTGATCGAGGAACAGGCCGGCGGTGATCCGGTAAAAGCCGACGCCGTGCGAGCCACTGTACGCAGTGTGATCGGCGACAACCTGCGCTCGGTGGTACCGGGCTCCGAACAGGCCATGCGCCTGAAAGCCCTGCTGATCGAGCAAGGCATGTGGTCGCAATATCTGGAAGTGGGCATCGGCCCAGACGCGGAAATCTTCACCAAGGCCCCGGTACTCGCCGCCGTGGGTAGCGGCAGTTGCATCGGTATCCACCCCGGTTCCCAATGGAACAATCCCGAGCCCGAAGTGGTGCTGGCGGTGAACAGCCGTGGCCAGGTCCATGGCACCACCTTGGGCAACGATGTCAATCTGCGGGACTTCGAAGGACGCAGCGCATTGCTGCTGAGCAAGGCCAAGGACAACAATGCGTCCTGTGCCATCGGCCCTTTCATTCGCCTGTTCGATGAGCACTTCAGCCTGGACGATGTGCGCACCTGCGTGGTCGACCTGGAAGTCCTGGGCGAGGACGGTTATCGGATGCGGGGATCGAGCTCCATGAGCCAGATCAGCCGGGATCCGCTGGACCTGGCGGCCCAGACACTCAACGCCAATCACCAATACCCGGACGGGTTCCTGCTGTTCCTGGGTACCCTGTTTGCCCCGACCGAAGACCGAGACGCCGTCGGCAGCGGTTTCACCCATAAACCGGGTGACCGGGTCCGGATCAGCAGCCCATTGCTCGGCAGCCTGCACAACCGCGTGACCTACAGCTGTGAAGCCGCTCCCTGGACGTTTGGCTTGAGCGCCCTGTTGCGTAATCTCGCCGCGCGTGGATTGCTCGCACGCTGACACCGATGCGGTTTGTCGATTCATCCAACAATAAGAGAGACAAGAATCATGAGTGACACGCCCAAACGCCGCCTGCGCAGCGAACAGTGGTTCAACGACCCGGCACACGCGGACATGACGGCCTTGTACGTCGAGCGCTACATGAATTACGGGATGACCCGCGAAGAGCTGCAATCGGGACGCCCGATCATCGGTATCGCCCAGACCGGCAGCGACCTGACACCCTGCAACCGTCATCATCTGGAGCTGGCGCAACGGGTCAAGGCCGGTATTCGCGATGCGGGCGGCATTCCCATGGAGTTCCCGGTGCATCCAATTGCCGAGCAATCGCGTCGGCCCACCGCAGCGCTGGACCGCAACCTGGCCTATCTGGGGCTGGTGGAAATCCTCCACGGGTATCCCTTGGACGGCGTGGTGCTCACCACCGGTTGCGACAAGACGACCCCGGCCTGCCTGATGGCGGCCGCAACCACCGACCTGCCGGCTATCGTCTTGTCCGGCGGGCCGATGCTCGACGGTCACTACAAGGGCGATCTGATCGGCTCGGGCACCGTACTCTGGCACGCACGCAATCTGATGGCCGCCGGCGAAATCGACTACGAAGGCTTCATGGAAATGACCACCGCGGCGTCGCCTTCGGTGGGCCACTGCAACACCATGGGCACTGCCTTGTCGATGAATGCCCTGGCCGAAGCTCTGGGCATGTCGCTGCCGGGCTGCGCGAGTATCCCGGCGCCCTACCGCGAGCGCGGGCAAATGGCCTATGCCACGGGCAAGCGCATCTGCGAATTGGTCCGACAAGACATTCGTCCCTCGCAGATCATGACCCGCCAGGCTTTCGAAAATGCCATTGCCGTCGCTTCGGCATTGGGCGCTTCGAGCAACTGCCCGCCGCACCTGATAGCCATTGCCCGGCACATGGGTATCGAATTGAGCCTGGATGATTGGCAACGGATTGGCGAAGACGTGCCGCTGTTGGTCAACTGCATGCCGGCGGGAAAGTACCTGGGCGAAGGCTTCCACCGAGCTGGAGGTGTGCCCTCAGTCATGCATGAACTGCAAAAAGCCGGGCGCCTGCACGCAGACTGTGCCACGGTCAGCGGCCGAACCATCGGCGAGATAGTGAGCAGCAGCCGGACCAGCGACGTCGACGTCATCCATCCCTTCGACACGCCCCTCAAGCATCGCGCCGGATTCATTGTGCTCAGTGGCAACTTTTTCGACAGTGCGATCATGAAAATGTCGGTGGTAGGCGAGGCCTTCCGCAAGACCTACCTGTCCGAACCCGGCGCCGAGAACAGTTTCGAAGCCCGGGCCATCGTGTTCGAGGGCCCGGAGGACTATCACGCACGCATCGACGACCCGGCACTGGACATCGACGAGCGCTGTATCCTCGTCGTTCGCGGCGTCGGCACCGTCGGCTATCCCGGCAGCGCCGAAGTGGTGAACATGGCCCCGCCGGCGGCCCTGATCAAACGCGGCATCGACTCGCTGCCGTGCCTGGGCGACGGACGCCAGAGCGGCACCTCCGCGAGCCCGTCGATCCTCAATATGTCCCCGGAAGCCGCCGTAGGCGGTGGCCTGGCATTGCTCAAGACCAATGATCGCCTGAAAGTGGACTTGAACACCCGTACCGTCAACCTGCTGATAGACGAGGCGGAGATGGAGCGACGCCGACTCGAATGGGTGCCGCAAATGCCTCCTTCGCAGACACCTTGGCAGGAACTCTACCGGCAACTGGTTGGGCAACTTTCCACGGGAGGCTGCCTGGAACCCGCCACCTTGCATCTGCGGGTGATTGCTCGTAGCGGTGAGCCGCGGCACTCGCATTGAACCTCACTGCTTCCCGCTCAACATCCCGATCACCTCATACGGCGTCTGCAGGTCACGCTCGGGAATCTCCCAAATCAGCAACTTGGGGGGCGTCTCCCGAAAAGCCGGATTGCTGAAGTACTGGTTGGCACCGCCGGAAAACTCGCCACCGTCCTTGGCGAAACTGCCGACCGGGGCCCCCAGTGCCAATTCGAGGAAACCCACGAAGTTGGAGTTGCGCGAGAACGAGGTGCCGATCAACGCTACGTTGGGCAGGCCTTCATCGCCAAACAGATCATCGAGGTTGTCGCCGCCGTCCTCGGCAGCTCGCGGCTGCTCGCTGACTTGGGTGGCCGCGACGGTTTCCGGCGTGGGTTGCCAGCTCAGCGGCAGCCAGTCGATGCCGGCCAGGTGCACGAGGTCACCTGCACGCAAGGCCGCTGCGTTGGAGTGGGTTACAAAGGTTTTTTGTGGCGTAGCACGAATGCCCATTGCCTGTACCTGTTGCGCAATCGCCCGTGCCGCCGCGTTGGCGCCGGTCTCGCTCCAGTGTGTATCGGTACGCAGGTAAGCCGATGCACCCAACGGCTGCAACGTGGGTGCAAGGTTCAGCGCCG
Source organism: Pseudomonas sp. SJZ078 (assembly GCF_007828255.1). Classification (NCBI taxonomy): domain Bacteria; kingdom Pseudomonadati; phylum Pseudomonadota; class Gammaproteobacteria; order Pseudomonadales; family Pseudomonadaceae; genus Pseudomonas; species Pseudomonas sp. SJZ078. The sequence goes on along the minus strand of NZ_VIUG01000006.1, from coordinate 188,499 downwards.
GTACCCCCGCCTGGCTCAGTGTCGCGGTCCACTCCTCCGCCCGCCGGGCCAGTTCGGCCGGGCGATCCAGGCCACACAATTGCTCGGCGGCGATGCGGCTCTTGTCCGGCACCACCGCCACCAGCAATTGAATGCCGCGCTGGCTCAGGCGCCGTTGGACGTCGATCACTGCCTTCGCCTTGGTCTCGGCGTTGGCCCGGGCGTGGTGGTTGATGCGCATTTCATCGGTCAGGAACAGCCAGCCCTGACAGCCCGGACGCACCCGTGGCCCGGTGTCATGGAACAGCAGCCAACTGGCGCCACGCTCCAGATTGGCGGCCTGTTCGGGAAACCAGGCGTTGGACAGCTGCTTGGCGATACGGTGGGTGACGTCTCCATGCATTACCGCATCGCGGGTCAGGTTGGTCGGCAGCATTTGCACCTTGCCGCTGAACAACAGCCAGCCGCAGGAAATCAAGCCGACACCGAGCAAGCCGATCAGTGTGTAGCCGGAGACTTTGCTGGTTCGGGTAACCAGGTCGCTGGGGGGTGGCGGAGCGCTCGGCGCAGACTTCTTTGACGTCGTCATCAGAACTGAAAGTACAGAAAAGGCACTGCTTCACGGCTGGCGATCAGAGCGAACGACAGCAGGAAACCGGCCACGGGCCAAAGGGCGACAGCCAATGCGAACCACGCATTGCCCGCCAGTCGTCTTTCACAGCGTACCTGCCAGATGGGCAGGATTACGCACGTCACCCCCAGCAGCGCCGCCAGGCCATGCACCGGGCGTAACGTCACCGCCAGCGCGTCGCCAAGGGCAAACCCGTGCAGGCCGAACTGCCCGGCGTACAGGGTCATGGCCGAGTGGAAGTCCGGAGCGCGGAACAGTGTCCAGGCCAGGCAAACGAACAACAGCGTCAACACATGAGACAGCGCACGCGGGACGCCAGGCAGGCTTGAGCGCGACCAGGCCCGGTCGACACACAACGCCACGCCATGGGCCGAACCCCACAGCAAGTAGTTCCAGCTATCACCGCCGTGCCACAGCCCGGCGATGGCCATGGTCAGGAACAGGTTGCGATAGGTTTTCCAGACGCCATGACGGTTACCGCCCAGGCCGATGTACAGGTAATCGCGCAGCCAGCTGGACAGCGACAAGTGCCAGCGCCGCCAGAAGTCCTGGATGCTGCTGGCCAGGTACGGTCGGTTGAAGTTTTCCGGGAAATGAAACCCCAGCATCAGCCCCAGGCCGATAGCCATGGCACTGTACCCGGCGAAATCGAAGAACAGCTGCAGCGAGTACGCCAGGCAACCGATCCAGGCGTCGACGAAGGAAGGGTTTTCCAGATGGAAGGCCACGTCCACCAACGGCGACAGGGTGTCGGCCACCAATACCTTCATGCACATGCCGACCATGAAGCGACGGGCACCGAGGGAGAAGTTCTGCCAGTTGAACCAGCGCTGCACCAGCTCGCGGCGGACCCAGTCATAACGAATGATCGGGCCGGCAATCGAGTGGCCGAACATGGAAATGTAGGTGGCGTAGTTGAGGAAACTGCGCTCCACCGGCACCGTGTGGCGGTGCACATCCACCAGATACGAAATCGCCTGCAACACGATGAACGACAACCCGGCCGGCAACGCGACCTTCTGCCACTCAAGCGGCATAGCGCCGTAGTGGGTCATCAGCTCGCTCCATGTGCCGGCGAGAATGTTCGCGTACTTGTACCAGCACAGCACGGCGGTGTTGAACACGATCAACGCGACTAGCAGGCGCAGGCGCCCACGGGAGTCCTCGCGGGAACGGTCGACCAGCAGGCCACCGACCCAGGCGACGATGGTCAGTACGACATGCAACGAAAGGAACAGCGGGCTCAGCCAGCCGTAGAACAACCAACTGCCTGCCAGCAGCACCCCGTTGCGCCAGCCGTGGGGGACCAGGGCGTAGATCAACAGGAAGGCAGGCAGGAACAGCGTCAGGAACTCGAGCGAAGCGAAAACCATGGCGACAGCGCAATCCGATCAGTGGGACAACGTGTCCGTGGCGGCCAGGAGTCGAGGTCCGGTGGCGGTCGGCAGCAGCAATACACTGTAGCGCTCGCCTGCCTTCAGTTCACCCAGATCCAGTGCAGGGCCGACATTGGCATTGGCGCAGACCAGTTGCACCGAGAGCTTCACCGGGTTGATCGAGCGACGTTGCAGGTTGCCTTCGGTCACGCCTTTGAACAGATCGGCCGTGCGACCTGCGGGGCGCAGGCTGGCATCGACGCAGCTGCTGTCCAGATTGAAGAAGCCCAGCGAGGCCTTGAGGCCGTTGAAGTCGTCCGGGATGTCATGCACGGTCACTTGCCTGAGCCCCTTGCCGTCCGGAAGCGCGACCACGGTGGCAAATTCGCCGGGCTCGGCTTTTACTTCCAGCGCCAGGCGCTGCTGGCCGCTGACCAGGGTGCCCTTGATGGCACTGCTGGCCGTGACCGGGAAAAACAGCGAAGCCGGCTGCGCCGCGTCCAGCTTCAGCGGCGGTTGGCCTTCCTGGGCAATAACCTGCATCGGCTCGGCGCTGCCGTTGACGAAGCGAATGAACGCAGCATCTTCGGCGGGACCGGTCGGGTACAGCGGGATGTCCGCCGCCGCCACGTTCAAGCTCGATAGCAACAGCGCTGCCGCACTCAGGACCTTGGCGTTGGTCATTTTTTCGCCCCTTTGCTGCTCAGCGCTTCAGGCGGCAGCTTGCCCAGTGCATTGCCGATCGCCGTGCCCCAGGCCTTGTAACCCGCCACGGTGAAATGCTGACCGTCCGTGGTGACCCATTGGCCCGGCTTGGAGAAGGTCAGCGAATCGATATAGGTGCAAGGCGCGACGTTGCTGGCCAGAAATTGCGACATCAACTGGGTACGCGGATCGTTCTTCTGGTACATACCCCCCGCCTTGCCCCACGCCGGGCCGACCCAGGCACATTTGGTGCCGGTGGCAGCGATGGCCTTGGTCAGGCTGGTCACGCTCTGCCAGGCCCAGGCCTTGGGAAATGCCGGTTTGTCGTAGGACGCCATGGTGTCGCCGATGACCAGTACTACCAGGTCGGGCTTGTCCCTGGCGATCAGCTCGGCGATAGGCGTTGTAGTCGCGTCACGGCCCTTGATCTCGATCTTGGCGGTGCCCTTTTGCTCGGCGCCACAATCGACTTTCTTGCTGATCAACCAGTCGCCGGCGCTGGCGCCACAGGCGCCGATGGAGTGAACGATCGCTCCCTGGCGGGTGAGATCGGCGTTGAGCGGTTCCATCAGGTGGTCCGCAAGGCTCATATGGCTTTCGCCGAGCACCAGAAGGGTCAGGCCGGCAAGGGCAGAGGCTGGCATAGGTATCTCCGGGAATCAGTTCGAATAAGGTGAGCGGTAAGGGCTGACCGGTAGCGCCATCGGGCTGCCCGTCATGTCCTCGAACATGTAGCGCGCATACAGGCCACCATTGAATTGCTGATAGTCGCTGGCGTTGTCCACGCCGATCGTTGCGCCAAGGAAGAAACGCGAACCGAACTTGTACTCGCCGGCTGCCGCCAAGCTGTAGCCCACACCGGTTTTGCTCTGGCCGGCGTAGCGCGAGTCGTTGGCCGCCTGGCGGTCACTGTCGTTCGGGAAGAAATCGGCGCCGTCCTGCTGGAAGTGCTGGATGCCCACCGAACTCTTGACCTGATAGGTAAAGCGCTCGGTGCGCTGCTGCCAGGTCACCGGCACGCCCAGGGCGAAATAGCTCTGCGGGCTGAAATAGCCGCCGTGCCCGTACGTGAAGAAGTCCTGGTTGTTTTCGTAGCCCAGCGCGGTGGCGCTCAGGCCAACGGTGAGTGAGTGGTCCTGCGTGTTGTCCAGATACCAATAGACGCCACCACCGAGTTCACCCCGGGTGTTGGATTCGACATTGTGGCCCACCAGTTCGTGCACGGAGCCATACCCGTAGGCACCGACCTGCGAGTCGTCGTAGCTCAGTTCGCCACGCACACCGTTGGCGGTCACCCCGCCCCACGATCCACCGCCAGCACGCTTGTCGGTGGTGCCGGCAAACGACGTCAGGCTGTCGGTGACCGCGCGACGCGACGCCGCGACGCGGTAACGGACATTGCCGTTATCGCTCAGTGGGCGATCGACACTCACGCCCCCCACCGCTGTCGCGTATTTGAAGCCGATCGGCGTGGTCCCGACATCGGCCTTGATGCCTTCATCGGGACGCTCGTACGCCACCCCGACGCCGACGCCTTCGGCGCGCTGCGAACCAATACCGGAGGTTGCGCTGGAGGCGCCGCCGAAACGACTGGCGGCCTCGCCCTTCACACTACCGGCCGTGAGCGCGACGGGAGTGATACGCACAGCCAGGCGGTTGTCGCCGGCCGGCACGTTCACTTCGATTGGATTTTCAATGTCGGTCAGTTTGCTCAGGCCCGACTCGCTGTTGTTGCTGCGAATGCTCAAACCTTCGGTAACGTAACCGCTGCGCTCCTGAAGAATATCGTTGAGGGCCCGCTGGGCCGAGCTTGTCGAATCGACGACGGTCATTACCGTTCGAGGCTGCGGCTGTGTATTGAAGGGATTGCTCTGCGCGACCGCAGTCCCCCGCACGGAGGCTGTTTGACCGTTGCTTCGCGGCTGGCCTGGATAGGCATCGGCAGGCACACCATCGGCACTGGCGAGCATCACGCCGCCATTGAGAATGGCCTCTGCCGGTGGTGGAATGGCCGATGCCGGTGCGCGCAAAACCTGCCGACGCTGCCCAGCTCCGCCAGCGAATGGGTTCGCCGCCACATTCATCGCACCAGGCTGGGCGGCCAGGCTGCGTTGCTTCTCGCTCTGCTCGATGGCTACCGCTTTACGCAGCACTTCAGTTGCCTTGCCGCTGTTGCCCATCGCACGGTAAATGCGCGCGACTTCAGTCAATGATTGCGGATCGTAGTTCTGCAACGCCATGAACTGTTCCAAGGCATTTTCCGCGTAGCCGTTGTCGTGGGCGAGCACGGCAGCATCGGCTGCGTTCAACAGCACCAACGGGTCGTTCGGGTTGCGCTTGAGCAAGGGCTTGTACAGGTCGAATGCCTTGGCGTTGTCGCCATTGGCGGTGTACATCCTGGCCAGTGCCGAGGTGGCGGCGACATCGCCCGGACGTTGGGCCAACGCCGGCGCCAAGGTGTCGTAGGCCGCCGCCAGGTCACCGCCTTCGCGCAACCGGTCAGCCTGACGGATACGGTACAGGTACAGCACATCGTCATAACGCTTGCGGGTCGCGACGCTCAGCGGCTGATTCTGCAAGCTGTTCAGGATCGAGTTGACCTGGGCGTCGTCCCCGGTCTTGAGCAGCAGGGATGCGTATTGCAGCATCAAATCGGCCGACGGCGCGCTGCCTTGGGTCAGCAACGAACGCATCATCGACAGCGCCTGCTCGACATCGCCGGCGTCGACATAGGCCGATGCCAGGGTCGCCGTGCGCTCAGGGCTGCGACTGGCCATCGGTTGCAGACGATCCAGCAAAGCCAGGGCTTCCTGACGCTGCCCGCGCTTGGCCATGGCCGCCGCCAGATTGATTTGCGTGGTCAACGTGACCCGATCCGCCAGCTCGTTCATGTCCGCGCTGCGGCGGTCGACGGGAATCCGGTTGATGGTGGCCTGGGCGTCTTTCCACTGCTCCATTTCCACCGACAGCAAGGCACTGGTGTACAGCGCATCGACGTTGTCCGGGTGACTTTTAAGAAAGGCGTCGATCAGGTCACGGGCCTTTTTCGATTCGCCGGCTTTCAGATACAGGCGCGCGAGACTGAAACGCGTCCAGACATTCTCCGGCTCGCTGTTCACTGCATCGACCAACGCATTCTGGGCACCGCGGATATCGCCACGTTGCTCGGCCAGACTGGCCATCTGGGTGGAGCGCAATGCACGCAGCTGGCCGGTGTTGCCAAGCATGGCCTGTTCAGCGGCAGGCAGGCTGTCCAGCAAGCCGAGGGCTTCGTCGGCCTGCCCGGTTTGCGACAGCACATTGACCAGGCCGCGTATGGCCTGCGGGTTGCCAGGCTGGCTCGCCAGCACCTGACGGTAGTTGGCGACTGCGCTGTCGAACTGTCCGGCCTGGGCCTGGATATCGGCCAGGGTAAGGCGAGCGTCCAGGCCATTGGGATTCATGCGCATGGCCTGGGCGACAGCTTCGCTCGCCTTGGCGGTCTGTCCTCTGGCCTGCAGGTCACGCCCCTGCTGCAACAGCGCCCAATAGCGAACACCGTTCAGTGCCGGTTTCCAGCGGCTGCCACCGGTGCTGATCGCCCGGGTCAGCAATTGCTCGGCTTCCGGGAAACGGCCCTGCTGCTGACGGACCACACCCAGGCCACCCAAGGCATCGCTATCATCCGGACGGGCCTTGAGGCGCGCCTGGAAGGCCTTTTCCGCGCCGGCCTGATCGCCCTTCTCCAAGGCCCGCAAGCCGCTGGCCACCAGCGGATCTTGTTGCCAGGCGGAGCCACCGGTGGCGGCAGCCTTCTGGTGCCCCTTGTTCATCTGGTCACGGATTTCCTGGTCGTCCGGGTGTACCTTCAGGAACTCTTCGAACAACGGCACCTGGGCAGCCGTCGGCGGGCCGATCCAGACCAGCGCCAAACGCCAGCTTTCATCGGCATCACCAGCGATTTCCACGCGTTTGGTCAGCCTGGCGAGCACGCGAGCGCCCTCGGCACGGCTGTCTTCGTGGCGAATCAGTTGCTTGCCATAGAACAGCGCCAGGATCGCATCATCGGGGGTTTCACGCAGCAGTCGCTCCATACCCTGGCGTGCTTCGGCCCAGCCGTCGGCATTGAAGGCCAGGTTGTTGTAATACTCTCGCCCGACGGTGCCTTCCGGGGTCAGGCCGTTGAACATCTTGCGGAACACCTCTGTCGCCTTGTCGCGCTCACCGGCGTCGACCAGGCGACGGGCCTCATCCAGGCGCGCCTTGTTGTCCGGCCTGGCCAGCGCAATGTCCTGCTCCAGTTGGCGAGCCATCCACGGCTGCGGCGACAACGCCTGCAGGCGCGCCAGATACTCCTGGGCCTGTTGCGGCTTGTTCTGCTTGACGCCGATCAAACCCATGCCATAGAGGGCATCGACCTGATTCGGATCCAGGCGCAGGACTTTCTGCCAGATCTCGGCAGAGCGCGACGCATTCGAGCGGGCTTGCCAGTACTGGCCTTGTTCGACCAGTTGGGCCTTGATGTCCGTGCCTTCGGCGTGAGCACCGGAGGCGATCAGCGCAATGAAAACTGCAACAGCTAGCGTGGAACGGCGCGGGCGCATGACGTCTCCCAGGACAAAGTGAGCGTTCCGTCATCACGGAACTGGTAACGCTTCTCTGCCCAACCCAACCCGAACAGGCTTAGCATGACGTTGTAATAGAGAGGATCGGCATCTTGGTCGCTGCCTTTAGCGAATGCCGCAGCAATACCGTCCTGGGCGCGACGTTGTTGTTGCTCGGCCAACCATGGGTGGCCCTTGGCAATGAAATACGGCACCAGCGCCGCCGAAAAGCCGAACGGCCCCGTGCCATCGACCGCAGCGGACATCACTTGGGCTTTTTCTGGCGGGACACCCGTCGACGCCGTACTTTGAGCCATGCCATCCAGGGCTTCCAGGAGCTTTGGAGCCGCCGGATCGATCTTGGGCGTCATCCCTGCCCACAGGTAGACGCGAATCGCATCGTAACTGCCCAGCCCACCCTTGATCGGATCGGTCACGAACAGTCCGGACTGCGCCGAAGTCCCGCGATAGCCCACCCAATCCCCGACATAGCCCTTGGGACTGGCACTGCGGATCAGTTTGACGGTGTTGTCCGCTATCTCCTTCCATGGCCCTTTCGGTTGCTCTTTGGCCAGCCGCAGAAGTAATGGCCGAGGCAGATAGCTCGGGTTCAGGCGCCACAGATGATCTGGCTGAACGAAACCCTCGGGGCCCGGCAAGAGCATTTTCCCGAGGCCCGGCAACGTGACGACCAGTTTCGACTCAATGGTCTTGAGCAACTGCAGCGCATCGACACGGTACTCGGGACGCTGCCACAGGCGCGCGGCTTCGAGCAGCGAATAGACGATCCACAGGTCGGCATCGGATGCCGAGTTGGCATCCTGGAGTTGCCATTGCCCGTCCTTGCCCTGCCCCCACAGCCAGCCCGGCAGGCGGGTCGCGGGGTCCGAGCCGAGCAGGTTGGCGCGAGTCCACGCCCACAGATGCTCGAAGCGCGCCTGATCGTTACTGATCAGCGCGAAGAGCATGCCGTAGGACTGTCCTTCCGAAGTGCTGTGATTGGCCTCCATGCTGGAAGACAACATCCGGCCATCGTCCTGGATGTAGCGAGTGGCCCAGGACTCCCACAGGGGCCAAGCCTTGGCGGCACACGCCGGCTCCGTCGCGAACGACGGCAAGCACGTCAATGACACGAGGGAAGCCAGCATGGCGCAGGCAGTGCTGCGCAGCCAACCGCTGGGCAAGGCGCGACGCTTCATCGATACGGTCTCACGGTCACGCTCAGACACTCAGTCGCTTCCTGGCTTTGGAACGCAACCCCAGATAGGCAAGGCCGCTCAGCAACAGCACGCCCAGGGCCGTCATCAGCAACGTCCAGCCCACATGGCGCGACATCAGCCATTGCACGTACTTGACCGGCGAGAGGCTGCCGACGAAATACTGCTCGTCAGCCACCAGCGGCTCGATAGTCTTGCCACGGATGACTACCAGGCTGCCCTGAATGGCGCCAGCGTCCTGGTCCGTACGGCTCAATGCTTCAGTGGCCTGGGCCAGGCCGGCAGCGTCGCCCCCGGCAATGACCACCACACTGCGGCCATTCTTGAGCGGCGACTCGAAACCGGTCAGATAAGTGTTTGGCTGGCCACCGGAGAACGCCATGGCCAGGCGGCTCTTGCGCAGGTTCGCTTCAGGCTCGGAACTGAGCCAGTCCTGTATACGCAGGGTCAGGTCAGACACTTCGAAACGTTGCTGCTGGCCGGTCCCGACCGCTGGCAGGCGATCCGCCCACTGGGTCAGCAAAGGCTGGTTCGCGCCGGACGCCATTACCAGCAGATCCTTGTCGGCAACGCTCGGCGCCTGTGCCGCCTGGATGACCGTCACACCGGTTGCGGGATAACCGGTGGAGTCACCGAAGCGACCCAGTACGGTCAGGTAAGCGCTGACGTCATTGAGGCCGGCGTTGTCCGGCAGCACCACGGCGGTCTGCGACAGGTCAGCCATGCGGGTGAACGGGAAGCCGGCGTCCTTGAACACACCCAGGTTGGGCATGGCCATGAAATGGTCGTAGTCGGTCAGGTCCAGCGTCGACTCAGGGTCGATGCCGCCGCGCATGTTGTCGATGATGATGTCGCGGCATTCACCCTCCTTGATGTAGTCGTACATGTAGCGCAATTGCAGGCGCGACTTCAACGCAACGGCATTGAGCGGCAGCAACACGCGCATGTCGCGCACCAGGGTTTCGTCCTTGATTGCGCTCAACAGACTCTTGTCCAGACGCTCCAGCGAAGGCAAGGTCTCGGACTTGATCAGGCCATCGTTGAAACTGACGATGAATGACGAATTGACGGATTTGGGCTGCGGCGTATAGCGATACTTCAGATTCAGCGGTGCGCCGTCCTGGTGCCAGTTGAACAGATCCGGCGGGAAGTTCAGCGGTACAGTGATGTCGCCCGGGTTGTACCCGGAAACATTCAGTTGCTTGCTCGCGATCAGCTCACCCAACTTGACCGGGCGATCGGTGGGCAGCCAGTTCGGTGCATCATATGGCTTGCGCGGCTTGAGAACATCGAGTCGGTTGATGACCACCGTGCTGCCCGACAGCGCCTGGCCGCCGACCGACAGCGCAATGGCGGCCAGCTTGAGTTCTTCGGCGTTGCGCCCCGCCACCACCAGCAGCTTGCCGTTGGCGTCGTTCGGGTTGGTCAGGATGCTCAGGGTCGGCCCCTTCGGCGCAGGAATCGACAATCCGCCAATCTGCGCAGGGGCGTCGCCGTTGAGCACGATCACACCGTTGCCTTGGGCGGGCAGCGTATTGAGCTGGGCTCGGAAGCTCGCCCCGCGATAGCTCGCCAGGGCACCGAACCAGGACGACAGCGCACCCGCTGCCTCGAGGGTGCCATTGTCCGGCGCGGCGCTGAAGATGATTGGCAGATCCAGGGGCCGGGCATCACGCCGATCGAAGAACGGCACGGGCATCAGCGAAAGATCGTTCGGCAACGCCAGTGGCGAGGTCTGGATCTGCAGCACAGAGTCATTGCTGACCTTGGCCCACAGGCTCGAGTGCTGGGGATCCTCGCAGCTCATGGTGTAGTGACCGATGAACTGCACGCTCAGGCGATTGAACTCGGTGATCAACTGCGGGGGAATCTCCACCGTCTGCTTCTGCAGCGTGCCGGCGTTCTCCTTGGGCAACGGCACACTCGCCGCGACTTCGTCGTTGACCATGATGTTGATCTGGGACAGATCGGGCAGCAGCGCCGGCGAATAACTGTATTGCAGCGTCAGATGCGCGCCGGTCACCACCTGATCGGCCCGCACGTCAAAGTTGACGCTATCGGTCGCTTCGACACCGTGCAGGTTCATCGGGTAGGCGCGCCCCAACTGCTTCAACGTCAAGGTGTAGCCATTGCCTGCGTCCGCCGGCGCGGTATCGGCGAACACCACGCCACCACTCAAAGCCAGCAGCGTTGAAGCCAAAATGACCAGCGAGCGCCTGTTATCGCGCTGGCCCACGCCTGAAAAATGCTTAGCGTTCATTGCTTGTCCATGAGGTTTTCGAGTGGTTGGGAAGACGGCCGGCGGGCAGAAAGGAATCTTTGCAGCTCGGCGAGGGTGGCCTTGAACAATTCGTGGATCCCCCCCATGCCGATGAAAGCAACATCGCGCAACGCAGCCAACGGGGTGTCCACCTGTCGGCCGCCCCAAGTCGATGCCCAGGTGTCGGCACGCGAGAACGTCAGGCGCACCAGTTCGCTTTGCTGACGCAGGCTCAGCGGGTCGAACTGCGCCCCCAGAAGATTCCCGCGACTGAACATCACGGTGCCGGGGAACACACTGACCTGCTGATTGCGAAACAACGTCATGCGCAGGCGCTCGCCCTGGGCGATTTCAACACCATCCGGCAGACGGAAACCGAGGCCCTTCTGCGAGAAGTCCTGGGTGATGGCGTCGAACGTGCGTCCGTCCGCCAGCTCAATGCGCACCGGCAGTTCGGCGGCAACCCGCGGTTCGCTGCGTACCTGGCGCGTTTCACTGGCCACGGCCACCGATGCGCTGGTAATGATGACGTTGTAGAGCGTCCAGGCCATGTTGATGAGGATCGTGGTCATCGCGCCCTCCTCACCCTGGCACAATTGCCAGAGGCCGAAGGCAATACCCGCGACGTTGAGGGTCAACAGGACAATGTAGGGACGCGCCAGTTTCCACTCGAAAAACTTGCGGTCGATGATCCCGCCCTTGTCGGTCACGTTGAAACCGCCGAACCTGGGGTTCACCAGGGCCATGAACACCGGGCCCATGATGTACCAGGCCAGTACCGTCTCGTAGACCTCGTTCCAGAACGAATGCCGGAAACGGCCCTGGATCCGTGAGTTGGTCAGGCTGGCATGCAAGATGTGCGGTAGCACGTAAGCGGTGATCATCAACGCCGAGGCGTGGAAAATCTGCGCCCCGAAAAACAGATAGGCCAAGGGTGCCGTCAGGAATGCGAGACGCGGCAGACCATAAAAGAAGTGCAACATGGCGTTGAGGTAGCACAGCCGCTGCCCCAATTTCAGGCCGCGGCCCATCAACGGGTTGTCGGTCCGGAAGATCTGCGCCATGCCGCGTGCCCAGCGGATGCGCTGGCTGATGTGACGCGAAAGGCTCTCGGTAGCCAGGCCGGCCGCCTGAGGAATCGCCAGGTAGGCGGTGTTATAGCCAGCACGGTTCATCTTCAAGGCGGTGTGAGCATCCTCGGTCACGGTTTCCACCGCGACGCCCCCCACTTCCATCAGCGCGGTACGGCGCATCACGGCGCAGGAGCCGCAAAAGAACGTCGCATTCCATAAGTCGTTGCCGTCCTGGACCAGGCCATAGAACAGCTCGCCTTCGTTCGGGACGGAGCGGAACGTGTTGAGGTTTTTCTCGAACGGGTCTGGCGAAAAGAAAAAGTGCGGCGTCTGCAGCATCGCCAGTTTTGGATCCTTGACGAACCAGCCGAGGCAGATCTGCAGGAAAGAACGGGTCGGCACGTGGTCGGCGTCGAAGATCGCGACGAACTCTCCCTCGGTGACCTTCAGCGCTTCATTGAGGTTACCGGCCTTGGCATGGCGATTGTTGTCACGGGCCAGATAATTTACGCCAATGCTGTCGCAGAAGGTTCGGAAATCTTCACGACGCCCATCGTCGAGCACGTGCACACGCAGTTTTTCCTTCGGCCAGTCGATTGCCTGGGCGGCGAAGATCGTCACCTTCACGATATCCAGTGCTTCGTTGTACGTCGGAATGAATACGTCCACCACTGGCCATTCGGAAGGCGGCGTACTCATCAGCACCGGTTGGCGCCGCAGGGGCCAGGCGGTTTGCAGGTAACCGAAGATCAGGACGATCAGCGCGTAGAGTTCCGCCGCCAGCAGGCCATAGCCGAACAGTATGTCGAGCCAGTCGTCGAAGCCCAGGGTCGAGGTGATCCGCCAGTACATGTAGCGCAGCGAAGCCGTCAGCGACAGACCGATCAGCAGCACCACCGGGAACCGGCCGGATTGTGTGCGCAGTATCAGCGCGGCGACAAAACAGCCTGCGGCGAAATAGCACTGTGATTGGAGGTCGAAAGGCACCGTGATAATGAACAGTGCCAAGAGAACCGAGATCAGCAGGACACCGATCTGTACGGTGCGACGAACCCCCAGGGAAAGGCTCTCGAACCCGTCAGCCAGGGTTTGCGCCCAGCGTTGCAGGTAGCCGGGCACTTCATGTTGTTCGTTGGACTGACTCATGATGCGCGACTACCTGCCAATGCAGAGGTCCGGACAGGTGACTTCAGCGCATCGGCAATGGCCAGGACTTCCTGCCGTGCAGACGAGTCTTCGTCTTCCAGTAATGGGTTGACACCAAAAGCGAGGCCTTCGCTGATGGCATGATCGAGCGGCAGGACACCGATCAATTGTTTGCCGAAACGACGCTTGAGCACTTCCAGCATGTCCTGGCAGAACGTGCGCGAGGCATCGAACTGGTTGACGACATAGTGACAGTCCCGACGCCAGGCCTGATGGGCACGTCCTTCGAGCAATCGATCGATGGGGTCCAGCGTCATGAACGAGGCCGGGTCCGGCGTGATGACGACGATCAGTTGGTCGGCGACATCGAGTACCTGCTCCAGATACAGAGTGCGGCCAGGCGGTGTGTCGAGAATCACCACATCGTCAGCCGCCAGATCCATGCGCGCCAACTGCCGCGCCAACCAATGAGTGTCGTCCTCGAGGAAACGCTCAAGCGCGCGACGCTCCTGTCCCGAGACCGGACCGAAAGGCAGGACGCGGGTTCCGCCGATGCCATCGAGCAGCAAGCCGCTCCAGCACTCGCCGGTCAGGCTGGCGCTGGCCATGCCTGCGACATCCGGACTGACACCCAGGTGATATTGCAACGCGTTTTGCGGATCCAGATCGATGGCCAGCCTGCGCCCCTTGGCACCCAGCGCGCCCGCCAGTGCCGCACAGAGCGTACTTTTGCCCACACCGCCCTTTGGCGACACCACCGCGATGACCCGGGCCGCAGTGACCGCTACAGAACCGTTCGGGATCGACCGGCGTAACGCCTCCTCGTTCTGCGCACGTGCCTCGGCCTGACGCTCAAGCGCGACTTCAGCCAGCAGGGAGCGTAAGGAACCAGCACTGGCGGGGACTGAAACAGGTTCGGATACCGCCGCGTCGGCCGACATGGCCTCAAGCAGATCATCCAGCACCGGCTCGACTCGCCGGTCCAGCGGATGAGCTAGCGTCGCCATCGTCTCAGGCAGCGGCTGCGCAGTTTCGATTGACTCAGGAACAACAGCTGCCGGCGGCTTTTCCGTCACCACGAAAGCGTCGGATGCAGCAGGTACCGGAGATTCTGGCAATTCCTTGTAATTGAAGGAATTCTCCATCTCGATATAGCTGGCCGCACTCTCTCCGAACCTGCTCATCAGGTTGTCAATATCATTTGTCCGATTCATAAGCCCTTCACGGCGAGGTCAGTAGCATTCGGGCTCGTATAACGGCAAGCGAGTGCATTCGCGTGGCGAAATGATATCGTCAATATTTTGTTAACAACAAGCTCTTTTATTGGATCCAATAGAGAAAAAGACAGACGGACGCCAAAGTATTGGCGTCGACTGTTTCACAGGCTTATCAGTGCGCGGCAACGACTGATTATTTGGCGAAGATTTGGCTCATATCCCTGAATGCCTTGAACTCCAGGGCGTTACCGCAGGGATCGAACAGGAACATGGTGGCCTGCTCGCCCACCTGCCCTTTGAAACGGACGTAAGGCTCGATCACGAACTCGGTGCCAAAGGACTTCAGGCGCTCGGCCAGCGCCTCCCACGCTTCCCAACCCAGGATGATCCCGAAATGCGGAACGGGAACGTCGTGTCCATCGACTGGATTGCTGTGGACGTCCTCTTGCGAGGCCGTCCTGGGGTGCTCGTGGATGACCAGTTGGTGGCCATAGAAATTGAAGTCGACCCACTGGGTGCTGGAACGCCCCTCCTCCAGGCCAAAGACTTCACCATAAAAGGCTCGTGCGGCGGCCAGGTCATAGACGGGGATTGCGAGGTGGAAAGGCGAAAGGTTCATCAGCGCTCCAATAATGATATTTGCGGATGAACGAGCGTAGGCCGGAAAATCATCAAGAAAAATCAATATATATTTTTCAGAAGCACAACTAATATTTGTGAATGATCAAAGAGCTCAAGACCCTTGTCGCTGTAGCCCGGGAGGGTACGTTCGCCGCCGCCGGGAACAGGATCGGCCTCACCCAGGCGGCGGTCAGCGCCCAGATCCAGCGCCTGGAGGCCGAACTCGGCTTCGAGATCTTCGACAGGAAAGGCCGTTCGGCCCACCTCAACCGGATGGGCCACCAGATACTCCTGCAGGCGCAGGAACTGCTTCGTCTTTATGACAATCTGGGCGCCGCCACCGTGGGGCTGCCTGCCAGCACCTTGGTCAATATCGGCGCCATCGCTTCCGTCCAGCGCTCCTATCTGCCCGACGCGCTGGCCCGGTTCCACCAACAGTGCCCACCGTGTCGGACGCGAGTCGTCCCGGGCTTGTCGATGGAGTTGGTCAACCTGGTGGATGCCGGCGAAATCGACATGGCGGTCATCATTCGCCCGCCCTTCTCGCTCCAGAGCGATCTGCGCTGGACAACCCTGGCGCTCGAGCCCTATCGCCTGATCGTGCCCCGTGATGCACCGGGGGAAGACTGGGCGGAACTGCTCTCCAGCCACCCCTTCGTCCGGTACGACCGGTCGTCCTTCGGTGGCAGGCAGGTCGATCGTTTCTTGCGGCAGATGCACTTCAACGTGCGAGAGGTTTGTGAGCTGGATGAACTGGAGGCCATCATCAGGCTGGTTGAAAATGGCGTAGGCGTAGCGCTCGTGCCGCAGACAGTGTCCCATCGGCAATGGCCGGCAAGCATCCGTGCGCTCGACCTTGGTCCCCACACGTTCCATCGCGATATCGGACTGGTGCATCGACCGCGACAAACCTTGAGCGAACCGGTGCGGATCCTGGCCCAGCTTATAAGTGATCAAGTCAAGGGGCGCTCCGGACGGCCCCAAGCATGAAAAGGCCACTCGAATCGAGTGGCCGTCAGGGGTCAGATCGCGCCCACATTCATTTTCGAACCATCGGTCAAACGCGAGAGACGGTAGGGTTGGGGATCGACACAGGGCGTATCGTTGGCGACCAGATCAGCAGCCAGGTAACCGATCCCCGGCCCCAGACCGAACCCATGCCCGGAACAGCCCGCCGCAAGGACAAAACCTGACAGCCCGTCCACGGCAGAAATCACCGGTACGGCATCGGGGGTAAAGTCGACATACCCGCCCCAGGTCTCAGCCACTTCAATGTTCGCCAGCGCCGGGAAACGCGCCCGGACCCGCTTCAGGATCTCGGCAACAGCCTCGGGCCCGGCCTCGGGATCGAGGACACGGTTGCGCTCGAACGCCAGGGGTTTATCCGCCCCCCAACCTGCCAACCCTTCGGGACCATGGATAAAGGACTTGCCGATGCCGAACTCCATGGCGGCCAGCCGCTTGACGAACATGGGCATGAAAGCCTTCCCATGGCGCAGGCCCTGGGGCGTGACGTCAAGCCGGGCCTTGCCACTGATGGCGATCGTATAACTGCCATCCAGACGGCGGGTGAGCGCGAAATCCGGGGTGTAGAGCGCATCCCCGAGATTCGGCGCCGGGCGCGTGCGCAGCGCGGTCTGGCGCACACTCGCCTGGGGAAAGTTCAACCCGTGGCGTCGACAGAACGCCGATGCCCAGGCGCCGGCGGCACAGAGGACAGCTTGGGTGCGGATGACACCTTTTTCGGTGATCACCCCTGTCACCGCGCCATTGGTGATATCGAGGTCGTAGGCAGCGCAGTCCTGGTGGAGGGTGGCACCAAGCGCACGTGCGCCCTCGGCAATTCCCGGCGCCGCGAGCGCGGGCTCCGCCTTGCCGTCATCGACGGAATGCACGCCACCCAGCCATTGCCGACCGACAGCCGGGATCGCGGAGGTGGCCTCCCCGGGGCTCAGTATCCGCGTCTTGATGTCGAATTGACGGGCGATATCCAGCCACGCTTCCCATTCGGCGAGTTGCCTGGCGTTGTCGGTGGCGTACTTGAGACCGCAACGGCGGAAACCGAGATCGATGCCAATCTGCGCCGTGAGCTCATCCCACAGTCGCAAGGCGATTCCAGAGAGAGGCAGCTCGCGGGCATCGCGATTCTGCTGGCGGCACCAGCCCCAGTTGCGGCTCGACTGTTCGCCGCCGACATAGCCCTTCTCGACCAGGGCCACCGAGAGCCCCCGTCTCGCCAAAAAGTAAGCGGCAGTCGTGCCGATGATGCCGCCGCCAATGATCACCACATCGGCATGGGAAGGGAGCTTTTCATCGCTGGGGATGCGTTTTATCGAGGGTGACATGCCAAGAGTCTCATCTGGATGGGGTTATCAAGCCGGGCAATGCAGGCCGTTTTTCCAACAACCTGATGGTGATCATTACGCCATGCACCGCCTATAGAGCTGTCTCGTTTTCACCGTACTAAATCGCAGAAAAACTTGTTTTGGAGGCATGCGCAGCACAATCTGCCACAGCCTCCAGTACCCTCGTTATCGCTTCATTCGGCGCAGCGCCTGGCAATTTCCGCCATCAATAACGACGGGCTCGCCAATACCGGGCATTTCAGTTCAGCGGCGAGCCTGTCGCGCAAATGCGCCAGCGATGCCTGGGCGAGCACCAGCACATCCACCTCGTCGGAAATCCCGCCAGCCGCTTCAAGGAGCATCTCGTCATGCCGCGCCCGATCGCCCGCCATCAGTGCCTGGTAGGCCTCGGGGCGCAGTACCGTCTTGATCGTGACATCGCGTCCTTGCCCTGCGGCATGGGCCTGCAATAGCGCGCTGCTCGGTTCCACCGTGCTGGTCGCCGTGCAAAGCAGGCCAATTCGCGTGCCACGGCGCAACGCTTCCGAGGCCATCGGGTCATCGATCTTCAGGATCGGCTGCGACACTATGCTGCGCGCGATGTCGACAGCCGGAGACGTCGATGAACAGGTGACGACGATCAGGTCAGGCTGCGCTTGCGCCGCCAGCACAATCTGATCAACCACGCGCTGGTAGACCTGCGGCTGCGGTACGCCACGCAACAGGTCCTGCAGCAGGCTTTCGTTAAGGATATGGAAGCAGTCGACGGCGGGCATCTCGGCACGCATACGCGCCCGAAACTCCTCGACCAGAAAACCGACGGTATGGATGAAAGCGATCCGCTGGGTCATGGAATTCTCCTGCGCGCGGGCTTATTAACGGGACATGGCTTCGTGTCATCCATTACCGCATGAATCACAGGCAAAGCCGCCTCGTTTTCAAGCCATCGAATCGCAGGAAAGTTTTTTTATGGGCTGTATGCAGCACAATCTGTCTGGCCTGACGGGCTTTTCGATGATGCTGCTCACTTAAGGAAGTAGGTGAGCCTGTGGCGAGGGGGTTTATCCCCTCGCCACAGTGAACCGGGCATTGACGCCCCAAAATGAAACGCTTCCGCCTGCAACCCGCACCGGCTCATCTTGTTGCACAGCACACCCCGGGAAACAGGATCAGCGGCGCTCTTCGTTGTGCAAGCTCCCTCGCATCGCAGCCCTACCCGAACCGCAGCAATTGCAACGAAACATCCATTGTTCGATGCACCTCGAAGTGAGACATCTGCCCGACGCCTATTCTCTGAACCCACACGAAGGAGATGGCGATGACGCACAACCGATTTTTTGGAAAAACCGTACTGACCTGTACCTTCATCCTGGCAATGATCGGTTGGGGAATCGGTTTCTATGGGCCGCCGATCTACATGCAAGCGGTCATGGAGCGCACGGGGTGGCCCATCGCCCAGGTGTCGACGGCGGTCACTCTGCACTTTCTCAGCGGCACGATCGTCATCGCCAACTTGCCAAGGCTCTACACACGCTTCGGCATTCCCATCATCACCCTGCTGGGCAGCATCGTCCTGGGCATCGGCGTGAACATCTGGGCCCAGGCCGACCTGCTCTGGGTGTTGTATGCCGGTGCCGTGTGCTCGGGTATCGGCTGGGTGACCTTGGGAGCGGCGGCCGTCAATACCCTGATCGCGCCGTGGTACGTCAAGGAAAGGCCCAAGGCCCTGGGCAAGGCCTACAACGGCGCCAGCATGGGTGGCGTCATCTTTTCGCCGCTGTGGGTGTGGTTGATCGAGGGTTTTGGCTTCACTACGGCGGCGCTGGTGATCAGCTTCATGGCCGTGCTAATCATCGGTACCCTCGCCCTTCTGGTCTTTAACAAGAGCCCGCAAAGCCTGGGACAGCATCCCGACGATGCCGACCAACCGGACCCCGTGACGCCCGGCTTCAACGCCACGCCATGGACCGCCGTGCAGACGCTCAAGGTGGCGAATTTCCGCACGTTGGCCAGCGGCATGTCCCTGGGGCTGTTCGCCCAGATCGGCCTGATCGCGCACCTGTACTCGATCCTGGTTGGACGCATGGGAGCCCACGACGCCTCACTCGCCATGGGCCTGGCCACCGCCAGTGCCATGGGCGGTCGCTACATCGCCGCGCGCCTGATGACCCCGGGCATGAATCGCAGGCTGCTGGCCTGCCTATGTTATGCCATCCAGATGCTCGGGACCCTGATGCTCCTCGGCCTGGACCTGCATCCGTCCGTGGCCTGGGTGGCGGTGGTGCTGATCGGCTCCGGCATCGGCAACGCTACTTCCTTGCCGCCGCTGATCGCACAGACCGAGTTCAGCCGTGAACACACCGCCAGGGTCATCGCGCTGATGGTCGCGATCAGCCAGGCCACCTACGCCTTCGCCCCTGCATCTTTCGGTCTGGTGCGCGCTGCCTTCAGCCAACCGAATCAAGCCATCGTCGCCGTCGTGGCTGTCGCCGTCGTCGTGCAGATGCTCGCCATCCTGTCTTTCTACCGAGGGTTACCCGCCCACTCCTTCAGGATCAAACCAATCGAGCACCGCCATCAACGTTGAGCACGGCACCGTTCATGAACGTGTTGGTCATCAAGAATACCGTTGCCGCACCGGCCTCCTCCGCCGTACCGATGCGACGCAGCGGCAGCGCCTGCTCCAGGGAGGCCACGTAGGCGTCACGTCCTTCGCCCAACGCCTTGCTGAAGATCGGCGTATCGATCGGGCCGGGCGACAGGGTGTTCACCCGAATCGGCGCCAACTCCAGGGCCAGGCCACGGGCCAGCGACTCCATGGCGGCCGATGCCGCCCCGATGACGGCAGTACCATGGGCATTGGGTCGATCAGCGAGCGCACCCGAGATGAAAGTGATCGATCCGGTCTTGGACAACCGGTCACCCAGGATACGGATCGCGTTGATGGACGCCCAGATTCGCTCATCGAACGCCCGGCGCAGATGATCGACATCAGCGGTCAGGATGCTTCCGGTGACGAACGTACCGGCGAGCAGCACCAGGTGATCGACCACGGGAATGTCCGCCAGCGCGGCCTCGACCGCCTCACGGCGGGTCACGTCGGCCGCGCGCCATCCATCCAGGCCGTGTTCCTTCGCCGCCTGCTCGGCACGGGCCGCATTCGAGCCGATGACCACGACCTTGGCACCGGCGGCCTTCGCCTGTATCGCGGCCGCCAGGCCGATGCCCGATGTGCCGCCGAAGACGACGACCGTACGGCCGGTGAGATTGGATGCAAGTGCTGGGGTGATGATCATGTCGAGTCTCCAGTGAACGCCGGGATGGCGAGTGATGGAGCAAGCGTAAGGCTGTGAACGCAGATTGATAATTGGGGCTGAAGTCGCTTTACTAGTGCCATGAAGGCACAAATTGGTTTAGACCGTCTTACCGGACTTATCGCATTCGCGCGCGCCGCCTCCCTGGGCAGCTATACCGCTGCGGCGCGGGCGCTCTCGGTGTCCCCTTCCGCCGTCAGCAAAAGTGTGCAGCGGCTTGAAGAGCACTTCGGGCTGATGCTGTTCACCCGCACCACGCGTTCCCTGACCCTCACCCCCGAAGGGCGGGATCTTTACGAACGGGCGTTGCGAATCCTGCGGGAAGTCGAGGAGATCGATCAGGCTGCCGTCGCCTCCCGCGCCGAGCCTGCAGGCGTCTTGAAAGTCACGGCGCCGCTGCCCATCGGCGTGAACATCCTGGCGCCGGCATTGCCCAGGTTCCGTGAGCAATACCCCAAACTGGCAATCGACCTGCGACTCGGCGACCAGTATTCCGACATCATCGAGCAAGGAATCGACGTCGCCATTCGCGTCGGAAACCTCAGTGATTCGCGCCTGGTTTCACGGCCCCTGGGGCCACATCGAATCGGCGCGTTTGCGTCGCCCCAATACCTCCAACGCAAAGGCATGCCGGCCACCGCTGAAGATCTTGCGGAACACGAGTGCGTGAACTTTCGCTACCAGAGTACCGGGCAAAGTCTGCGCTGGCCCTATCAGGCGGGCGACAAACAACTTGAGTGGAATCCCGACGCCGCATTCACCGTGGATGTCAGCGACGCGGTAGCGGCCATCATGGCGGCGGGAGGCGGCATCGGTATCACGCCGCATTACGTTGCTGCGTCCTATGTCCGCCGGGGGGAACTGATTCCCGTCCTTCCCCAGTTCACCGCGGAACGCTTCTCCATCACCGCCTTGTGGCCGGAAAGCCGACGCGGCAGTCCCAACGTAAAAGCCTTCATCGCCTTTGTGCTTGAGCTGTTCCCTGCAACGCCAGCCTGGGACGAGGCGGTGAATGAAGCGGCCGCAGCGAGGCTGGGTTGATCGGCCGTCGGGTTGGACAACCGACAGCCACCGATCCCGGCAGCCCCTCAAGAGGCCCGTATCATCCCAGACGCATCGACACTTCAATGTCATCGGCAAAAGGCACGGAGAGGTAGCCATTCTGCGGTGAACGCACGTAAGCCAGGTATTCAGGGCAGTAATTGGTATTGTCCGCCACCACCACAGCGCCTGGGCGCAGGTGCTTTTCAACCAGGTCCAGCACGTCGCTGTACAGCGCCTTGGCGCCGTCGAGCAGGAGCAGGTCGACCGCCTCCGGAAGGTCGCAGGCCAGGGTGACCAGTGCGTCGCCTTCGCGGATTTCCACCAGGTCGTCGACCCCGCCTTCAACGAAGTGGCGACGCGCCAAGGCAACTTTCGACGGCTCGAATTCACTGCCTATCAGCACACCGCCGCCATTGTCCCGTAGCGCCGCCGCCAGGTGCAGGGTGGACAAGCCGAACGACGTGCCGAACTCGACGATGGCCCTGGCCTTCGCGCTGCGTGCAAGCATGTACAGCAGCTTGCCGGTGTCGCGGGAGACCGGCAGCCACAAGTCCTTGAGCATGCCGTACAGTTCGAGGTATTCGGTCTTGCTGCGCATCAGGCGCTCACGTTCTTCGCCCGGCACCGTATCCAGCACCGGGCTGGTGGCTGCGCTGGCTTGGGTGTAGAGGCGCTCGATCAGGGTTGCCAGGGGTTCTGTGGTCAAGGTGGTCAAGGTGGTCATGATTGCTTCCATCGATGGGAGAATGAAATGCGACTGATTCGTCGCATTTAAATGATGCGAGTGATTCGCCTCATTCGCTATTCGCGTTTTCCCACGACGCCCGAGCCAGCCATGACCCAGCACCAGAGCGCCCCTATTTCCTCACGCAAGCAGCCGCAGCAGGCACGCTCCAGCGAGCTGGTGAAGGCTATTTTCGAGGCCGCTGTTCAGGTTCAACAGGTGCAAGGACAAATGATCCAGGTGCTGCGTCATGCCCATCCCTCAAGTCGCAACGTGGCACGCACCAGGCGTTGCTCTTCACTTTCGATTTCCCTGAGGTTGTCGCAGATGCTTTGGATATGCGCAACGGCGGCCTTGCGCGCCTGTTCGGGAAGCCGTCCGGTCACGGCGTTGTAGAGCCGTGCATGCTGGCGATCGATCTGGCGCTTCTGCGGTTCGCGGTGGTAGAGGTTGTTGACCGAGGCGAACACCGTGGTGAGCAGCAAGTCCGTCAGCGAGCGCAAGGTCTGCACCAGCACCGGATTGTGCGACGCCTCGCAGATCGCCAGGTGAAACGCATGGTCGAGCCGGGCGTGTTCGGATGGCTCCAACGAGCGCGCTTGGGCATCGAGCAGCGCTTCGTAGCTGCGGGTGATCAGGACGAAATCGGCCTCGGTGCCGCGCAAGGCCGCCAACCGTGCGGACTCGCCTTCGAGCAGGCTGCGGACCTCGAACAGATCGTAAAGCGTGCGGGGTTGTGAGCTGAACAGGTGCATCAATGGCGAGGCGGCACTGTTGCCCGACAGGTCGGCGACGAACGAGCCCTTGCCCTGCTCCGTCTTGATGATCCCGCGGGCACGCAGCAGCTTCAGCCCCTCGCGCAGTGCGGTGCGTGAAACACCGAGCTTTTCCGTCAGCCGACGCTCCGACGGCAACAATTGGCCGGTCTTGAGGACACCGTCCACGATCAGCCGCTCGATGCGCTCGCATACCACATCGGCCACTTGCAGGTTGCGACGGTTCTGGGTGTCGTCCATTGAGCCTCCAACTGGTATGACCAGCCAAGCCGTGCGCTTCAAGCATGCTTAGCGATCAGCACAACTCATTGTTCTTAGATGAATTATTAAAAGCATCAGAAAAACGACCTGTTACAAACTGGTTCGACCACTTCAACAATGTATAGACAGTAGAACGCCCCGGACCAATGATGCAAGTCAGCTGAATGGGATACCTGACCTCACATAAAAACAACCGAGTGCCGTCAGTCGACTATGAACATTCTCTACGATGAACGCGTTGATGGTGTCCTGCCCGCCGTGGATAAAGCCACGCTGCTGCAGGCCTTGCAGGCGCGCCTGCCGGATCTCGAGATACTGCATCAGCGCGAAGAACTCATGCCCTATGAGTGCGACGGGCTTTCCGCCTATCGCACCACGCCGTTGCTGGTGGTGCTGCCCCGTCATATCAGCGAGGTTCAGGGCGTGCTGGCGCTGTGTCACGCACTGCAAGTGCCTATTGTCGCCCGAGGTGCCGGGACCGGTTTATCCGGTGGTGCGCTGCCGTTGGAAAAGGGTGTGCTGCTGGTGATGGCGCGCTTCAACAACATTTTGCACATCGACCCTGCCGCCCGTACCGCACGGGTCCAGCCCGGGGTGCGCAACCTGGCGATTTCCCAGGCAGCCGCGCCGTTTGGTTTGTACTACGCACCGGATCCGTCCTCGCAAATCGCCTGCTCCATCGGCGGCAACGTCGCGGAAAATGCCGGTGGCGTGCATTGCCTCAAATATGGCCTGACCGTGCACAACCTGCTCAAGGTCGACATACTCACCGTCGAAGGCGAACACCTGACCCTGGGCAGCGACGCGCTCGATTCGCCGGGCCTGGACCTGCTGGCGCTGTTCACCGGCTCCGAAGGCATGCTCGGGGTGATCACCGAAGTCACCGTCAAGCTGCTTCCCAAACCGCAGACCGCGAAGGTGTTGCTGGCGGCGTTCGACTCGGTCGAAAAAGCCGGGCGCGCGGTGGGTGATATCATCGCTGCGGGCATCATTCCCGGCGGACTGGAGATGATGGACAACCTGGCCATCCGCGCCGCCGAAGACTTCATCCACGCCGGTTACCCGGTGGAGGCCGAAGCCATTCTGCTGTGCGAACTCGACGGTGTCGAAGCCGACGTCCACGACGACTGCAACCGCGTGCGCCAGGTGCTGGAGCAGGCGGGCGCCACCGAAGTGCGTCAGGCCCGCGATGAGGCCGAACGGGTGCGGTTCTGGGCCGGGCGCAAGAATGCGTTTCCGGCAGTGGGCCGCCTCTCGCCGGACTATTACTGCATGGACGGTACCATCCCACGCCGGGAGTTGCCCGGCGTGTTGCAGGCCATCGCCGCCTTGTCGGTCGAGTACGGCCTGCGGGTCGCCAACGTGTTCCATGCCGGTGATGGCAACATGCACCCGCTGATCCTGTTCGATGCCAACCAACCGGGCGAACTCGATCGCGCCGAAGCCCTGGGGGGCAAGATCCTCGAACTGTGCGTGAAAGTCGGCGGCAGCATCACCGGCGAACACGGCGTGGGCCGCGAGAAAATCAATCAGATGTGCGCGCAATTCAACAGCGACGAATTGACCGTGTTCCACGCCGTCAAAGCCGCCTTCGATCCGAGTGGCCTGCTCAATCCCGGCAAGAACATCCCGACGCTGCACCGCTGCGCCGAGTTTGGCGCCATGCATGTACACCTGGGGCAGTTGCCCTTCCCTGAGCTGGAGCGTTTCTGATGCACAGCACACACGATAGGGACGCCAGCGACACATTGCTCGAACAGGTCAACCAGACCCTGAAGAATGCCACGCCACTGTGGATTCACGGTGGCAACAGCAAGGCCTTCCTGGGACGTTCGGTCACCGGCGAGCGCCTCGACACCCGCGCCCACCGAGGCATCGTCAGCTACGACCCGACGGAACTGGTGGTGACCGTGCGTTGCGGTACCCCCCTGCGGGAGTTGTCCGAGGTGCTGAGCGCCTCGCAGCAGATGCTGCCCTTCGAACCGCCCTCCTTCGGCGACGCCACCGTGGGCGGCATGATTGCCAGCGGACTCTGCGGCCCGCGCCGCCCGTGGGCCGGTTCGGTACGGGACTTCGTCCTCGGCGCGCGGGTCATCACCGGCCAGGGCAAGCGCCTGCGCTTCGGTGGCGAAGTCATGAAGAACGTTGCCGGTTACGACCTGTCGCGCCTGATGGCCGGCAGCTTCGGCACCCTTGGGGTGATCACCGACGTGTCGCTCAAAGTCCTGCCCAAACCTCGACAAGCCTTGAGCATCAGCCTGGAAATGGACAGCGAGCGCGCCTTGCTGCGCCTGGCGGAATGGGGCCAGCAGCCGCTGCCGATCAGCGCCGCCTGCCACGACGGCCAACGCCTGCACTTGCGGCTCGAGGGCGGAGAAGGCTCTGTGAGCGCGGCCCACGACCGATTGGGCGGCGAGTTGCTGGACGCCTCGTATTGGGAGGATCTCAACGAACATCGCTTGAGTTTCTTCGACGAGAACCTGCCGCTGTGGCGCCTGTCCGTACCGCACAACACACCGTGGCTGCCCTTGCCCGGCAGGCAACTGATCGACTGGGGCGGTGCCCAGCGCTGGCTCAAATCCGGTGCCGAAGCGGCCTTCATTCGCCGGGTCGTCGAAGGCGTCGGCGGCCATGTGACCTGTTACAGCCATGGCCTGATCGACAGTCCATTCCAACCGCTGCCTGAGGCGCTGATGCGTTACCACCGGAACCTGAAGCAACGGCTCGATCCCCAGGGCATCTTCAACCCCGGTCGCCTCTACGCGGAGCTTTGAACCATGCAGACCACCTTGAGTGAAGAGGCCCGCCAACTGCCCCGCGCCGAAGAAGCCGAAAGCATCCTGCGCACCTGCGTGCACTGCGGTTTCTGCAATGCCACCTGCCCGACCTACCAGTTGCTCGGCGATGAACTGGATGGCCCACGAGGGCGTATCTACCTGATCAAGCAAGTGCTCGAAGGCAACCCGGCCACGGCGAAGACCCAGCAGCACCTGGATCGGTGTCTGTCGTGCCGCAACTGTGAAACCACCTGCCCTTCCGGGGTCGACTACCACAACTTGCTGGACATTGGCCGCGCCGTGGTCGATGCGGCGGTCGAACGACCTCTCGGCCAGCGCCTGTTGCGCGAGGGGTTGCGGGCGGTCGTGCCCAACCCGCGCATATTCAAGGGAGTGGTCGGTGGCGGCCGGGTGTTTCGTCCATGGCTGCCCGACACCCTGCGCGGCAAGGTGCCTCGCCACGTGCCTGCGGCCAAACCACGCCCGGTGAACCGCCATGCCCGGCAAGTGCTCATGCTCGAAGGCTGCGTGCAACCGAGCCTGTCGCCCAATACCAACGCGGCCGCCGCCCGGGTCCTGGATCGATTGGGGATCAGCGTGACACCCGTAGCCGAAGCCGGCTGCTGCGGCGCCGTGGACTATCACCTGGACGCCCAGGCCGTGGGCCTGGATCGTGCCCGTCGCAACATCGATGCGTGGTGGCCGGGCATCGAAAACGGTGCCGAAGCCATCGTGCAAACCGCCAGCGGTTGCGGTGCGTTCATCAAGGACTACGGGCACTTGCTGGGCAGCGACCCGGCCTATGCGGAAAAGGCAAAAAAGGTCAGCGCCCTGGCCAAGGACCTGGTTGAAGTGCTGCGCGAAGAACCGCTGGAAAAACTGAGCATCCACAGCGACCAGCGCCTGGCCTTCCACTGCCCCTGCACCTTGCAACACGCGCAGAAACTGGGTGGCGCCGTTGAGGCGGTGCTGACGCAGCTGGGTTTCAACCTCACGCCGGTGCCCGACGGGCACCTGTGCTGCGGTTCGGCAGGCACCTATTCGATCACCCAACCCGAACTATCCCGACAACTGCGCGACAACAAACTCAACGCCCTGGAAAGCGGCCGCCCCGACGTGATTGTCACCGCCAATATCGGTTGCCAGTCCCATCTCGACGGTGCGGGCCGGACCCCGGTCCGGCACTGGATCGAGTGGGTCGAAGCTGCACTGCCTTAGCCGCCCCCTGGACTGTCGCCACCGAAAAGCCCGCACATCGCCCCCCGGCCGGCGCGAATCCAAATGACACGGGATTGTTCGTCTTCATTGAATTCACATGGCAACTTCCCAGGATTTATCTCTTCGCCTCCATCAAGAAAAATGCCCTCCAGACCCGCCGAGGTACAGCGTGTCCTCGGGGGCCGGAGCACGTAACCGACACCCCGGCCCACGTCATCAGCCACCGCGCAAGGACTCCCCATGCCACTCGAAAATCCGTCGCCGTTACGCTCCGCCCTGAGCACACGAGCCCCCCATCTCGAACCTTATCTGTACGCCTTGCTGCGAACCGTCTTCGCTGTCGTGCTGTTGACCCACGGACTGCCCAAGGCGCTTCGCACCGGCCACGGCTCGATGGCCGATCCCATGGCCGCGTCGATCAACCTTATCCAGAACGTGATGGGACTGCCTTTTGCTGCACAACTGGCTTTTCTGGTCATGCTGCTGGAAACGGCTGGCGCCCTCCTGTTGGCGATAGGGCTCGCCACCCGGTTGGTCGCCCTGCTGATCGCCCTTCAAATGCTTGCCATCAGCTATGCGCTGGGACCGACATGGCCCTGGATAGACCGGGGCATCGAGTTTCCGGTGTTGATGGGGGTTCTGGCGCTCTACATCGTGGCGCGCGGCGGCGGAGCGTATTCGGTGGATGCGCGCCTGGGACGGTACCTGTAATCACCCACGCAGGTGTCAGCCTGCGCCTTCCCCTAAGCCCCCCTTATCCGGCGGTTCGAGTCCTCTAGCCATACACTTCCGTAACACCGAGCCCTAGTCCCGAGGCTACGTCGCCTTGCGCCTTTGCCTACAACTAAGCCAGAATCCGCCCGCTTGTGTGCCCCGGGCCGTACCGGTAGCTTGGCTTCCGTCACTGCTCATCAGTGATCGGGTTTAGCGACCCGAACCGTAGGCACATAAGCACCCATGCTTCATTGCGGGATCTAACTGCAATTACGTTATGGCGGCTGTATGCAGGAGACCTTCGGGTCTACCGGGTGCCTATGTCCGGTTCGCTAACCTGTATGCAGTCGCCACCATTCTGTTTAGCGACAGGTCTTGGCGGCTCCCATTCCCCATAGGAGCGTCATCATGTTCAAAGTAACTCCCAACCCTCCGCAAACGGACCCCAGCTCCAACGGCCTCGACCCAAAAAAAGTCCAAGAAGCCACCGATCGGGCGCTGGATTTCTATCTGAACCCGAAAGAAACCAACGCCAAAACCGACCCACCCCCGAGCCAGCTCTTCACTGTCATCGACGGCATCGACACTGAAAGTCTGCTCGCCAACCTAAGCGAAAACCTGGCCTCGGCCAACGCCATGATCAACGACCTGGCGTTCGACCTTGAAGGGTCACGGCGGCATGTTGCGCTGGGTATTCAGCAAGTCATCGAGTTGAGCGAACTGTTGGCAAATCGGGCGTTGGATAACGTCGATCCGCGCTAGGCTGTGTACGAAATGGTTTGAAACGCAGGTTAGGCAAGGCAAAAACCGGCGAGGAAGCGGAGTTGACTGGTTGTCAATGAGCATTCCGAGCCGGTTTTTAACGCCGCATAACCAAGTTTCAAGCCATTTCGTACATAGCCTAGCATCCAGCCTGTAACGTAAGGCCGAGTCGGACCTCGTAACTCTCCTGTCTACAGAGCCGCCGACTCACACCAGCGCGAACGAGGTCGCCTGTGCATGTTCTTCAAACACTGCGCAGGCAACCCATGACCGACTATCTTCACGGTGTGCGGGTCGTCGAACTCAACGACGACCCGGCGCGGCTCGAAGGCTGCAAACGTAAACGCCGCACCTTCGAAACCCTGCTCCATTCGCAGAGGCGCTCCACCCTTCGCGATTCAGAACTTATAAGTAATGGAAGTACCAAAACCACTGGCACTGTTCTTGTATTTAGAGCTGTAGGCGCCTCTGCTGGCTGAAGCGTCGTTGACCTTCACACTTTCTTCCCACAGGTAGGAGTAAGCGAGGTCGACGGTGACATTGTCCACGGGCGTCCACCCGGCTCCCAAACTGACCACTGTGCGGTCACCCGTTGGAATCCGTGGCGAACGGTTGGTGTTGTTGGTGGGAGACTGATCCACCGAAAAGCCGGTGCGCAGCACCCATTGCTTATTGAGCTGGTACGCAGCGCCAATCGCGTGCGCCCAGGTGTCGTGCGAGTTCTCCTCTTCAGTGACACTGCTCAATGTGCCGCTCAGCGCCGGAGGCAATCCGCTGTTTTCGATGGTGATGTCTTTGAAGCGACTCCAACGTGTCCAGGTGCTGCCCAGGTACAGGGTCCAATCGTCGTTGAGTTGATGGGTCACCGAAAAGTCCACGGACTCGGGCGTGTCCACGTCCAGCGAAGCATCGTAACTTTCGCCGCTGACTCCCAGCAGGGAAAAGACGCCTCCGGTGACTTTGGTCTTGGCATTATCCAAGTGATAGCTGACCTTGGAATGGTAGGTCATACCCACCCGGGTGCTGTCCGTGGCCTGCACCAGGATCCCGGCGTTGAAGCCCAGGGCGGTGTCGTCGCCCTTGCTTGTGAGTTTGCCGTCATTGGTACCGGGACTGAAGGGGTTGAGGACCATTGCCGACAACTCACCACTGATGCGGTTGATCGTCGGGCCGAAACCTATGGAAACCCTGTCATTGAAGGCGTAGCTGACCGTCGGTTGAAAGGTCAGCGTCTTGACCTCGCTTTTGTTCGTGAAGTAACGACCGGCGAACCCGCTGCCGTAATCCGTTATCAGACCGAACGGCGCATAGAAGCCGACACCGAACGCCCAATGCTCATCGATAGGTTTGACGTAGTAACCCATGGGCACCGTGACCACAGGAACCATGTCGCCGTCTTGCTCGCCGCCGAACGTACTGCGCGTCTGGCTGATGTCTGATTTGGCGAAAAGCGTTGCAGCACCCACGCTGACTTGCTCTCTCTTCAAGCGAGACATGCCCGCCGGGTTACCGAAAACGGTGCTCGCGTCATCGGCGGAAGAGGAACGACCGGCAAAACCGGTGCCCATCCCACTGATGCTTTGTTCATTGAGCGCAAAGCCGCTGGCGAACAGTTGCGAAGAGGCCAGTGCGACAGCAAGGCCAAGTGGAGTCTTGAGGATCATTTTTTTCATTATTGGATCTCTAGGGTGATCGCAGATAGGTGTTGCAGGGAAAACAGTGGCTCCAGCTCTTTTGGCTTCAAGCAAAAATCGCCACGGTCTGGCGTGCCCAAAGCACGCGCAGACCGCTTTCATCCCAGATCTCCATATCCTGGACGGAATAGCCCTCTTGGGTTTGTTGGCTGAACGAGTTGATCAGGAACCATTCACCGACCATGGCCGGTTGCGGCAGGTCGATGGTCCAGGACACCGAACTGATGGCGGCCGGCGTGGTAAAGCAGGTCATGGCCGCGGGGGGCAAACTGTCGGCCAGTGCGATCAAAGCAACGGCCGGGTCAATATCCCGGGCGTCCAGGTGACGCACCCACATCAGCAGTTCGGGATTTTCGGCCCCCGACATCGGCAGCGACCCGCCTGCCGGGCGCATCTCGAAGTTGTAGGCGCAGGCGGGTGCAACCCGCCTGTCCAGCTCCAGCGTCTGGTGCTCGGAGGGCCCTCCCACGGACGGACACTCCCATGAGTCGTGCCGGATCCGACTGGCCCGCGGATGAGCGAACAACAAGGTCGTGCGTAGCGCCAGTTCCTCCCCGGACATGCAATCAACCGCCACCGAGGTGACTGATCGGCCCTCGCGCAAGACGCTGGTGTTGAACGTCTGCGCCTTGGTCACCGGGCCGATGAAGGACACTTGGGCGGACTTGAACGGCGGTAGCTGTCCACCATTCACCAAGCGCACCGCCTGCAGCGACAGCGCCGCGGAAAGCCCGCCGAATACTGTCCGGCCTTGTAGCCAATTGGCGGGCGCCTCGAAAGGCCTGTCAGGGTCGAACTGATTAACCAGCTGGGAAAATGAAGTCATGGTCTTTTCCTCTACGGGAAACTGAATATTTCAGAATCGATACTCGCGACGAAAACCTGCGCAGACATTCCCCTCGCGATCACTACGCCGCCTCCCAGCGACGAAACAGAACGCTGGCATTGACGCCGCCAAAGCCAAATCCATTCGAGAGCGCATAAGTGATGGTTGCCTTGCGTGCCGCCAGGCCCACCAAATCGAGACCGTCAGCAGCCTCATCGGGATTGAGGAGATTCAACGTTGGGGGGATAACCTGATCCCGCAAAGCCAGCACCGTGAAGAGCGCCTCGATGCCCCCCGCCGCGCCCAGCAAATGCCCCGTGGCCGACTTGGTCGAGCTGATCGCCACGCCTGAGTGACCGCCGAACACGGATCTGATTGCCGCCAGTTCGCCCTTGTCACCGACCTGCGTCGAGGTCGCATGGGCGTTGATGTGTTGTACGTCGCCAGTACTGACACCCGCCTGGCGCAATGCTTGCTCCATGGCGCGCCGGGCCCCGTTCCCATCCTCCGGCCCTGCGGTCAGGTGATAGGCATCCGCGCTGGTGCCATACCCCACCAGTTCCGCCAGCGGCGTCGCGCCACGGGCGAGTGCATGCTCCAGCGATTCGATCACCAATAACCCTGCGCCTTCGGCCATGACAAACCCGTCGCGCTCGCGATCGAACGGACGGGACGCCTCCTGCGGCCGGTCAGCGAACCCGGTGGACAGCGCGCGTGCGGCAGCGAAGCAACCGAGCGTCACCCGATCGATCGCCGCTTCGGTGCCGCCGCAAATGGCGATATCGGCTTCCCCGCTTCTGATCAGTCGCGCCGCATCGCCAATCGCTTGTACGCCGGCGGCACAGGCCGTCACCGGTGCACCGAGCGGCCCCTTGAAACCGTTCTGGATAGAGACATGACCCGCAGCCATGTTGGCGAGGAATGCCGGTGCGGTGAACGGAGATAATCTACGCGGCCCACGGGCATCAGTGGTCCGTACGGCTTCAGCAATCGCACCGAAACCGCCGACGCCGGAAGCAATAATGGTTGCGGTCCGCTGTTGTTGCGCTTCATCCGTGGGATGCCAGCCTGCCTGCGCCAACGCTTCATGGGCGGCCATGAGCGCGAACTCGATGAAGCGGTCCATCTTCTTGCGTTCTTTAGGCGCAATGATGCGCTCGGGCGCGTAACCGGCGACGGGATCTTCTTCCAGGGTCGGCACTTGCCCCGCCACTGCGACGCCAGTGCCCTCAGCAATTTCGTCCGGCAGGCTGCGGATACCCGAACGGCCTTCCAGCAATCTGCGCCAGACTTCTTCCATGCCACATCCCAGGGGGCCGACAATACCGCCGCCTGTGACTACGATTCGCTTTTGATCATTGGAATTCATCATGAGAACCTCTTGATTCTGAGTCGACGTTCAGTTGGCTGCCAATGCTTCGGTTCTAGTTGTGTTGTCAGGGCGGATCTTGAACCAGATGGCATACATCGCCGGCAGGAACACCAGCGTCATCACGGTTCCACCGAATGTCCCACCGATCAGTGTGTAAGCCAGGGTTCCCCAGAACACCGAATGAGTCAGCGGGATAAAGGCCAGGATGGCGGCCATCGCCGTGAGCAGTACCGGCCTGGCGCGTTGCACCGTCGCCTCTACAACCGCATGGAATGGATCGAGTCCTTCTTTCTGGTTTTGATCGATTTGACCGATCAGGATCAGCGTGTTGCGCATCAGGATGCCCGACAGGGCGATCAGGCCCACCAGGGCGTTGATGCCAAACGGCTGATTGAAGATGAGCAGGGTCGGTACCACGCCAATCAATCCCAGCGGCGCGGTGAGGAACACCATCACCATCGCCGACATTGAGCGGACCTGCAAAATGATGATCAGCAGCGTCAAGGCAATCATGATCGGGAACAGCGGTAACATCGCCTTTGAAGCTTTTCCCGACTCTTCGATCGAACCGGCCTGTTCGATGCGATACCCAGCCGGCAGCGTGCTGATGATCGGCTGCAGCTCGTCCAGGATTTTCGTGGAAACATCCGGCGGCTGCAGATCTTCGGCAATGTCTCCGCGTACCGTGATGGTCGGCGTACGATCACGACGGCGCAGGATCGGATCCTCCATGCGCACCTCGACACTGCCGATCTGCGACAACGGAACCCGCTGGCCGGCCGAGCCCACCAACGTGAAGGCCTGGATTTTTGCCGGATCGAGGCGGATATCGCCCGCTGCACGCCCCACCACCTGCACGGAACGAATGTCTTCGCGCACAAACGTGATCGGGATACCCGACAGCAGGAACTGCAATTGCTGGCCGACCGAACTGGACGTCAGCCCAACCGCCTGCAACCGGTTCTGATCCAATGAGAAATGCAGTGTCGGTATGCGCGTGCCCCAATCAGTGTTGACGGTCCTCATCATGGGGCTTGCCCGCATGACAGCCTCGACCCGGCCGGCAATCTCACGCAGCCTGACGGGATCCGGGCCCATTACCCGATAGGCGACAGGAAACGGGGAATACGGACCGAACACCAGTTGGGTAACCCGCACACGGGCTTCAGGCGCGAGCCCGTCAGCCACCGCCTGGCGAAGACGGTGCTTGAGGGTTTCACGTTCCTCCTGGCTGCCGGTCAGCACCACCATCTTGGCAAACGACGGATCGGGTAACTCCGGCGCCATTGCCAGGTAGAAACGCGGTGAACCCTGTCCGATATAGGACGTGACGATTTTCGCTTCGTCCTGCTTTTGCAGCCAGGCTTCAATGCTGGCCGTCGTCGCGCTGGTCTGCTCGATGGAAGTGCCGTACGGCATCTGCACTTCGATCAGTACTTCGGGACGATCGGAGGCGGGGAAAAACTGCTTCTTGACCAGGCCCATGCCGAGGATGGCTATGACAAAAAAACCAATCACCGCTCCGGCCACCAGCCATTTGCGAGCGATGACCCGTGTCAGCAACCGGCGAAAACGATTGTAATGAGGTGTGTCATAGATGGCCGCGTGGCCACCCTCGACTTTCTTGACGTGAGGCAACAGCTTCACACCCAGGTAAGGCGTGAAGGCCACCGCGACCACCCAGGACGCGATCAGGGCAATGCCCACGATCCAGAACATGTTGCTGGTGTACTCGCCCGCGGTCGAATGCGCGAAACCGTTGGGCATAAAGCCGACGGCCGTCACCAGCGTTCCGGCGAGCATGGGGGCGGCGGTATGGCTCCAGGCATAGGCCGAAGCCTTGATCCGGTCGTAGCCCTCCTCCATTTTGACCATCATCATTTCGATGGCGATGATGGCGTCGTCCACCAACAGGCCCAACGCCAGAATCAGCGATCCCAGGGTAATGCGGTCGAAGTTCTTGCCGGTGGCGGCCATCACCATGAACACCACAGCGAGGGTCAACGGCACGGCCGCGGCCACCACCACACCCACATGCCAGCCCATGCTGAGGAAACAGACCAGCATCACCACCAGCAACGCGACGAAGAACTTGATCATGAACTCGTCGACAGCCGAACTGATATTCACCGACTGATCGGTGACCTTGGTGAACGTCATGCCCAGCGGCATGCCTTCGTTGATACTGGCCGTCTCGGCATCCAGGGCCTTGCCCAGGTCCAGGCCGTTCCAGCCTTCGCGCATCACGATACCCAGCAACAGGGCAGGCTCGCCTTTGTTGCGAACGAGAAAGGTCGCTGGGTCTTCGTAGCCGCGTTCCACCGTCGCCACATCCGAGAGCTTCAGCGCCCGCCCCTGCACAACGATTGGCGTATCGCGAATTTTCTCGAGCTTGTCGAACGCGCCATCCAGGCGCACGAACACCTGCGGTCCCTTGGTGTCGATCGAGCCGGCAGGCGTCAGCACGTTCTGACTGTTCAGCGCGGCAAAAATGTCCTGGGGGGAAAGCCCAAGCGTCGCCAACCGATCATGGGAGAACGACACAAAGATTCGCTCGGACTGCTCGCCGATGATGTTGACCTTTTTCACGCCCGGCACATGCAACAGGCGCTGGCGCAACGACTCGGCATCGCGCGCCAGCAAGCGCTGCGGCTCGCCCTTGGCCTTCAGCGCAAAAAGCGCAAAAGTCACATCCGAGAACTCATCGTTGACCATCGGTCCGATGACACCCGCCGGCAGGGTTTTCGCCTCATCCGCGATTTTCTTGCGGGCCTGGTAGAACTCTTCCTGTACTTCTGCTGGCGGCGTGGTGTCCAGCAGCGACACCATGGTAAACGCCAGCCCAGGCCGCGTGTAGGTTTCGGTGCGGTCATACCACTTCAATTCCTGCAAGCGCTTTTCCAGCGGCTCGGCCACCTGGTCCTGCATTTCCTGCGCGGTAGCCCCCGGCCAGGCAGAGATGATCGTCATCTGCTTGACGGTGAAGGGAGGATCTTCCGCACGCCCCAGACCGAAGAACGCCAGGACACCGGCAATCGTGATGAGAAAAATCAGGAAAAGGGTGATCGATCGCTCACGAACGGCAAACGCCGAGAGATTGAAACGCCCCTCGCTCATGGCTGATTCCCCTTGGCGACCACCTGTTCCTGATCCGCCACCCGAACCTCATCGCCGTCATGCAGCAAATGCGCGCCCAACGCCACGATCTGTTCGCCCTGCTTGAGGTTGCCTACGACCGTGGCCGTGTCATCGCCCAGACCGAAGACCTGGACCGGACGCCACGAGACCTTTGCCGGTTCGCCGGAAAGCACCCATACGCCAGGGCCTTTACCCGCGTCAAAAACAGCCGCGACAGGCACTCGCAGCGTCTGTTCCGGCGACTTGTCCTGGGCGATATGGAGCGTGACCGTCGAGCCGAGCGGCGCATTGGCCAGCGCGCCTTCCAGCACGTATCTGGCCTCGAAGGTACGCGTAACCGGATCGGCCGCATCGGAAAGCAGCCGCAGCTTCGCAACGGTGGCGATCTTGCCGTTGCCATACAACGTCGCCTGGGCCGCCGAACCTACGGCTGGACGCAGCGTTTCGGGCAGATTCACGCTGGCTTCGCGTTGACCGGCGCGGGCCAGCTTGACCACCGGCTGTCCCGCGCTGACGACTTGGCCAGGTTCGGCCAGGGTATCCATCACGACGCCATCGGCATCGGCCACCAGGGTCGCATAACCCATGGCATTGCTTGCCACATCGGCCTGCGCCTGCGCAGCGCTGAGCTGTGCCTTTGCCGTGTCAGCCGCGGCCTTTGCCTGGTCGTATGCAGATGCCGAGATCGCCCCTGCCGCCACCAGCTCGCGATTACGCGCCTCGTCATCCGCCGTCTGCTTGGCTTGCGCCCGGGCAGCGGCCACGGCCTGCTGCTGCGCACGCGCCTGCAGGCCAAGGTCGACCGGGTCCAGGCGCATCAGTGGCTGACCACGCTTGACCGTCTGGCCGGCATCCACCAGACGCTCCTGCACCTTCCCCGACACTCGAAACCCAAGATCGCTCTGGACACGAGCAACCACAACGCCAGTGAACGAACGCGCGATATCGACCGAGTTCTCGACGCCAGCGACCCTTACCAGCGGGGGCTGGGTGCGTGCGTCGACGACGGTCGATGAATTACCGCACGCCGCCAGGACGAGAGGCATTAAGCAGACGGCAACAGGATTCAGCCGAAGCATGATTCTCTACTCAATTGACAGAACAGGAACACATCTTCAGTCTAGTGACCAATAATGTCAACAGTCACAAAGATTGATGGGAGTGCCTTGAAAGGCTGCGCAACAGAAGTGTCGACAGAAGCGCTGCGGCCGATGACGCCGTATCAAGGTTGTATTGCAGTTGCACGGGATTGGCATAAGGCCGCATGACCAGGTAGATCGCCTGGACGGCTTCATCCAAAGGGGTTTTTCCCTCGAATTCCCCCGACTCACGCCCTTCCAGAAGGATTTGCCTGATCAGCTGGCGCAAGCGCGCATCATGCGCCCGTGCAGGGAGCCACTCCTCGCGAGCGGCAACAGCGGCAATGTCATAAAGCTTGCGGTCATGAAAGAACAAGTCGCTGCCGGCCTCCGCCAGCGCCCGAAACAGACGTTTCAGTTTCTCAGAAGCCGTCGGTGCCTCCTCGATCGCTGCATCGACTATCGCCATGATCATGACGAGGCGATTCGTGCAGATCACCTCTCCGATTGCCTGCTTGGAATCGAAAAATTTATAGACATAGGCCTTGGAGAAGCCAATGGCCTTGGCGATGTCAGACACGGTCGTCTTCTC
The DNA here is from genome assembly GCF_007828255.1 of Pseudomonas sp. SJZ078. Classification (NCBI taxonomy): domain Bacteria; kingdom Pseudomonadati; phylum Pseudomonadota; class Gammaproteobacteria; order Pseudomonadales; family Pseudomonadaceae; genus Pseudomonas; species Pseudomonas sp. SJZ078. Next base: position 151,055 of record NZ_VIUG01000006.1, on the reverse strand, counting down.
ATATCCGTAGTGGCCGAAGTGCAATGTGGCAGCCTCCACGACTTGATCGCGGACACTGTGGTCTGACGGCCCACGTATCTGAGGTGCATGGATGTGTTTAGTCATTTTTCCAGCTTAGCTCCTTGCATCTCCATTGACAACGAGTGACCAATTGGTAATATCGTCACGAACAATATCTGACCGAACCTGGAGTCGTCATGCCCTCCCTCCGTACGCTTGCTCTGCTTGTGAACACCGGCCTGATGGCGGGATGCGCGGTCGGCCCGGACTATCAACGTCCGCACGCTCCGCTGTCGGACAGCTATCAGACTCAATCCGCCATTCAACAAAGGACCGCAGCCCGCCCGGCGAACTTTGCAAGTTGGTGGGAAGGCTTCGGTGATCCATTGCTCAGTGACTTCATCGCCGAGGCGCTTGCGCAGAACCTCGATCTGGCCCAGGCCTCCGCACGGGTCACCCAGGCACGTGCAGGACTTGGCGCGGCAACCGCTGCCCTGTTGCCGTCGGGCAATATCAGCGGACAAGCCGCACGTGCTTATCAATCAACCGAAACGCCACTGGGCCAGGTACTCGACTCGACGCCTGGCTATGATCGCTATGGCAATTTGTATGAACTGAACCTCGGCGCAAGCTGGGAGGTGGATGTGTTCGGCGGCCTGCGTCGAGGCCGCGAGGCGGAGCTGGCTGAATACCAGGCGTCCGAAGCCGGTTTCACCGCGACGCGCCTGGCCGTCGCCGCCCAGACCGCGGAGATCTATATCACCCTGCGGGGCCTGCAGGCCCGCCTGGCCATTGCCAATCGGCAGGTCAAGACCCAACAAGACCTGCTGGAGAAAGTACAACTGCTTCACAGCAAAGGGCTTGCCGCCGAATTCCAGGTTCGCCAGACCGAGGGGGCGCTTGCCCAGGTTCAAGCGACAGTGCCGGCCTTCAACACCGGCCTGGATGCTGCAATGAACGCACTGGACGTCATCCTCGGCAGCCCGCCCGGCACTCACCGGGCTCAATTGACCGCGACGAGACCGATTCCCCAGGCACCGCAGATTACCTCGGCTGGAACGCCGGCCGATCTGCTGCGCCGCCGGCCAGACCTCATCGTGGCCGAGCGCAGACTGGCGGCGTCCAATGCACGCATCGGGGTAGCGATCAGCGAGTACTATCCGAAGTTTTCACTCAGCGCCTTGGTTGGCAGCGCAACCGCCGTTTCCAGTGGCAACCTGTTCTCCAGCGGGGCCAGCCAGGCCTCGGGGGTTCTGGGGCTGCGCTGGAGGCTTTTCGATTTCGGCCGTATCAACGCGCAGATCGACCAGGCGAAAGGACAGGAAGCCGAAGCGCTCGCCGCCTATCGCCAGTCGGTGCTGCGTGCCACCGAAGACGTCGAGAATGCATTCTCCGCGCTGGTCAACCGCGAGGCGCAGGCCTCTACCTTGACCGGAGGTGAAAGCGCTTTGACCAGTGCACGGCAGTCGTCCTTCATCGCTTACCAGAAAGGCTCGGCCAGCCTGATCGACGTCCTGCATGCCGATGAAACCATGCTGCAGGCATCCGACGCCAGGGCCCAGGCCCAAACGGAGTCGGCGCGCGCGGCGGTCGCGGCATTCCGGGCGCTTGGTGGTGGCTGGCAGCCGATGGAAACCCAACCCGTGGCTATCCGCTGATCGCACCTCCCCGCCCCTGCGGATGAGACCGTCATTGGTATGCACGGTCTCAAGCGGCACAACCAGAACCAGGCGGCGCCTGCGTTCAGCTCAAGCCGAATGTTTTTCTCAGGCTGGAGTCAACCGGGCCCACCGGCATGAAACGGCGCAGTTTGCGCAAGAGAGAGGCCTCGCCTTTGGGCGTGCGACGCATTTTCCACACGCCCAGAGCTGCCTCGACAATCGTCGTCGCCACGCCGTCGGGACTCGGTGCGCCCTGGACACTTTTAACAATCGCACGGGTCACCGCATCGCGGTCTTTGGCATAGGCTGGAATGCCGCCAGTCGTTTGCGGCGCATTGAGATCCAGGTTGGTCTTGGTGAATGACGGCTCGACCAGAACCACGCGGACACCGAATTTGCGCACTTCATGATCCAGAGACTCGGACATTCCCTCAATGGCATGCTTGGATGCCGAGTAAAGGCCCATGTACGGCGCAGGAAGAAAACCCAATACCGAGCTGACGTTGACGATTCTTCCCGAACGCTGCTCACGCATATGTGGCAGTACCGCGTGTGTCGTACGCAGGACACCCCACACATTGGTATCGAATAACGATTGGGCTTCGGCAATCGACGTTTCTTCTACCGAGCCCACCAACGATCCGCCCGCGTTATTGACCAGCACATCGATGCGCCTGGCCTGAACGATCACGGTCTCGATGGCGCGCTGGACAGAAGCGTCGTCGCGAACATCCATCTCCACAAGCACGACACCTGGCAGTGGGTCCGATTTGGCAACGCTGCGTACGCTGCCAAACACCTGGCAACCTTGCTTGACAAACAATTGCGCGGCAGCACGTCCAATGCCGGATGAAACACCGGTAACAAGGACAACTTTAGCGTTCGACATAGCAGTTCCTCTGGAAGAAGTCATCGAGACGCTCACTCTGTACCTGGTAACCATTTTAGTCAATGGTCACAATCCATGCATCGCTAGTCCCGCAGAAGAGCACCGCGTTTATCCTGTTTTTATCGAATGGATGCGAAGTATGTCGTGATGGGACGCTGCTGCAAGAGTATCTGACCGCGACTCAAGGCATGAGGCTACGCAGGACCAGATTGGCGATGCTCGTGGATGCGTCTTCGACGCCATCAAGACTGTATTGCAACAGCAAGGGATTGATGTATGGACGCAACGCCAGACAGATGGCATTGACCGTTTCATCCAGGGGGGTCTTGCGTTCGAACTCGCCCAGCTCACGCCCATCAGAAACGATCTGCCGCACGAATGCCTGGATGCTGGCTTCGTAGAACTGGGCGCAAGGCCAGCTCTCTGACGCCGCGGATGCCGCGAGGTCGTAGAGCTTTCGGTCGTTGAAGAACAGGCTGACACCGGTGACGACCGCGGTCTTTACCAAGCGGCGAAAGCGCTCGGTGGGGGTAATGGATTCCACGCTGACAGCTTCATCCACCGCCGCGACGATCGTCTCCAGGCAATTGCTGCAAATGGCTTCGCCGATCGCCTGTTTCGAATCGAAGAACTTATAGATGTAGGCCTTGGAAAAACCAATGGCCTTGGCCAGGTCCGAGACCGTGGTCTTGCCATAGCCATAGCGACTGAAATGCTCATTCGCCGCTGCGACAATCTGGGCTCGGATTTCATGGTCGACGGGACCACGGACGTTGCGCGAAGGGAAGGATATTTGATTCATGACGCCAGCTTACCTGTCCCCCCATGGGGTGACAAGCAATGACCAGAACACATTTCAGTCACAAACTTGCACCTTCATAGACCATCCCCTCATCAGCTCAGGTTAGGCGATCCCCCACACGCTCCGGATTTCGGGTGCCCTGCCCGCCAGTCGAATAGTGGATGCAAGGACGCCAATCGTGCGATGTCGATCGATGGATCCCGGCGATGCTCTATCATGAGCCGGCGCTCATGACGCGCTCCTTCTGACGACTCGCCGGGATACCGTATCCATGAGAGATCTACCGCCCACCGCTACCTTGCGTGCCTTTGAAGTCGCCACCCGGCACACGACCTTTACCTCTGCCGCACAGGAGTTGCATGTCACGCAAAGCGCGGTCAGTCACCAGCTCAAGCACCTCGAAGCGCTTTGGGGACTGCAACTGTTCGAGCGCGGCAAGTCATTAAGCCTTACCCCGGCGGGGGTACACTGGCGCCCATCGTGAGGGAATTCTTCCTGAGCCTGGAGGCGACTCTGGCCGACCTGCGCGAACAAAAAGGCAGGGTCCGACTCGAAGTCAGCACCACCTACTCCTTTGCGTTGAAGTGGCTGCTGCCTCGCTTGCCGAATCTCTCCCGCCAGCATCCCGAGCTATTGGTCTCGCTGGACACCACGGACAAGATCATCCACTTCTCCGACGCCCAGGCCGATGTCGCGATCCGCCTCGGCAAGGGCATCTACCCGGGCTTGTATTCGGAGTTCCTGTTCGGTGAGCAGGTGTTTCCGGTGGCAAGCCCCGATCTGCTGCAACGATACGGAACACCGCGCAGCCCTGCCGAACTGTTGCACTACCCGCTGCTGACCCGAGATGGCGCCGACCTGGTGCCGAAATGGGAGGCGTGGTTTCAAAAGGTCGGGCTGGAATTCCTGCCACTTAAGGAAAGCGTCAGGTTTGGCGATAGCAACATGACGGTCGAGGCCGCCCTGCTCGGCCAGGGCGTCGCCCTGGTGCGCAGCGGGCATGTCGAAACCGAGATCAGCGATGGGCGTCTGGTGCGGCTGTTCGATGTGCCCTTTCCATCCCCCCTTGCCTACTACTTCGTCTGTCCAAAAGGCACCGAATCGCAGCCACACATCGTCAGTTTTCGCCAGTGGTTGATCGGTGAGGCGCTGAAAGTCCAACGCGCTTATGAATGATCCATGAGGATTCATTCATGAAGCGATGAGGAGACTTCGCTGTAGTTCGAGCCGTCGGACTGCATAAGATGGCGCATGCCAATTCATATCACCTTGCTGGTTCTTTTCGCCGCGCTCCTGCATGCCAGCTGGAATGCGTTGCTGCGTGGCGGTTCCGATCGACTCTGGTCGATGACGATCATGTGCATCGCCATCGCAATCGCCAGTGCCATCGCCGCGGCGTTCATGGTGCCACCGGCAACGGCCAGCTGGGGCTACATGGTGCTTTCGGCACTGTTGCACGTCGGCTACAACCTGTTTCTCGTGCGCAGCTACCGGGTCGGCGACCTGGGACAGACCTATCCGATTTCCCGTGGATCGTCGCCGGCGCTGATCACCCTCGGCGCCGCCGTCTTTGCCGGAGAACGCATCGCTCCCGGCACATTGTTGGGTATTGCGTTGGTATCAGTCGGGATCATCTCGCTGGCCTTTCGGGGACGCAAACTGTCTGTTCCCAGCCTGCCCTATGCCCTGGGAACCGGCTGTTTCATCGCCGCCTACAGCGTCACCGACGGCATCGGCACCCGCCTCTCCGGCGCCCCGCTCGCCTACACCGTTTGGATGTGCGCCTTGTGGGGCTTGATGATGCCTGGTGTGTACATCGGCCTGCGCGACGCCCGCAGCCTGTTCTGCGTCCGGCCCGGAATGCTGGCTGCCGTGGTCGGCGGGCTGGTCTCTTTGCTGGCCTATGGAATTGTCATCTACGCCATGAACGAAGCGCCCTTGGGGGCGGTATCGGCATTGCGCGAAACCAGCGTGCTGTTTGCGGCGTTGATTGGCTCCGTGTTCCTCGGCGAGACACTCACCGCCCGCCGAGTCCTGGCATGCGCCGTGATCGTCAGCGGCACTCTCTTGATCGGGTGATACGCCTATTCCTCACCGCTACAGGAGGTATCTCGATGGATAATATCTCGCAGGCCCCGTTGATGCTGATCACCGGTGGCGGTCGTGGAGTGGGTGCCGCCACCGCGCGGCTGGCCGCCGCACGAGGTTACGACGTCGCGATCAGCTATGTGGCCAACGAGTCCGCGGCGCTGGCCGTGGCGGCGGATGTGCAAGCCATGGGGCGCCGGGCGTTCGCCATGCGGGCCGACAGTGCCGACCCCGAGCAGGTCGCCGAGTTGTTCGCAGCCATCGACCGCTCGTTCGGACGCATCGACGTCTTGGTCAATAACGCCGGGGTACTGTCCGCTCAGTCGCGCCTGGAGGACCTCGGCTTCGAACGCATGCAGCGCATTTTTGCGGTCAACTCCATCGGTCCGATGCTCTGTGCCCAGCAGGCGATGAAACGCATGTCCTACCGGCACAACGGTCCGGGCGGCGTGGTGATCAATGTCTCTTCGGCATCGGCACGCCTCGGCAGCCCCAACGAATATGTCGATTATGCGGCGTCCAAGGGCGCCCTGGAGACCTTCACCATCGGGTTGGCCAAAGAGGTGGCCAGGGAAGGGATACGCGTCAACGGGATTCGCCCCGGTCACATCTACACCGACATGCATGCCAGCGGCGGCGAACCGGGGCGGGTCGATCGCGTCAAGGACTCGATCCCCATGGGCCGAGGCGGCCAGCCGGAGGAAGTGGCGCGGGCCATTCTGTGGCTGGCCAGCGCGGAGGCGTCCTTCGTTACCGGTACGTTCCTCGACGTGACAGGGGGAAAATGAGCGGCTGGTCAGGTCTCGACATTGACATGGTCAAGGGCAGCGTCAGTTGGTCAAGTCGGGTCTGCTGCGGCAGCACCTTGAAAGCTGGCGCTGATCTGTGAGTCCCCTTCACCTTATTGTTCATTTATCCTCCAGTGACTATTGTCACCTGCCATAGGCCTAGCCTCCATTGCTGTCATGCCCTGACAACTGGCGAGCATGAAGCTCAACAACCACGTTTCCCTGCTCGGAAAGTCGAGTGAGGCGCACATCGACAGCGATGAACTGCTGGATCACCACTGCGTTGGTGCGGATGTGATTGCTCAAACGCTCCGTTGTCAGTTTGCCAGCGCCAGCAATGGCCATCGGCAACATCAACTGATCCGCCAGGCGATTGCCAACCGCTGCATTCGACTGGGTCCACGCCAGGAACTCATCCACCGCCACGTCAGCGACTTGCTCTGCGCGTACACGTTCTTGCCCGATGTTTGCGAACACCTCGGTAACATCAGCTCTGGTGGCAGTGACCGACACCACATTACCGGGTCCCGCCTGGTCGCCCAGATCGGTAACCGACAGGTTGCGTCGCTCGATCTTCAGCCTTGCCGAGAGTCGATCGAGTTCGCGATTCCCGATCGAGACAGGAATGCCTGAAACCAGCGCTCCAGCCGAAACGATGGTGACGGGTTCCTGCCCGCCATCCAGCACCAATGGTTTAAGCGTCGAAGGTCCAATGGTGGCTTCGATCGCCCCCCCTCCGCAGGGGACAAAACCATGACGCAGTAGCGCCAATTCCACCTGTGCGCCCATACGTCGAATCAAAGGCAGCCAAGCCTGTTCTATGAAGTCGAAAGGCGGAGCCGCCGGATTATGTGTTCCGCCTGTAATCCGGACCGTACTCGGCCCTGTTGCCTGCAACAGCGCAGGCAACAGTGTCTGCAATACCAGTATCGTGCTGCCCGCCGTGCCAATCGCGAACGAATACTCCCCTGCCTTGACGGTTCCGGGACGGAATTCGATAGCGGTCGAATTGAGTTCCGCTCCCAGGACCTTGGCACCGCAGATCTCAGCCGCTGCTCGCACTGCGGTGAGGTGTTGGCGCAACAGACCGGGCCGGGAGCGCTTGCCGCGTATCCCTGTCATCCGGAACGCCTGACCGGTGATCATGGAGAGGCTGAGGGCGGTACGCAGCACCTGCCCTCCTCCCTCGGTGCCGTCGATGAGAATCAGATCCTGACCCATCCACTCACCCCTTCACGCAGACAACTTGGCGCAGGGTATGGACCACTTCAACCAGATCGCGCTGGGCCGCCATGACCGCATCAATGTCCTTGTAGGCCATCGGGATCTCGTCGATGACCGCCGCATCCTTGCGGCATTCGACATGAGCGGTCGCCCTCACCTGGTCCTCAACGGTAAACACTGCCTTGGCCTTGGTGCGGCTCATCACCCGACCCGCACCGTGTGAACAACTGCAAAATGCTTCCTCGTTCCCCAGGCCCCGGACGATGAAACTCTTTGCGCCCATCGACCCGGGAATAATCCCCATCTGTCCCTTCTGCGCGGAGACGGCGCCTTTACGGGTGAGAAGAATATCCTCCCCAAAGTAGGTGCCCCGCTCCACGTAGTTGTGGTGACAGTCGACGGCGATCAGCCGCGACTCAAAAGGCTTGGTGATGATCGATCGGACAGCATCCAGCACCGCCAACATCATGACCGCGCGGTTCTGCTTGGCAAAATCCTGGGCCCATTCCACCGCCTCGACATAATCATCGAAGCTGGAGGTGCCTTCGCGCAGGTAGGCCAGGTCCCGGTCAGGCAGGTTCACCATGTGCCTGCGCATTTCCTCACGGGCCTTCTCGATGAAATAGGTACCGATGGCGTTCCCTACACCGCGGGAACCGGTATGCAGCATCACCCACACATGGTCGGCTTCATCCAGGCATACCTCGACGAAGTGGTTACCGGTTCCCAGCGTTCCGAGATGCCTGCGGTTGTTGGATTTCTCAAGGCGAGGATGCTTTTGGATAATGAGGTCGAAACGCCCCTCAAGTGCCGACCAGGCCTGGTCGACAATCGCCGGTGCGGTTTCCCAGGCCCCTTTGTCACGGCCGCTACGCCCCGAGGTACGTCCGTGGGGAACAGCCTTCTCGATTGCAGAACGCAGGCCGAACAGATGATCGGGAAGATCGCTGGCGCGCAGCGAGGTGCGGACAGCCGACATCCCGCAACCGAGGTCGACCCCGACGGCAGCGGGGATGATCGCGCCCTTGGTAGGAATCACGCTCCCTATGGTTGAGCCCTTTCCTAAATGAACATCGGGCATCACAGCCATGTGCTTGAACACGAACGGCATCTGCGCAGTGTTCATCAGTTGCTGCCGGGCCTCAGGCTCAACCGGGACGCCCCGGGTCCACATCTTGATGGGCTTGCCGTTTTCGACTTCAAGCAGCTCGAAGGTCTGAGTGGTCATTGTCTTTCGCTCCTGTGATTTCTGTCTGGGAGCTCTATAGCGAGCGGCATGCCAACTCCAGGATCAGCAGCCTTGTTTTTACTATCTTATTGATACTTAAAGGTTTTAACCCGAAACCTACTGTTTCTGGCAGGTTCGCAATTGTTCAATGTCATGTCGTAAAACTATACTTATTTATCGTTACCTATCTTTTGAGATATTCGGCAATGCATGGCAAAAAAACAGTCGCCATTGGCATCCTCGGGTCAAAGCTTGACCGCGTCGGCAAGGGGGAGCAACGCTGGAACAAATGGCGTCCCTCCCTCTCGCTGTGCCAGCAACCCGACCTGGTGATTGATCGCCTGGAGCTGATTCACGGTGAAGCGCGCTGGGACGCGGATCTCGCCTTGAAAGTAGCGGCTGACATTGCCCAGGTCTCGCCAGAGACCGAGGTTCGTCTGCACACCATGGCGATGCGAAACGCCTGGGACTTCGAAGAGGTCTACGCCGCGTTGCATGACTTCGCAGCTGACTATCCATTCGACACAGAGGGCGAGGACTATCTCGTCCACATCACCACAGGCACCCACGTCCAGCAGATCGTATGGTTCCTGTTGGCCGAGTCACGGCACATCCCTGCCAAGCTGATACAGACCCAGCCAGGCGGCTTGCGAGATGACGACGCAGGAGCGGCAGGCAAACACGTTATCACCGACCTCGATCTTCAACGCTACGATCAGATCGCCAAGCGATTCCAGGCTGAGCGCCTGGAGGGCACGGAACTGTTGAAGTCCGGCATTGCGACCCGCAACGCAGCTTTCAACCGGACGATAGAACAGATCGAACGGGTCGCCGTGCGATCCCGAGCACCCATCCTGATCAGCGGCCCTACCGGGGCAGGCAAGTCTTTTCTCGCGCGGCAGATCTACGAGCTCAAACGGGGTCGCCATCGGATCGACGGGCCGTTCGTCGAAGTGAACTGCGCAACATTGCGCGGCGAGTTCTGAAGGTATGCAGCACAGCGGCCAGCCAGGCGGATGCCGGTCGCAAGCTCTTCTCACAAAGCCGATCAGCCAAGGCATCGAGTAACGATTCCGATCGAATCCGAAAATTTCTGGCGCGATTCAACATCACCTGGAGCCAAGTCCCTGAGCTTCTGGTGCATCGTCACAGGGGAAGTTGATACTTCCCTCTTTTTTCGACGCGACATGGATGCCAGGTGCCTCCAAAGGAAAGCCCAGATCGTAGCGCAATGTTTCAGGCTTAGATCCCTGCCCGCAACTCACGTGGCGACAGACCATAGTGTGAGCGAAAGCGCACCGCAAAACGTGAGGCCGAAGCGTAACCACAGGCCCCGGCAATGTCCCCGATAGGGCGAGACGTTGTTTGCAACCATTGCAATGCTGTCGCCAGTCGAACGCCCTCCAGAATATTCCTGAAACTGTCCCCCTCGTTCGCCAGTTGGCGACGCAACGTCGACTCACCCAGGTTCAGGCGTTGTGCAATGCTCGCAACCGTCCAGTCTTTCTCCGGGCTGCCCATGACGATCTGCTGCACACGTTCACGAACGGGGTCGTTGCGCCCCATCAACAGAGGTCCGATCTGGCCACCAAGGCACAGACTCAGAAGAACCGCTTCCCCATAGAGGGCGCGTAATGCGTCCGGGGAGTTCGCATTGATAGACGCCAACAATTGATCCCACGCCTGCGTGGTGTGCCTGTCCAGAGGCACACATAGATCGGCCTTGGATGCACCCTGACGGCTCATGATCTGCTGGCTATATCGGGCGCTGAAGTTACGCAATGTCGAGATGGGAAAAGTTACCGCATCGGCAATGTAGTGACCGTGAAGTCCGGGGAAGTTTGAGAAACCAAGCTCGCGTCCAGCCGGCATCAGAATCAGATGTTGCGGCCCGGCACGCATCTCCCGGTCATCCCATTGCAGCAGCTTTTCCCCTTGTCGCACTCGACACAAGGTGGTCACGAACACCGGCACCCTTGGCAAAGTCAGTGGCTGTCGCGCCCTTATGACACACGCATCGATAATGTTTTCCCGGTGCTGTATGCCGTCACAAGGGCGCATCGTGCTTAACGTCCGTAAGTTGAAGTAATGGTCGCTTTGGCAAGGGCGTTGGCATTGAGCATGTACCCAACCAAGGCACCGCTGGCCTCACTGTCGAGTGGTAGCTTATCCACTTTCAACGCCCATACGGTGAATTGATATCGATGGGGTTTATCCCCCACAGGTGGGCAAGCCCCGCCAAATCCTGGCCGGCCATAATCGGTTCGCCCTTGTACTGCACCGGCAGGCAGGTTCGCTCCCACGCCTCTTGGCAAGCTATTGGTAGAAATCGGCAGGTTGACCACCGTCCAATGCCACCAGCCGCTACCGGTCGGTGCATCGGGATCATAGACCGTGACCGCATAGCTTCTGGTACCGGCAGGAGCGTTTGCCCAGGAAAGCTCAGGAGAAGTGTTGCCACCTTCGCAACCGAAGCCTTGGAACACCTCACGCTTGGTCAGCGGGCGGTTGTCAGCGATATCCTGGCTGGTCAGTGAGAAGTCGGCGGCATATCCACTGAATGCTACCGCCATGGAAAGTGCAGGCAGGACTGATCTGATGTTCATCGCGGCTCCATCTGAGTCTTAGAGTGAAGCTCGAGTCTAGGTTGAACAGAGAGCGGCTACTGTGCCGAAACGCTCGATAAACGTGCCGAAATGCTCTTTTTTGTTTGTTCTACCCTGCCACCCGTATCACGCTGTAGAACCCTCACCGGCCCGCGGCGGGAAGTCCGCCAGTCACCGTTCAACCCATGAAAAGTCAGCTTTGTCTGGCGCCTTCGCGTCGGCGGCCCGTGTCCGCCGAACGCTCCGCCATGGTTCTGCCAATGCTGCGCCGGTGACTTTCTGTTCTGCTCACTTGTTTGATGAGACGTGACAATAGACCTAGGATCGCAAAGGCAAGAACAGACATGCAGAGGAGAATCAGCCCCATGAGCCCGAACCTTGCCGATTTTTATAGCGACTACATCGCCTGCCTGAATGCACAGGACTGGGAAAACCTAGGCCACTTTGTGCATCCGGATGTGGTTCACAACGCGAGACCATTAGGACTGCACGGCTATCGAAGCATGCTGGAAGCCGATTATCGGGCTATCCCCGATTTGCGCTTTGCAATTTCATTCCTGGTGGTCGACCCACCCAAGTTGGCGGCTCGCCTGGTCTTCAATTGCACGCCGGCTGGGGAATTCCTGGGCCTCGCGGTGAATGGAGCACCCATCTCCTTCGCCGAGAATGTCTTCTACGCGTTCGAGGACGGCAGGATCCGCGAGGTCTGGTCGGTCATCGATAAGGGAGCGATCGAAGCTCAGCTCCGATCAGCGTAGCATCAGCTCTTCACCCAGGTCCTGGTGCAATCCCATCAGGCTCGCAGCCGCCCTGATGGTCGCGATCGACCGGCGCTACTCGTCGGCATTCTTCATGTGAAAAATCGTGTACGGCAGGATCAGCGTATCGGCGACGAAACTGAACGGCAGGTCAATGACTGCAAACGGAGCCAGGGCACTCATGACCCCAGCGTTGTCGTCCGTCGCGCCTTTGATGATCTCCATATCGACAGTAACGCCGCAGTAAGGATGGAGGCCGCACATGCGCCCGTAGCTGGAGCTTTCGTTGACAGTCGCGCACCCTGTCAGCAGCGACATGGTCAAAACCGTTAGCATCAACCGCATGATGTTCCCTCGCCCTGGAAGGGCGAGACTGTAGCACTGAAACCGGCCCACCCCTCATTGTTGCTACGCAAGATTTGCGGCGCGTCTTCTACAGCGCAGGACGTTGCGATTTGCCCCACTCTTCGCCGTGGTCGCGCTCTCCGAATGTGTAATCGCTCCCACATGGGTCAACAGAGGAGCAACCGAGATTGTCACCCACAAAGGGCTACTGACTTGCTACACAGATGAATATCGTTGATGGGGAGAACGATTGATCAAACGCAAGGGCCCACGCCTTCACCTAACAAATCTCAGGCACAAAAAAAAGCCACTCATCTGAGTGGCTTTTTTTGAATCCTGGAGCGGGAAACGAGACTCGCATCTGGCGTCCGACCCATTGAAATCTAAGGGGTTTCTTTCTTGCCAGAGCAGGAAAAGACTTGATTCTGGACTTGTTTTTGGGGTGTATCAAGGGCCAAGAAGGCGTGATTCCGAGCAACGCTATTCCATCAGCGAGCCTACCTTGCCCAAACCGAAGAATCATTGATTGTCAGCCTTGGCCCTCAACAGCTCCTCGAACGCCACCTGCGGCATGGGCTTACCATATAACCAACCCTGCGCACTCTGGCACCCATAAAGTTGCAAGAACGCTTGCTGGGAGGTTTCTTCGACACCTTCGGCAACCAGGGTCAGCCGTAGGCTATGAGCCATGGAGATGATCGCCTTGACCAGCTCGGCGCTATCACGATTATGTTCGATGTCGTTGATAAAGGAGCGGTCGATCTTGAGCGTTTCGATGGGCAGGCGACTCAAGTAGCTGAGCGCCGAATAGCCAGTGCCAAAATCATCGATTGCAATGGTCAACCCCAACGCATTCAGTTGTTCCAGTGTCTCGCGTACGGCGACATTGTTATCCAGAAGTAGACCTTCGGTAATTTCCAGTTCCAGCCAGCCCGGTTCGCAGCCGGTTTCCCGCAGGATTGTACAAACCGAGGTGAGCAGGTCGTTCATCTGGAATTGTCGCGGCGACAGATTGACCGCGATTCTCAGCGGCGGACAACGATTGCCACGGTTCCACTCGACAACACGGCGGCAGGCACTTTCCAACACCCATTCACCGATGCCGACGATCAGTCCGGTTTCCTCGGCAATGGGAATGAAGGTGTCCGGGGCGATCAGCCCATGTTGCGGATGTTGCCAGCGCAACAAGGCTTCGGCACCAATCACACGGCCACTGATCAGATCGATCTGTGGCTGGTAATGCAACACCAACTCACCATTGGGCTGCGCATGGCGCAAGCTGGTCGCCAGTGCCAGCCGCTCGGTGGTTCTTTGGGTCATGCTCGGCGAGTAGAGCTGCACATTGTTACGCCCGTGGGTCTTGGCGCTGTACATGGCTGAGTCGGCGAACTGCACCAACTTATCGATGTTCTCGACACCCACCGTGCCAAGGGCGATACCGAGGCTGCCCGAGACAAAAACTTCCCTGCCCTGGATCTGGTAAACGCCTGTGATGGACTGCAGAATATTGCGCCCCTTGTCCTCCAGCTCAGGGATAGTTGCGAGCGGCGTAGACAGGATCAGAGCAAACTCGTCGCCGCCCAGGCGGGCCACGTTATCGCGACCACACACTGAGCGTCGCAGACGCCTGGCGGCTTCGCACAGCAGCTCATCGCCGGCACCATGGCCCAAGGTATCATTGACCGCCTTGAAGTTGTCGAGATCGAGAATCGCGACCGCGACCTGACTCCCGTTGCGCTCCGCTTTTAACAAGGCTTCTTGCAAACACTCCTTGAATCGCTCGCGATTGGGCAGACCTGTCAATGCGTCGTAGAACGCCAGCACATGCAGCCGTTGCTGATAGTTTTTCAGCTCGCTGACGTCCTGGGCTGTCCCGAACATCCGCAAAGGCACGCCACCGGCGTCGTATTCGATGGTCAGGCAGGTCTGCAAGTGCATCTCCCGATCCCCCACGGCCATGCAATAGTCCAGCGCCAGAAATGCGCTGCGCTTCGTGAAGGCGTGGTACACGCTCTCCATAACCCGGGCACGGTCCTTGAGTATGAGCATGTCCAGGAGCTCTTGCTGGGTCGGCGCCCAATGCCGCGGTTTATCGAGCATGCGACAGAGCTCCGCGGACAGCTTCAAGCTACCTCGGCGAAAATCCTGTTGCCAATGACCGAAGCGGGCCAGTGCCTCGGCCTGTTCGAGACGCCGTTCGGCGGCCTTGAGCCTGGAGATATCCCGGCCCACGGCCAGGACACTGACTACCGCGCCGCAAACATCTCTCTCCGGCACGATGCGAATATGGCTGGCGATCAGCGCGCCGTCCGCGCCGGACCAGGTCAGCTCGTACTCGTCGGGCTGGCCGCTGTGCAAAACCCCGAATAATTTAGCCTCATAGGCAAGCATCTCGGGAGTTTGCCGCCCATGGCTGGGGCTCTTGCCGAGCAGCGTCACGGCAGGTACCCCGGCCGTATACGCGAACGCCGGGTTGAGGTAGGTCCGTAGACCATTGTGGTCGTATCGCGCAATGGTATCCGGGGTGTTTTCGACCAGAGTGCGCAGCGTCTGCTCGTCGCTTGGCAATTGCCATTCTGGATGATCAGTCATCGGCGGACAGCTTGGAACGAGTGGAAGGAATCGTTTTTTGCATGGTTTTCATGACCTTTGGCATTCGGTGATCGACGATCATCACCTTGAACGGCTTCATGCCCGTCTGCCCGCGGGTGGGTCCGCTGGGATTATGTGATGCGATCTTTCAGACGACGAAATGCTTAACCACGGCGTTGAGCTCGTCAGCAAGTGCCGCAAGCTCCCGACTGGCAGCATGCGTCTGGTTCGCCGCACTTGAGGTCTGTGCCGAGACATCCCGAATGTCGAGCAGATTGCTGTCCACCTCGCGCGCCACATGGGATTGCTCCTGGGTCGAGCTGGCGATGCTCACGTTGCGCTCGTTGATCTGAGCGATGGCGACTGCAATCGCGCCGAGGGCGGCACCCGCCTGGCGAGTCACTCCCAGCGTATCCCGCGTCCTGCCATTGCTTTCATGCATGGCGCCGAGGGCGTCCTGGCTGCCCTTGCGCACCGCGCCGATGATGCTTTCAATCTGCCGCGTCGACTCCTGCGTCCGCTGTGCCAACGCCCGCACTTCATCCGCGACCACAGCGAAGCCCCGTCCACTTTCACCGGCCCTCGCGGCTTCGATCGCCGCGTTCAGGGCCAACATGTTGGTTTGCTCGGCGATGCCTCGAATGACATCCAGTACGGAGGTAATGCCACCTATCTGCCCATCCAGCACCTGGAGGGCATCGGTGGTGTGTTCGATGTCACCGGTCAGCGATACCATGGCATCGACTGCCCGAGCGACACTATCCTGTCCCTCACGCGAGCTTTGGTCAGCTGATTGGGCCACCTCGGAAGCCGAGACGGCATTGCGCGCCACCTCCTCGATCACCACAGTCAATTCGGTGACGGCGGTCACGGCTTGATTCAAGTCATTGTTCTGTCGCGTCAGGCCCCGGCTGGCATCATCGGATACCGAGTTCAGTTCGCCGGCCGTCGAAGTAAGACGTCCGGCGCAACCCACGATGTGCTGGACGGTGTCGCGCAATCCTTGCTGCATCTGACTCAAAGCCCCCAGCAAGCGTGCCGGTTCATCCGCCCCGGGCGAATCGATCGGATGGCTCAGGTCTCCTGCGGTGATGCGCTCCGCGGCCATCAAGGCGGCGGTCAGCTGCCGCAAAAGCCGAAGCACCATGGATGTCGCCAGCGCAGCCCCGGCCAACAACATCACCAACAGACCGCCGGACATCAGCATGATGTCGTTTCGGGCGCTGTCACGTCGGGCCTCAAGCGCTTGCGCGAGTGCATCCAACGCCGGCCGGTTGAAGGCAAACAACGCGTCGATGGTCCGCGTGTAGGTCGCCAGATAGTCGGCGACTGGATAGTTGAGCTCATTGGCCGAAATCAATTGAGTGTCGGTCAGCTTGAGGGCCTGCTCGACCTGCGGCCCCAGTGTCGCCAAAGGACCCGCGAGCAATAGGCTGAATGACGGGCTGGCACCATTGACCTTGGTGAAGGCTCTTGTCAGCTTGCCGAAGCTGTTCGCTGCCTGGGTCGTCAAGCTGGTGAGGGTGGCACGTTGTTCAGATTGGATTTGCCCTTGCGAGAGCAGCAGCGCCCCCGTCGCGCTCAATTGCCCGAGCAGTTCGCTGGTCTGCGGCAGCTCGACCAAAGCGCCGGTGATCAGGTAATAGGTTTCGAAAATCGGATCCAGCGACAGCTCGAAGTGATCGAGCAGCGAGTCCTCCAGCTGGAGACAGGCCGCGACCAGCTGTCCATGCAACGCCTGGCTATGAGCACCATTGACCGTACCTTGTGAGATCTGGCCAGCCAATTCACGCCATTGCCGGTGAGCCTTGCGCAGGGCATCCAGAATGCCAGAAGGCACTTGAGATTCGCTCAATTCACGCTCGGTCAAATCGAAGGCTTGTTCAACTTCGGCCTGTTTTTTCTGCCTCGTTTCAGTCAATGCCCGGCTACCGCCCAGCACTGCGGATGAAAGACTGCTGTGCTGTTGCGTCAGTTGAATCAGGTGCAACAGTTCCTGCACCGGTTGCATGCCGCTGGATTCTTGCACGGCCTGGCGACTCTGGCCCATGGCGCCAAGGACGAATAACGACGTAGGCGCGGCGATCAGCGCCAGACACAACACCGCCAACAATGAAAACTTGCCGGGCAAAGACAATCGATCGAGCATGTTCATGAAGGGGCTCTCGCAGGTAAAGAGAAATCAGGTACCCAAGCCATGGGTCTAACGTCGTGTCGGCAAAGCTTCGCTGTACTACGGATCGGCTCAGCTATCGCACGGCGTTGGATTGACTTGCCGAGGATCCAGGCGCGACAACCAACAACGTCGTCCTCTGCTCATTGACCGTGACGGTGGCGAAGCTGAAGTCGACGCCAACCCGGCTGTCGAAGCGTGCGGTCGGGTCGATCCCGATCGAAGGGATTTGCAGTATTGCTCCGACCCCATCGGCCAACACCCCGACTCTTTGCAGGTGCTCGCCAACCGACACTTCCAGGATGGCAATTTTTGTACGCTCCCCGATCAGGGTGGGCTGTCCATGCACCTGAACACCCAGGTCGACCACTGGCACCAAGGCACCGTCCATGATGATTGCCCTGCGAACCGGCCCCGACAGACCAGCCCCACCAATGAGCCGAGCGCCCTGGATCACGGAATGGACGTTGCTCATGCTCACCGCGAACGCTGCACCACCGAGCATGAAAGACAGGTAAAGCCTGTTGGGGGCAACCTCATCGGCAACCCGACGGGGCGCAACGGCCGCACGGCTGAGCGTTTCACTTTTTTCAAGCATGTGTTCGGTCAGATCCGCCAGATAAAGCAATTTTTCCGCGAGTTCAGCAGCACTCATACCTCTCGTCGCCAATGGCAGCGTCTGCTGTAAAACGGCGCGACTCGATTGGTCGCCGATCGGGTCTTTGTCCATCACTGTCACCTCGTCATTGCCCCGAGTACCTAGCTCGCCTCGTGGTTCGGCGGTGTTCCCCGGTAGCGGCGCCAGTTCATCGAGCCCACCTGCGGCAAACGGTTCAACCGGCATTGGTGTCTGACGGGCAGCGCGCGGGTAGCCTCGGTAGTAAACAATCAAGGCGACGAGCATCAGCATACCCGGGGTCATGGCAAGGCACAGCCAGAGCGTCAAATCATGGTCAGTCATGCATCGACCGCTCGATCGTCGACCGCACCCTGGAGCACCGCGAGTTCATCCACTGACAGCACGCGTCCGATGTCCAGCAGAATGACAAATCGCCCGCCGACCTTGCCCATACCCTGGATGAAGTCGCAGCGAATATTCGCGCCGAAGGCCGGCGGCGGTTCGATGTCCGCCGAGGCGATTTCCAGCACTTCATTCACCGCGTCAACCAGTACACCGATCACTTGCTGTTCACCGGCATGGACCACTTCGAGAATGACGATGCAGGTACGCCGGCCGACCTCGATGCGCTGGCCGCCGAAGCGAGCGCCCAGGTCGATGACCGGCACCACCGCCCCCCGCAGATTGATGACCCCGCGGATACTGGGCGGCATCATCGGAACGCCGGTGAGCCGGCCATGCTCGATGATTTCCATGACGCTCAGGGTGCCAACGGCGAACTGTTCGTCGCCCAGGGTGAACGTCAAGTACTGCCGGGTCTGCGGCGCAGCGTCAGGGTTTTGAACTCTCATCGAATGGCCCATGCCATCATTCCTCGAAACGTATGAAACCGGCCGGCACAGCCTGGCCATGACGACCAGGCCGCCCGTGGAGCGCCAGTGGGAACACATCCTTGCGCGGTTTGGCCGAACGAGTGAAAGACAGGACGGCTCGCTCCTCGCCCCTTTTTTCCTCAAGGCTGAAGAACCCCATGAGCTGCTGCAATTGCTCGGCCTGACCGCTCATTTCTTCGGCGGTGGCGGCCAACTCCTCTGAGGCAGAGGCATTTTGTTGGGTGATCTGATTGAGCTGATTCATCGCCGTATTGATCTGGCTGACGCCCGAGGACTGCTCTTGGGACGCGGCGGAGATTTCCTGCACCAGGTCACTGGTCTTGGCGATGCCCGGCACGATCTCACCGAGCAGGCTGCCGGCGCGCTCGGCCAGGGCGACGGAGCCCTTGGCGACCTCGCCGATTTCCTGGGCGGCGACCTGGCTGCGCTCGGCCAACTTGCGCACCTCGGCGGCGACCACGGCAAAACCCTTGCCGTGCTCGCCGGCGCGGGCCGCTTCGATGGCAGCGTTGAGCGCGAGCAGATTGGTCTGGTAAGCAATGTCATCGATGATGCCGATTTTCTCGGCGATGCTCTTCATCGCAATGACCGTGTCCTTGACCGCCTCGCCCCCTTCGCGGGCCTGCCGAGAGGCGTTGCCGGCCATGCCGTCGGTCATCCGTGCGTTCTCGGTGTTCTGCTCGACCGAGGCCGACGTCTCCTCGACGCTGGCGGCTTGCTCGCTGGAGGCATGGCTCATCGATTGGGCGGTGGCGGAGACTTGCTCGGACGCACTACTTAACGCATTCGCGGCGCCACGTACTTCACCGATGATCTGCGAAAGTTTCTCGACCATGCCTTTCATGGCGGCGAGCATGCTGCCGGAATCGTTACGGCGCAGGGGGATCGTCACGTTGAGATCGCCGCCGGCGATACGCTGGGCAATCTCAGCAGCCAGTTGAGGTTCACCGCCCAGTTGACGAGTCAGGCTACGGGTAATCCAAATAGCCAGGAGAATACCAATGAGCAGCGCGGCACCCAGCAGCGAGAAGGACAACAGGCGGGTCTGATCGTATTCGGCTTGTTCCAGTTTGTCGTTGTCGGAAAAGGATGCTTCCTGCAACTCGATCATGTCGTTGAGCAACTTGGTGTACAGGGTTTTCGCCTGAGCCAGGTCACCATAAAGCAGGTCGATCGCCTGGTCGTCCAGGCTCACCGATGCCAGCTCGACGAGCTGGTCCACGAACCGGACATAGGTCCCTCGAGCATTCTGGATACTTTTGAACAGGTCCCGCTCCTGCACGTTGTCCAGCAGTTTCTCCAGGATATCCAGTTTATTTTCCTGGGCCTGGCGGATCGCCTGGTAGCGGTCGCGAAGCTGTTTGAGTTGCTGCTCGTCAGATTTGAGAATCAAATCGCGCAACGTAGCGCTCGTATCGCTCACCCCATTGTTGATGTCGTTGCTGACCTGGACCTTCGGGTAAGCGTTATCGGTGATGTCGTCCACGATCAGATGGACGTTGAACAGACCACTCATGCCGGTAAGGGCCAACGCCAGCATCATCGCAAGCATGACGGCGTAGCCGGAACCAAGCTTGGTGGCGACTCGCATGTTGGAAAAAACGCTCACCATCATATTTCTCTGCTTTATAGTTGAGATGAATCTGGGCATGCAGAATGGATCGCGATCATCTCTGCGAGGCCAGTGTTCGTTGCTTCGTTCCCGCGATTCGCTTGATCAACCCAGCAACATCCAGGATCAGCGCCACCTCGCCATTGCCCAGGATGGTGAAACCACCCAAGCCACCCAACTGGCCAAAGAGCTTGCCCAGCGGCTTGATCACCGTCTGGAACTCGCCCAATAGTCGATCCACCACAAAGCCGGCACGCTGCCCGGCGAATTGCACCACCACCACGTTTTCCCTGCGCGGGGGCTTGCCTTCGACATCGAACAGCTCGCGCAGGCGGATGAAGGGCAGTACTTCGCCGCGCAGGTTGAGATAGTCGAGCCCGTCATTGGCCGGCAGCTCGATGCACTCCACCACCATGTCCTGTGGGATCACATAGCTGGCGTTGCCGACACCGACCATGAAACCGTCGATGATCGCCAGGGTCAGCGGCAGGCGAATGCGCAGCTGGGTGCCCTGCCCTTCGATGCTGTCCAGCTCCAGGCTGCCGCGCAACGCGGTGATGTTGCGCTTGACCACGTCCATGCCGACGCCGCGCCCGGAGAGGTTGCTGATCTGCTCGGCGGTGGAAAAACCCGGCTCGAAGATCAGGTTGAAGATGTCGTTTTCCGCCAGATGTTGTCCTTCGCCGACCAGCCCGCGCTCGATGGCCTTGCGCAGGATCTTTTCCTTGTGCAAGCCACCGCCGTCGTCGGCGACCTCAATGACGATGCTCCCGGCATCGTGATAGGCGTTGAGGCGCAACGTGCCGTGGGCCGGCTTGCCGTGGGCCAGGCGCACCTCGGCGGGTTCGATGCCATGGTCCATGGCATTGCGCACCAGATGGGTCAGCGGATCACCGATGCGCTCCACCAGGGTCTTGTCCAGCTCGGTCTCGCCACCGCTGATCTCCAGGCGAATATCCTTGCCCATCTCCCTGGACACATCGCGGACCACCCGTTGGAAACGATTGAAGGTGGAGCCGATCTGCACCATGCGCAGGGTCAGTGCTGAATCGCGCACTTCTTCCACCAGACGCGCCAGGACCGCCGTGGCTTCCATCAGCTCACTGGCACCGGTGTTCCTGGCAGCGAGATTGGCGCCCGCGCCGGCGATGATCAGTTCGCCGATCAGATTGATCAATTGATCGAGCTTGCCGGCATCGACGCGGATCAGACTGTTCTCGCTTCTGCGGCTGTCTTGGACCTGTGGTGAGTTCGATACAGGATCGTCGGGTATCGCAGCGGGAATCGGATGCTCGACCGGCGCCGGATCAATCACCAACGCCGCAGGCGGCAGTGGCGGCTGTTCGAGTGGCCCTGCGCCCGTAGCGGCAGTGAGCTCGCAACAACGGATGAAAATAATTTCAGCCAGGCGCTGGCGCTCCTCCGGCAGTTCCCGAACCATCTGACGGTATTCATCGGTCTTGCAGTGCGGCGACAGAATATGCACCTGACTGTCGTCGCGAATGAACTCGAAGACATTCTCAAGGGTGGCTTGATCGACATCGCCGTGAAAGCCGATCTCGAAGCCCAGGTAGCAACTCTCCGGATCCATTTGCGCCGCGCAGGGCAGATGATCGCCGAGGGTGACAATGTTGCAGATTCGTCCCAACGTGGCCAGGTAACGGATGAACGCCAGGGGGTCCATGCCGTTGCGCAGCAGGTCAAGACCAAAACGCAAGGAAATGTGCCAATGGTCGGCAGTCCTGGATTCACCGCCGCTTTCGATGCCGGGTTCATGCTCGACCGTCGACGTACCGCCCGGCTGGGTGCCGAGACCTGGCGTCGATTCAGATTCGTCGCCCAGAAATCCACGCAGCACGCTGAGCAGGTTGGCGCCGTTGTCACGAACGGTCTGCGGCGCGGACTCGTTGCCGTCCGCCACCAGCCTCACCAATACACCGACGTGATCGCAGGCCTGCAAGAACAGCGCGGTCAACTGCGCGTTGAATTGCAACTGCCGGTCACGCACACGGTCCAGCACACTCTCTGCGACGTGGGTGAAGGAAACGATGTCATCCAGACCAAACAGACCTGCCGAGCCTTTGATGGTATGGGCGGCGCGAAAGATCGCGTTGATCGTGTCGGGGTCGTCCGCTGCCGACTCGATCCGCAACAAGGCTTCTTCCATATCTTGCAGAAGTTCCAGGCTTTCGACGATGAAGGTCTGCTGTGCGTCGTCCAGGTTCATGAGCATTGCCTTTTCACCACCGGTTGGATTGCAACGGAACAGGGTCGCCGAACAGGACGGCTAGATCGCACAGCGCGAACACCTCCAACACCGCTGGGCTGTGATTGGCCAATCGCAGTTGCCGGTTGCGCAGGTTCGTCTCCTTCTTCGCCATGATCAGCAGTTGCAACCCGGCGGTATCCAGTTCCTGTACCCCGCCCAAGTCCAGTTCGAGGTCTTCATCCTGGGCGATCAGATCGTCAAGACGTGTTTTCCATTCAGCCGCGGTGTAGATGTTCAGCTCGCCCTCGATGCAGAGGCGCTGATGAGCGTTGGGATACATGGTTTGGATTCTCTTCAACCGATGCCGGCCTATTGCGTGCGACATGGATAGGATTGCGAAATATCAGGGCAGAACGAGTTTGGACACCGCCGTGAGCATCTGTGCCGGCTGGAAGGGTTTGACCACCCACGCCCTGGCCCCGGCCGCCTGGCCTTCCTGCTTCCTGGCATCGCTCACCTCGGTGGTGAGCATGATCACCGGGGTAAATTTGTAGGCCGGTAACTGCTTGGCCGCCCGGACGAAGGAAAGGCCATCCATGTTCGGCATGTTCACGTCACTGATGATCAGGTGCAGCTTGCGACCGTCGAGTTTGCTCAGGGCGTCTTTGCCATCGCAGGCTTCAACGGTCTCGTAACCGGCGCCTTTCAAGGCGATGCTGACAACCTGGCGCAGGGACGCCGAGTCGTCGACGATCATGATGGTCTTGGCCATTGAGGGCTCCTAGAAAAAGGTGATTTCGGATTCGTTGCCCGACGTACTGTTGGCATTGCCCCGGTGCACGTCATGCAGCTCGGGCATGGTGTAAGTACGAGCCAATTGTTCCAGCCAGGCCTGGGCGTCAATCGGTGTTGGAAGCTGGCCTGCGGCGCTGTCCCGCTGCCCCTGGGCCAGGTTCTCGTGGAGCTTTTCCAAGTCGTTACGGACCAGACTCAGCACCTGGTTGACGCGATCCTGGAACTGCAGGCCGACCAGTACCTGGGCTATTTCCTGGCCGACGAACTGGCTTTCCCTGCGCAACTCATGGGAGGAGTTGAAAAGCGTGGTGGTGGCGCTGCGAAAACTGTCAATGACTTGCTCGATGACTTGGCCGGATCGGTTTACGGTGGCTTCGTCCTGCTCGGCATATTGACGAGAGATTTCCAGGGTACTGGCGATGGCCGCACTCACCGTGTTTACCGTGTCGCCGATACGCTTGCCGGTTTCACCGGACAGACTCGAGAGTTTACGAATTTCATCCGCCACCACGGCAAAACCCCGACCAACCTCACCGGCACGGGCAGCCTCGATGGCGGCATTGAGCGCGACCAGGTTGGTCTGCCTGGCGATATTGCCGACATCCTGGGCCATTGCTTGCAATTGCTCGGTGAGGCTGGAGAGTGCCATCACTTGATGCAAGAGCGTTTCCTTGGTGGTCAATGCGGCGCGCAGCGAAGCGATGATCGCATCGAGCTCCCGTTGACTGGTACCGAACAGCTCGACCAGCCCCCCTTCCGCCGCTGCTCCATCCTGCGCGCCCGAAACAACCCGCTCGACACGCATGGATATCTCGGCAAAACGCGCCGCCAACGTGGTGATAGCCTCTTCGGTGTGGCTGCGGGCAATTTCGATCTGGCCCGCCCATATCGGCAGCACCCCCTGGCATACCGGTTCCAGGCCACAGCGACATGTCGGCACAGGGGCTTGCAGCACTTGTGACTCATAATCGATTGAATCGACAGCGACACGTAGCGCACGGTTACGCGAGTGGTAATAACAGGCCGCAGCCACGCCCAGCACCAAAAGTAGAACGGCAAGCCCTACGGCCTGCATATCCACTACCCCGCCCGCCAGTACAGCGGTGGCTCCCAGGATCGCCAGTGCAAGAAATGCGACTGGCGCCCCCGACGAGTCGGGAACCTGGGTGTTGATTGTTACGCTCAATGTGGACTCTCCATCCGACGGCCGGAACTGATAGCAGAGGCGAACGCCAACAGTCTTGCGTCAAAAAATCTGGCAGCAAAATGCCACCCACCCATCATGCAGAACCAGGGTATGACCCAACCATCAGACCAAGCTGGTTTTACCGTAGGCGACTCGGCGAATTCAGTAGGACTCGCCCTACTTCACTCCACGTTCCTGGGATGGCGGTAAGGAAGGCGTAATAGGGATGCCCGAGGCGCCCGGCATCGAGCGTCCCGATCAGGTGGACAATGGATGCCCGGAAGGCTTTCAGCGGTGGTTTTCCGAATGAGACAGAGGCAACACTCTGATGACTCAGAGCACCCCATGCTTGATGGCATAGCGGACGATATCGGCCGTGCTGGTGAACCCCATCTTTTCCATCAGCCGCGCCTTGTGGGTGCTGACGGTCTTATGACTGATCGCCAGTTCCGCCGCGATCCGCGAGACGCTCAACCCCTGGGCAAGTTGGCGCATGACCTGCAGTTCCCGATCGGTAAGCCCATCGTGCTGGCTAAGCGGGCCTAACCCGCTGGCCGCAAACGCCATTTGCTCGGCCAGCCCGGCATCGATGTACCGCCCTCCGGCCGCCACCCGGCGAATCGCCGCGAGGAGGGTTTCGGGGTCACGGTCCTTGGTCAGATAGCCTGAAGCCCCCGACCTGAACGCACGCTGGGCAATCTGGACTTCGTTGTGCATGCTCAGCACAAGGATCGGCAACTTCGGATAGTGAAAGCGAATGCGTGCCACCAGATCGTCCCCGCAGATGCCCGGCATGCTCATGTCGAGCAACAGCAGGTCGATTTCAGTCACTCGTAGTTGCTCGAGCAGCATCGCACCGTTTTCCGCTTCGGCGACAACCCGCACATCGGGTGCCAGGGCAAACAGCTGCTTCAAGCCTTCACGCATGATGGCATGATCGTCGGTAATCATCAGTCGTATCATAGGAGTTCCGGGCCCGGCTGAAAGGGAATGTACACTCGGACACGGGTCCCCTGTCCAGGTGCACTGTCTATGATTACCGTTCCACCGACCATGTGCCCGCGCTCGCGCATGCCGAGCAAGCCCAACGTGCCCTTTGGCAATTGCTGGGGATCGAAGCCCCGGCCGTCGTCACACACCACGATCTGCAAGTGCTCGGCATCGTGTTCCAGGTGAATATTCACTCGGCTGGCGTGGGAATGGCGACCGACATTGGTCAGCGACTCCTGGATCACCCGGAAGATCGCAGTAGCACGCTCGTCATCGAGCACCAGTCGAGTCGAGGGCGCCCTGAGCCGACAGTCGATACCGGTAGTGTGGATGAACTCGGACACCAGCCATTCCAGAGCGGAGGTCAGGCCCATGTTGAGCGCCGAGGGGCGCAGGCTGGTGGCAACGTCGCGCACGACCTGAAGTATGTCATCAACCCGCAGCATCAACGCCTGAACACGCTCCAACAACAGCGGCTGATCATTGCCGAATTGCAGGCGCAGCAACGAGATGCCCATTCGTAACGCTGACAACTGCTGCCCCAACTCGTCATGGATCTCCCGAGCGATGTGCTTGCGCTCTTCCTCGCGCGTGGTTTCGCGACGACTGGACAGCAGACGCAATTGCGCGTGGGATTCCTTGAGCCGTCGTTCCGCCGCGCGCCAGGCACTGACGTTACGACCGACGGTGAGAATACCGACAAGTGCTCCGCTCTGATCGCGCTCCGGCACCAGACGGACTTGATAACAGACCGGCTCTGAGTCCTGTCCTGCCGGCATATCCAGCGTCAGCTCCGCTTCGCCGGCTTGACCGCTGCGCAGGACCTGCTCGACCCTGCTCTGAAAGGATCGGGCCAGACCCGAACGGGGCGATACCTGTCTGAATGTTCTGCCGAGCAGAGCCTCCTGCGACAGATCGAGCATGCCTTCCATCGCCGGGTTGACATACATGAAGCGGCACTTCGAATCGAACCGGGCAATGACGTCGGGGGTGTTATCGAAAATGTCCCGGTAGCGCTTTTCGCTTTCGCGCAGCAGCGTCTCGGCGTAGTTGCGCTCGATGGCGATGGCAGCTAGATGGCTGGCCTGATAAATCAGTTTGAGGTCGCTGTCGGTTGGTCGGCCCGGGCGGCGTAAAAAGATGCTGAACAGACCCAAGACCTTTCCGGAAGAGCCTTTGATCGGCTCCGACCAACAGGCCCGCAATCCGGTCTTGACAGCTAACTCTCTGATGGCCGCGCAGCAACGATACTCACTCAGGTCTTCGACGATAATCGTAGTGTTGCGCCAGCCGGCAGTGCCGTCCTTCTCCGAGAGGTCAATATCCCCTACCGCCTGTAGATAATCGCCCGGCACGCTTGGCGCGGCAATGACTCGCAAGTAGCGTGTATCATCGCTCACCAACCTGATACAGGCGAGGAACTCCGGCCGGGCCTGCTCGATATAAGCCGTCACCCGCGATAGGACCTCAGCCAGCGGAGCACCCCGCACCAACCGTTCGAAAATGCCCAGCCGCGCCTCCTCCAGACGTTCGTGACACTTGAGTGCGGTAATGTCGTACCCCTTGGCCAGGACACTGGTCACCGATCCGTCCGCGCCTCGTTCGGCGTTAATCTGGAAAGCGTGCACAACCATTTCTCCGCTTGCAGCGTTCGGCCATTCCAGGACGGTTTCCAGCGGCTCGCCGGTACGTATCACCTGACGCAGCAGCGCCAGGTAGTCCGTCACCGCCATGTTGGCGGTCCAGCCATCCTCGACCGGCATCTTCAGGGCTCGGGCAGCCGGTATCCCCGTATACCGCTCGAAAGCAGGATTGACGTAAGTGCGCCGACAATCGAGGTCGTATCGGATGATCAGGTTCAACGAGTTCTCCGCCAGCGCACGGAATTGCTGCTCGCTGGTCAGCAGGCGGGTCTCCATGCGCTTGCGTTCGCCGATATCGCGACTGATCCCGACGATGCGATAGATATGTCCCTGCTCGTCGCGCACGGGAATGAACGTCGAATGGAGGGACACCGACCCGGCCGGAAGATCGATTTCGATGCTCCACTCGATGATTTCGCCACGGGCCAGGCAGTTCATCAAACCTTCCATGACCTTTTGCCCCGACTGCGGCACGACCTCCCCCAGGCAGCGACCGATCAATTGTCGGCGGTCGAGCCCCGACACACGTTCAAAGGCTGCATTGACCTCTATGTAGCGAAACTGCCGATCTTCGGTGATTTCCAGCAGATAGAGGCAGTCGGAGCTGTTGTCGAAGACTTCCCGATAGCGCTTCTCGCTTTCCTGCCGCGCCGAGTGCAGGCGCCTGCGCTCGGTGATGTCACGGGCCAGTTCCAAGCTGTAGCTCTGGCCGTCCAGCTCAAGATAGGTGACGCTCAGTTCGACAGGAAAAATGCGCCCATCCCTGGCCCGATGACGACTTTCAATGATTTCAGGGGTGCCCCGCGCAGCGTAGCTCCAATCTTCCAATATCTGCTCATTCGTCCAATCCGGATCTATTTCGGCGACCGTCATGCCGAGCAGTTCCGTGCGGCTGTATCCCAGGCTTCGACAAGCTTCGTCGTTGACATAGCGAAACCGGGCCTGCCGGTCGATCAGGTAGGCGGCCTCGTGTACATGGCTGAGGGCAAGGTCCAGCAAGGACAGGTGCTCTTCTGCTTTGAGAAGACGGCTGAGGTCTTCGATCTGGACGACGAAATACGAGGGCGTGGCGTCGCCGCTACGTATCGCACTGACGGTCAGTTGCACCCTCACATACTCGCCGTTGCGGTGCCGATATCGCTTGTCCATTCGCAGGTAGGAAACACCCTCTCTGGCGAGGAGCCGACCCCAGTCCTGCTCCTCGGAAAAATCATCCGGATGAGCCAACGCCTGGCTGCTGGTTTGGAGCAGGTAGTCTTCCTCGCGACCGAGCAATTGGCAGAGATAGCGATTGACGCGCAACCAGCGCCCGTCGAGCCCCAGCAAGGCCATTCCGATGGCAACAGACTCGAAGGCCAGGCGAAAACGTTCTTCGCTCTCCATCAACGCCTGCTCGATGCGTTTTCGCTCACTGATATCGTGCAGGAAACCGAACCAGATAATCGAGCCATCCGCCTCCAGCGTTGGTGTAGAACGCCCCTCGAGCCAGATCTCACCCTTTATCGGATGGCGAACCCGGTATTCGCACTGCCAGAGACTCAACATGCGTGCCGATGCAGCGATCGTCGCCTGGACGCGAGCGAGATCCTCGGTATGAATACGTTCAAACAGGATATTGACGTCGCGTTTGAGCTCGTCCGTGGTTACCCCGTAATATTCTTCGTAACCCGACGATGCCCAAGGCATGGATACCTTGCCATCGCACCCCAGTCGAAAAGTGCCGATGATGCCCGGCGCCGTTTCCACGATCCGCTGCAGCCATTGGTCCTGCTCCAGGCATCTGCCCAGGCTTCGAGCCGCCACACATGGGTCAATCTCACAAAGGAGCCATTCGTCGACTGCACTCGACTTCGTGCGCCCCAGCAGCACGCTGCCGTCCTGGCGCCGATAGCGCAGTTCAACCGGTCCGCTGGCGAAGTGAGCCGGCAAGATTCGACCATCCACGGCGCGCGGGAACTGGCCGCCCGGGTCCTGGAGCAACGCCTGGAATTCGACGGCGAGCAATTGCGCCGGCGCGTAGCCCAACAGCTCGGCAAAAACGCCGTTGGCTTTCAATACCCGGCCCTGGCCATCCAATAGCACCAGCGCCGCTGAAACCAGGTCGAAGATGGCATCGAAGAGTTGGGCTTGCACCCTCCGTGGGGGAGAAATATCCGTTTCCATAGAGAGCTTCATCGGCACTTCGCTCTAAAGTTGCTTATGGACAAAGAACGATCGATTTTCGGTCGGTGACGGCGCAAGCTCATCAGGACTTGCCCCGAGTATGGTGGATCGTTCGCCTTTGTGTCATAAGACTAAACGCCAAAGTGATGAACGCCCGGTATTCGATCGACCAATCGACAGACTCAGGCATTTTCCGAGTCGTGATCATATAAATGATAGTTGTTCTTACCGCTGCCCTTGGCTTGATACATGGCGATATCCGCCTTGCGCAAAAGACTGGCGGTGTCCGTGGCATGATCGGGGCACAGACTGATACCCAGGCTGGCGCCGACGCCGATCCGGCGACCATCGACGTAGAACGGGCTGGACAACGCGGCAACGATATTGGACGCGACCTGCCCGGCCTGGTCGGCACTGACCCCATTTTCCAGGATGACGGCGAACTCGTCGCCACCGATCCGACACACCACATCGGTGCTGCGCAACGTTTCCCGCAGGCGCTCGGCAACCAGAATCAACAGGCTGTCGCCGGTCTCATGACCCAGCGTATCGTTGACGATCTTGAAGTCATCGAGATCGATGAACAGCACCGCACAGGACGTAGCGTAGCGCGTCACCTCCGCGACGGCGGTCTCGAGCTTTTCCTTGAAATAATGGCGGTTGTACAGCCCCGTCACCGGATCTTGATAGGCCAGCTCGTTCAGTTGCTGCTGGGCCAGTCTGCGCTGTTGCAACTCGGCACTGATGCGTGCGTCATGACTTTCGAGCTGATCCATCATGTCATTGAAACTGCGGGCGAGTCGGCCGGTTTCATCGCTGCCATATACCGTCGCTCGCAGACTGAAATCCTGATAAGTGCGCACCCGTTCGGTCAGTTTTACCAGATTCTGCAACGGCCGCACGATGCTGGACGCCATTCGTCGGGAAAGGATGAAAGACAGAAACAACGCCACCGCGGCCGCCAGCCCACCGAACAGAGCCTGCACCGCCAGCCCCCGATAGAGCGAGGTAAAGCTCGCATTCACCGCGACATTGCCGATGACTTGACCATGGAGCTCTACCGGCCGACGCACCAAAAGGGAATACAAGCCGATTTCTTCAACCCCATAGTAATTCACAACCTCCCCGGCCGGATCGCGCCGATAGATCGCCAACTGACGCCCATCGTTGAGCACGAATGCAGCCCAATTGATATCCGGAACATGCTGGAGAGAGGCCAGCGTTTCGTACGCCTCGTCGGCGTTTGCGAACATCATCGCCGCCGAGCCGTTTCTGCCCACCACCATGGCGTGAGCCGTGATGTCCTCCACCAGGGAGCGGCGCTGAACGACCAGTTGGTAGACCAGCAACATCACCAGCAGCACCGTCATGGCGGCCGCGGTCAACTTGAACCCCGTGTGAGTGACCTTATCGCGCAAAGGGAGATCCTCGAAACGTAAACGGGACATGGCTCAGGATCTGTCCGCAACGAAGCTGGCGAGCTTGAGCAGCCGAGAGCTGAAGCCCAGATGGGCCTGCCGCGCCGCAAACAGATTGACGTCGAACACAATGCGCTGGCCCTGGCGTCGCATCTCGATCATGACGCCCTGATCGGCGAATCCGGTGGCATCGGTGATGGTCAACACCGGCGTCGCGGCCAGTTGCCCGAGCAGAGAGCCAAGGGCACGACGGTTCTGTTCATCGATATAAAGGACCTGACAGCCCATAAGCGAATCACCAGACAGAACCCGGCGTACATCGATGGGCAGGCCGTTCTGCACACGCTTGCCTTGCAAATGGGCGAGTTCATCGTCCAATTGCGTGATGCCGAGCACACACAATCGAAAATTGACGTCAGGCAACGATGGCCATTCGGCGAACAGGGCAAAATTGTATAGATAGGCCGCTTTCATGGCACGTTCCTCCACTACCGAGTCGGCCATCACCCCCTGGGTGGACAGGTACAGGACAACCAGGACCAGCACATGGCGGACGGCGATTTTCATGGGAATGCATACCCCACGCTCAACCACAGGCTACGCTCGCCACGCTCAGGCAAATCGGCGCTGCTCTCGATGTCGAAGAAAGACGCATCGAGGTAGCGTCGGTCGAAGAGATTGCGTACCGCGGCGGTGACACTCACCCCAGGCACGACATCCCGACTGGTGAACGTCAGGTCGGTGATCGTATAACCGCTAGCACTTACACCCGGCGCGACCAGCCTGCGCCCCACGTATCGGGCAGCAAGACTGGCTCGCAAGCGCTCCTCCGCCAGAGGCACTGACACCTGCAGCTTGCTCAAGTGCCGGGGTGAATTCACCCGATCACGGCCAAGGTTGTCCTCCGAGCGCTGCAACGTGTGACTGCCCCTCAGTTGAACCTCACGCCATTGCCACTGAGCTTCGAGTTCGGCACCTTGGGTGTCGATCCGCTCCAGCGAAGGCTCCGAGAAACGACCGATGGGATCGGTAATGCGATAACGATAGAGGGTGCCCAACAAACGGAAGTCGCCACGGCGATGATCGGCCACAAATTCGGTGGTGGTGACGCGCTCCGACTGGACGCCGGGAAGATCATTGGAGGTCGCTTCGTACCGACTCGCGAAGCGGGTCGCGCTGCCGTGGGACAACGACAGACTGGTGTTCGTCAGGCCGGTATAGAGCAAGGCCACCCGAGGGTTGCTGCGCGCCACCGAATCCTTGCCACTGCGCTGGTCCATGCGTATGCCCAGATTCAGGCTCAAGTCATGGCGCAGGGCAATTTCATCCTGGGCGTAAAGGCTGAACGTTTGAGTCGACACCTCACTGCGATACGTTTCGTGTTCGTCGCGGCGAGGAAAATATCGATCTAATTGCTGGTTTTGCCGGTAGTCGTTGCGATATTCACTGCCCAGCACCAGTCGATGCCCGGACAGGGTCACGCTACTGACCGTGCCCTCCAGATCCCACCACCGGCCGTCCGCGCGAACGTCCTCGATATAATGGCGTCCATCATCGATGGGCTCACGATAGGCGCTGCGGTAAAGATAACGGCCGTGTGAGAGCCGCACGGATGAGCGAAAACTGCCGAAGTCGGCATCGTGGCCAAGCTTCAAGAAGTCATTGCGGTCGGAAAAATCCCAATGGGCATCAAGGGGAATCGTCAGTTCCTGCTGCTTGCGTTCGACGAATGCGCCCTCGATGCTCCAGGCATTCTGAGAACCCTTGATGAACAACCGCTGCCCGTCCTGGTCATCGTGCAGGGCCTCGTTGGCGAGCGGCGTATCAGGAAGTTCGGCTTGGGACGCCGAGGTCGAGACCAGCCACTCCCCGCCGCTGTCCAGGCGCGTACCCCAACTGGCTCGGACCTTGCGATCCTGGTTCGAGCCGGCGGTCATGGCGACCTGGCCGCCGTCCAGATCACGCCCCCTGAGCGTCACGACGTTGATCACACCGAGGAAGGCACCGTTGCCGTACAGCGCCGAGCCTGGGCCTGGTGCGTACTCAACCCGGTCGATCAGCTCGGTGTCGAGTAGCCCATCCTCGCCGAGGTAGATCTGGTTGAAAATATTGTCGGCAACCGGCTGGCCATCGATGCGCAACATGACCCGTCCCGCGTATTCACCAGGCGCACCGTAGCCACGCCCGCCCAGAAAATAGTAAGCCCCGTCGAAGCCAATGCTGAGGCCGCGCATGTTATTCAGGATCTCGCCCAGCGTCCTGTAGCCGAAGCGATGTATTTCTTCGGCCGTGACCACCGAGACGGCCGAGGGCGCGTCGGTAAGCTGCTGCGAGAATTGGGCCGCGCCCACGACTTTGGTCTCGAGCAGTTGCTCGAAGGGAATAACGGTCAAATCCTGGGCCGACGCCACCCGCGCCAACAGCCACATGCCCGACAAGCAGAGGCTCTGCAAAGCGTGCCGGGTCAGAAGCTTAGAAGTAAGGTACGGCGACATGATCTGGATGGAGGTCTCTGGGACTGGAAGCTCAATTACTTCGTTTGGCTTTCGCATACTTCAGAGCAAGCCGACATCAACGGTACTTGCCTCGGAAACCAAGCAAACGGATGCTTTAACCGCGCGATTGTCCACCCGTAAATGAATCACTGCGCGAATGATGGCAGACTGCCTTGCTTGCACCGACAGCACCATCGGGCCAAGCCTATATTGATCTAGGGGAACCTCGAGGAACCGTAGGAATTGCCCTACCACCACACCACGCTAGATAACGAAGCTCTTCATCATTTCGCGCAAATTGCCGGCGAGTTGGTTGAGCTGCCGAGTCGTGGTGAAGGTCTTCACCGCCACGTCCTGCGCCTGGACCGAAAAATCGCGAATATTCAGCAAGTTGCTGTCCACTTCTCGAGCGACCGCCGCCTGCTGCTGCATCGCGCCGGCAATGACGCGATTACCCTCGGATATCAGTTCCACGGCCTGAGTGATTTCATCCAACGCCTCACCGGCCGCGCGCGCGACGTCCAGACTGCGGTCGGCTTTATGCGTGCATCCATTCATCAGCAATACGGCGTCCTGAATATCGGTTCGGATCCCAGCCACCATCTCTTCGATTTCCAGTGTCGATTGTTGGGTGCGATGAGCCAAGCCTCGCACCTCGTCGGCAACCACTGCAAAACCGCGCCCGGCGTCACCTGCGCGAGCCGCCTCGATGGCCGCATTAAGCGCCAGCAGATTGGTTTGCTCGGCAATCGAGCGAATCACTTCCAGGACTTTTCCGATGTCCTGGCTTTTGCGCGCCAGCTCACCGATCTGCGTGGAAGTCTTTTGTACTTCCTCGGTCATTTGCTGAATCGCGCCAACAGTCGCTACGACCATGTCCCGCCCCTGCCTCGAAGAATTGCTGGCGGTGCCCGACGCCTGAGAAGCCAGTAGCGCATTGCGGGCCACTTCTTCCACCGCCGAAGTCATTTGGGTGACGGCGCTGGCGGCCTGCTCGAGTTCCTGGTTCTGTCGGTGCGAGCCCGTCGAGCTCTGCTCGGACAGGACCTTCATGTCTTCGGAGGCATGCGTCAGCTCATCGGCGGAGGCGTAAATACTGCGGATCGTCTTGCGCAAGCTTTGTTGCATGCTTTCCAAGGCCTTGAGCAGACGCGCCGGCTCGTCCGTCCCATGGGTAATCTGGGTCGACGTCAAATTGCCCACCGCGACCGATTCGGCCAGGGCAAGCGCGCGTCAGCGGCTGTAAGAAGCTGCGGGCCAACACCCAAGCCACGCCGCCGCCCAACACGAAAAGAACCAGGGTCAGCCCCCACATCAGCACACTGAAGTCACTCGCCACCGCATACGCCTGGCTGGCGGCCTGCTTGCTCATGCCTTCCTCAAGGTCGATCATCTGGTTGATCAGAGACAACCATTCCACGAATGCGGGACGGGCTTGAGCCATCAACAGGTCAAGGGCTTCTGGCGCACGGTCATTCATTCGAAGCGTGATCACCTGGGCAATCAACGGCAAGGTTCTCGCCTCGACGGCCTTGATCCGGGTCAACGCACTGCGCTCGTCGGAGGTGATATCGGAGCGATTTGCAAACATCTGGTCGAGCTTTTCGGCCGAGCTGGCATAGTTCTGCGCCAGGACTTTGATTTTTTCCAGCTCCGCGGGCAGCTCGGCCTTGTTGGCGATCAACAGGATATCGCGCAGAACGATCGCCCTGTCGTGCACGCTGCCCCGGAAATTGATCGCATAGCGCGCCTTAGATGTTGTTGACGTCGTTGATCTGCGAAAGGGTGTCTTTGATATAGGCAACCTGAGACGTGCTCAACCAAGTAAGCGTTGTTGCCAGCATCAGAATAAAAGCGAAACCGAAACCCAACTTGGCGCCGACATTCAGCTTGATCACGACTATTTCCTACTCGCCCCGAGGCGTTCTCAATACATTCCACCAGCATAGGGGGCGACTGAACCCGCCAACATCGGGAACGGCTGATATTTCGATAGGGCAAGGACTACTCCAATCAGAGAAGTTCCAGGTCCGTTCGCAAGGGAATCGCGACCTGCACCCGCACCCCCTGCCCCGGGGCGCTGTCCACGCTGACCGTTCCGCCGAGCATGCTTCCTCGCTCGCGCATGCCAAGCATACCGAGGCTGCGCTTGGACAGTCGCTTGGGATCGAAGCCCTTGCCGTCGTCACGCACTTCGATGAAGACGTGGTCGGCATTGCGCTGCAGATGTATCTCCACACGACTCGCCTGAGCATGACGGGCGACGTTGGTCAACGACTCCTGGATCAGGCGGAAAATGGCGGTGGCCCGCTCATCGTCGAGTTCCAATCGATCGGTAGATGCCCGCAGCGAACACGCGATGCCGGCATTGTGGGAAAACTCCGAGACCAGCCATTCGAGCGCCGGGATCAACCCCATGTCCAGCGCGGCCGGACGCAGGCTGGTGGCGACGTTACGCACCACCTGAATGATTGCGTCGATCCGTCCCATGAGCACCTGCACCCGCTCCATCAGCAGTGGCTGGCCACTGCCGAATTGCAGGCGCAACAGGGAGACTCCCATGCGTAACGCCGTGAGTTGCTGTCCCAATTCGTCATGAATTTCCCGAGCTATCCGTTTGCGCTCTTCTTCCCGTGTGCTTTCACGATAGCTGTGAAGTACACGCTCCACGTGTTTACGCTCAGTGATGTCGCGAGCGATACCCACGACTCTCTGCACGCGTCCAAACGCGTCACGTACCGGTATCAGTGTGGTGTGGAACGTGCGCAGGCCGGCAGGCAACTCGAGCTCCTCCTCTTCGTCGAGCGGCGCATCGCTGTCCACGCAGCGTTGGTATTTTGCCATGGCGGTAGCGAGTGCTTGCGGCGCCAGGGTTTGCTCGATCGTCTTGCCGATCAGTTCAGTCCGCCCCACGCCTGCGGCCGACTCAAGGGCCGGGTTGACTTCGATGAAACGCAGCCCCTCGTCGGTCACCTCGAGCAAGAACAGAGGGTCCAGGGAGTGGTCGAAAATGTCCCGGTAACGCTGCTCGCTTTCCAACAGCAATTTCTCGGCACGCTCGCGCTCTTCGGCGATGGCCGCCAGATGCCGAGCTTCACGCGTACGGTCCCGCACTTCGAGCTCAAGATGATCATGGGCGCCCTGAACCCGCTCGGCCATGCGGCCAAAGGCCCGGGCCAATTCACCCACCTCGTCGACGGACTGGGTTGGCAATTGCTCCAGACACAGGCGCTCCCTGCCTGCCCCGAACTGTCGTATTGCCGCGATCAACCGGAACAGCGGAACGGCCACCTGTTTCTGCAGAATGGAACGCAGAATGAGGATTTCCACCAGCAACGTCAGCAACCCAAGCGCCACCACGATCATCAGGTTACCGACAACAGCCGGGGTCATCAGCGCTCTAGGATAGTGGACCGCGAGCACCCAGGGTGTATCGGGAATGCGGCCCATCGCGACGATATCGTCACGGGTCTGGACGATCTGTGCATGACCCGGCATCAGCGTGGATACGACATCGAGCAATGGCAAGCTCCGAGTCATGTCGAGCGAGCGGATGGACGCCTTGCCCGCAGTGCTTTTGATCTGTTCCATGGCGTCGGGATGGTAAATCAGCGTGCCCTCATCATCGGCGATGAACAAGCTGCTGTAAGCGCCCTGCATCGCGGGTTTGGCGGTGCGCGTCATCAATTCATCCAGTAGCACATCGACGCTGGCCAGGATCTGGTGCCTGCCAGATGCATCGGCCACATCAGGCGTGGCGACGGTGGTCATCCAGGCGTTGTTGGAGAAGTCCCAATACATCCGCGTGAACAGCGTGTCGTTGCCGGGGGTGCCGAAGCCGCGCACATAGAACTCATAGGTTTCAAGTTCCAGGGCTTCCGGACCCGAGTAGGTGAATACCTTAGCGATGTCGGCGTCCTGATAGATGGGGAAACCTTTCTCAGGTACCACACCATAGAAGTTGAATAGCCGGCCGTGGCTACTTGAGCCGTATTTGTAGGACAGCAGATACGACAAGGCAAAA
Organism: Pseudomonas sp. SJZ078; assembly: GCF_007828255.1. NCBI lineage: Bacteria > Pseudomonadati > Pseudomonadota > Gammaproteobacteria > Pseudomonadales > Pseudomonadaceae > Pseudomonas > Pseudomonas sp. SJZ078. Next base: position 113,854 of record NZ_VIUG01000006.1, on the reverse strand, counting down.
CGCGCACGAGTATCGTCGTTGGGCGGGATGTCGGGCGCGTAGGTGGCCGACATCCTGGCGAAGCGCCGTCCATCGGCCAAGGGTTCTCCTTCGAACAAACCGGGACGCTGCGTATAAGAACCATCGTCGTGGCGATGGAAAATCCGCTCGAAGTCTTCCATCAACTTGGCTCGCATGCCGGGAAAGGCCAGGGTCTGCTTGAACTCCTCGAGAAAGTTGCGCTGCAGATCCTTGATTTCACGAAACGGCAAGGATTCGCGTTGCAGGGTTTGCTCGGTGGACAGCAGCAATTGCCCGGTCACATCCTTCTCGATCGAGGTGGAATTGACATAGTAGGAAATCGCCCCCGCGCCCAGCGACACCAGGCCGATGCGCAATGTGGCCAGCCGCAGGGCACGCGTCGTCAGCGAATGCCTATGGGGGACAACCTCGGGATTTTCTTGCGCCATCATCGATTCCTTTGCCGCCATCTTCCGATGGCAGCGATTGACCCGCCCAAGACCTGATGATCAGCGCATCTGCGCATAAGGCGTTATAGGTTCCACCGGCAACGGCAGGTTGCCCTGCCAAGGATCGAAGGTATAGCGCAAGTAAAGCAGCGCGCGGCTCGGCGCGTACTCCTCACTGTGTTGCCATGCCAGCCCACCGCCCAGCACGAGGTGGTCGGACAGACGACGCTCCACCCATCCTTGCAGACGAACGTTGGCGCCGCTGGTGCTGCTGCCGGCTTTCACCTGGCTGATATCGTCGGCAATCAGGCCCGCCTGTTCGATACCACTCAGCCATTTCGCTCCCGCGCCTTCGAGCGGATAAAGCGCACTGGCCTCGGTCCGCGCGTACGACCAGCCGAATGAACTGTCCAGGCGCACCGACCAATCGGCATTGCGCCAGGCATAATTCAACGGCACCCCCACCGAGTAGTATCGCTGGGGGCTGTAGTAACCGCCCTGCCCCAAGGTGAATTCGCTCAAATCCTTGTCATACCCCCAGTACATCAGGTTCAGACCGGAGGTCAGACGTTCGTCGGCGCGGTCGATCACGTGGTAATAGTAGCCGCCCATGGCGGAACGTCGTTGGTTATCGGCCACATTTTCGCCCCGCAACCAGTGCGCGCCGAGGCTACCCCAGAAACCATCCACGGCACTGGTGGCATGACTGACGTCAAGGCTCAGGCCATTGCTGGTAACACCGCCCCAACGCACGCCGCTGACAGGGTCGACGGCACCGGCATGGGACAGCAGCGAATCGCTCACGGGACGGCGAGACGCCGTCAGTTTCCAATTCAGGGTGCGCCAGTCACTGGCAAAGCTGACGCCGCCCAACCAATTCGAGACGGGGAATCCTTCGGCGGAATGCCCGACGTCCAAGGCCCAGTGCTCATCGTGCCAGCCGACGGCCATCGTATGGCCACGGGCGCGTTGGGTGTCGCTCCGGCAGCCGTCGGACACCACAGCCCCGCTTGCCCGGTCGCGCAAGCGGATCGCGCAGGTGCCGAACCGCTCTCGGTGCAGGCCATCGGTATCGGTGTCGAATCGGCCGGCATCGAGATCGATATTTTCCACCTGGACAAAGCCCTGGCCGGCGGCGACGGGGGCGTCGATGCGCAAAATGGAGGTCTGGGCCAGCAGGTCGGAGGTGCCCGGCGTGGTGTTGTCGGAACGCCAGGCGATGTCGTGGTAGAGATGCACGGTGGGGTTCTGCTGCTGATACAGCGCGTCGACTTCCTCGCGCAAACTGCGAGGCAACCCATCATCGCCGTCCTTTTTACGACTGGCCAGGGTCAGCGCACGGTCATCCCGTGGGCTGGCTTCGGCGTTGGTCAGCAAGCCCACTGCCGCCATCCCCCGGGCGTATTGGTCCAATGCCCGTTGCGGTTGGCGCCCGGCATTGAGCCGCGCGTCGTCGTGCAATGCATTGGCCTGCGCCAACGATCGGCGACGTTGCAACTGTTCGTTTAACTCATACATGGGCGGGCTCCAGGCCTTCGGCGCGATGCGCGCCAATGCCTGCAAAGCCTCGCTGTCTCGCCCATCGGCGCTCAGGTACAGGGCCTGGGCATAACGTGCCTCGGGATTGCTCCCTTGGCGCTGGAGCAACCGGCGCAGGCTGTCATCGGCCGCCTCCGTTTGCCCCAACGCTCGTTGTGCCTTGGCCAGCCGCAAAGCCAACCAGGGATTGTCCTCGTCGAGCGGCCGGGCCTCGAGCAAGAGGCGACTGACCTCGGCCCAATCGGACCGTTGCGTGGCGGCATCGGCCAAGGCGTTCAAGCGCGCGAGCCGCAGGCTTTGGCGCAACGTGACCAGATCCCGCGGCTGCCCAGGGGGCAAGCTGTCAAGAAATTGCTCAAGCTTTTGCGGCGACTGCTTCTGGTACAGATGCACCAGCGGCCATGTCACCGCCAGATTGTCCGGTTGCAAGCGGTGCGCCTGCAACAGCAAGGCTTCGGCGCCGATGTCATCGGCGTTGGCCTGGGCGACATCGGCCAGGCCGATCAGCGCCCTGGCGTCGTTCGGTTTCACCTTACGCGCCTGCCGGTAGGCCGTCCCGGCGGCGGCCAGGTCCTTGCGCTGCAAGGCCTTGTCACCCTGGCGCAGCCATGCCGAATAATGATCGACGGCTTTCACCACGCGTTGGCGTTTGGCCGCCGCCTGCCAGGCAGGATCAGCCAACTGTTGTTGCTGGCGCAGCAGTTGACCGGCGGCGGCGTCCTTGAGTGGCGAATCGGGATAATGAGTCAGGAAGCCCTGCCAGCCCTGAACACTCGCGAGACTGACCGGCAGGCGGCCCAGATAGTTGTATTCCTGTTCGGCCGCAGCGCTGCTTGCCAGGGGATTGCTCGCCAGGCGATGCAGGATCGCCAGGCCCTGTGCGTCTCTTTTCTGGGCGATCAACAGATTGGCCAGCACCAGTTGCAACCCGACATTTCCCGGGTACTGGCGATCCAACGCTTGCAAGTGCTCCAGGGCGATCGCTTGCTGCCCGGCCACGGCGCTGCGGACCCGCCAGTATTCAAGCGCGCTGGAAAGATCCGGCGGGGCATCGCCAAACAACTGCTGGTACGCCCCGATTGCTTCTTGTGCTTTCCCCGCCTGGGCCAACCTGCGCGCCTGACTCAGGCCTTTCTGTCCGTCCACGCTTTGCAACGTCAACAGGCTCCGGGCCTGGAGCAGTTCCTGGGAATCCGACGCCTGGCGCTGCAACCGCTCCAGCAGGCGCTCAGCCTGGGGCTGATCATGTTGCAGCAGCGCCTGGCGGATCCCGGCCACCAGCACCTGAGGCAGGTCGGGAGCGATGAGATTCAGGCGCGCCAAGGCGTCACGGACCAGGTCTTCGCGATAGAGCGCCTCGCCGACCCGCATCTGCTCCAGGAACCGTTGTTGCTGGTCAACGGGACCGGTCGACTGGGCCATGACAGGCCCGGACAACCCTGCCAACAACAGCGCCCACCTCGTTACTTTTTGCATGCGTCCGCCCAGTTCGGCAGCAGCCGCCCTTGCTTGTCGAAACGATAGCGCCGCTCGTCCCAGCCTTGTCCGAACAAGACCAGGGACTGGTTGTAATAGGCGTCGGGCGCGGGCGGCTCCTGACGCAGCCGTTCACGTTGGATCTTCAAGCTTTCGCCGCCATCAGGTGTGCCGGCGAGCATCGGCAGCATGGCCGCGGAGAAACCCACGGGGCCCGTGCCGATATCGGTGCCGGCGCGGGTATCGAGTATTTCCGGCACCGCCCCCAAGCGCTTGATCAACGCCGGCATGGGTTGGAAATGCTCGAGCAACTCCCGCCTGCCCGGTGCTTGCTCGGCCAGCATGCCGAGCCACAAGTAGACCCGGATGGCGTCGTAGCTGCCCTTGGGGCCCGTCACGCTATCGACCACCCACCCCTGCCCCGTTCGCCACGACAACCAGTCGGGGGCCAGGCCCTGGGGGGAGCCCTCGATCAGCAACCGTTGCGAATTCTCGGCAAGCTCGGCCCAGATCGGTGCCACTTGGGCAAAGCGCGCCAGCAATTGCGGCGGCAGGTAACTGGGGTTCAGGCGCCAACTGTCGGCACTCTCGAAACCCTGCCCACCCGGCAGCAACATCAGCCCCAGCCCTGGCACTTTGCGCATGCTCTGCGCCGCGCTGAGCCAGAGCATATTGAGCCCCAGTTTTTCATAGTCGGGACGTCGCCACAGCCGACCGGCTTCCAACAAACTGTAGGCGATCCACAAGTCGGCATCGCTGGCGTTGTTGGGGTCCAGCACCTTCCACTGCCCCTCCTTATCACGGCCCCATTGCCAGGCCGGCAATCGCCGAGACAAATCGCCGCCGGCCAGATTGTCCTGGGTCCAGCGCAACAACCGCTCGAAATTCACCCGATCATTGGCCACCAAAGCGAAGAACAGGCCATAGCTCTGCCCTTCCGATGTGGTGATCCGCTGATCGGTGGATGCGTCGATCACCCGCCCCTCCGGGCTCATCAACGCCTGCCGGTAACCGTCCCAGGCTGGCCAACCGCACTGCGCCGCCTTTACCGGGGCCATCACGCTCAAGGTCAACATCAACACCAGGAGCCCTCTCACGCCCATCACTCCCGTCCCGCCAGGCGCCGCCGGGCGATCCAACTGAGCGAGCGCCACAACATGAATGCAATGAGCAGCACGATCAGCACCACCGTCATCGCCAACAGCACCGGGTGTTCGGAGAGCTGAAACCAAAGCAACAGCCACCACGGCAGATGCCCGACGAAGTACTGTTCGCCGACCTGGCTGCTCTCCACGCCACTGCTGCGTAGCAGCGCTACCGAACCCGCCACGGCGTCCATCTTCGCGCCGTCGGCGAGCGTATCGCGCAGCAACTGGTAATCGGCATCGTCGTGGGCAAGCAGCGCAACGATGCTGCGCTGCTCATGGAACGGCGACTTGAGGCCGACGAATGCGGCAATCGGCGCCTGGGCCGACACCTCGACTCGATGGGCCGCTTGCTCCCTGATGTCATTGAGCTGCCCGGCGCGCGCCGACGATCCGCTCGGCATCTGGTTGGAAGGCTCCAGCAACCAATCGTTGAGTTGATTGAGCATCAGATTCGCATTCGCGCTGTCGCCAACGCCCGCGCCCAGCCCTCCCATCACCAGCAGATCGGCGTCCGTGCGGGCCGCCACGCCCCAATCATCGGACAACTGCAGGCCCAGCGCCGGCGCGCCGGAGCGCGCGCCGATGGTTGCCAGGGTTTCAAGCAAGGTGCTGATCTCTACGGCGCTGCCCTGGGTCGGCACCATGACCAGGGTTTGCGACAGGTCGGCCATGCGATTGAACGGAAACCCGCTGCGAGCAAAAGCCTTCAGGTCCGGCATGGCGATGAAATGGTGATAGCCGGACAAATCCAGCGTCGAGTTTTCATCGATCGTCGACTGATTACTGGCCGGCAAGCTCGTCTGGCAATGATCGCGTTGGGCACTGCCGATCGTGCTGGCGAAATTGAAGTCAAAACGCAGCGTGTTGCGCTCACCAACTTTCAACGCAGGCACGAACACCTTCTCGGTGGGGTTGGCCGGATCACTGGACAGCACCGCCAGCCTCAGCCCTTGCAGCTTCGAACTGTCATTGGCGGGCAATGGGAAACTGCTGATGAATTGATCGTTGAGACTGATGTTCAGCCGCGACTCATCCGTGACGACGCTGGGGGTATAGCGATAATTAAGCTTGAGGGGGATGCCCTGGCTGCGCCAGACAAACAGGTCCGGCGGCAGGTTCAAGTCGACGCTGATCGGCGCCGGCCGCAGACCGCTCGCCTGCAATTGCCCAGGGTAGCTGATCAGCTCGGCAAATCGAACCGGACGGTCGGTGCGAATCCAATTGGGTGCGTCGTAGGGTTGCCTCGGTTGCAGTTGCTGCACCTTGTCCACCGTCGCCCGCGAACCGCGCAGCAAATCGCCGCCAAGCGCCAATGCACGCGTTGCGACCAGCAGATCCTCGTCATTGCGACCGAGCACCAGCAGCACCTTGCTGTGCGGCGCGCGAGGGTTCTCGATGATTTGCAGCACCGGGGCTTGTACTTTTGGAAAACGCTCCAGGTCAGCCAGGAATGACGGGCGGTGGTCGTTGGTCGCAAAGACGATGGCTGGCGTGGTCGCCGTCCCGTCGTCGGCCTCGGGCAACTGATCGAACAGCACCGGAAAACGCATGCCTCGCCAGCCGGCCCGACTGCCGAAATATGACGCCAGGACGCCCGCTGCGCGCTGCTCGCCCAATGTCGGTGCTGCTGCGAAAACCATGCTCAACGTCGGTTTTTCCTGGCCCCGCGCGTCGAAAAACGGCAGGGGGAAATACGCCAGGTCATTTTTCAGCGACAGCGCCTGTTCATGCAGTTCTATCTCGCTGCGGCGCCCGATATTGACCCATAACGCATTGTTGGCTGGGTCTTCGCAAATGTCCGTGTAATGGCCGATGAACTCCAGGCGCACCCGATTGAAATCGGTGATCAACAGCGGGTCGAGGGCCACATCGCGGAAGGTCTTGCGCCCGAGTTGGTCTTTTTCGATGGGCAGTGCGCTGACAAGCACGTCATTAAGATAGACCCGCAGATGGGACAGCACCGGCAGCAATGCCGGCGACGGGGTGTATTCCAGCCGCAACCTGGCGTCACTGGCGATGCGGTCGCGGCGCAACGAGAACTCGATCTGCTCACTGTCATGAATGCCCAGCAATAAGTTGTCGCCGGGTTGTCCCAACTGGCCGAAGCTGTAGGTATTGCTCCAGCTTGGGACCGGCCCAAGCTCTGGTGGCGCGCCTACCACAGGCGATACCAGGCCTTGGGCCTGCGCCTCACCAATGGCCAGCAGCGCCAGGCCGGCAACCAGGGATCTACGGAAATAGCGACTCATGATGGGCTCACAGAACGAGAGGTAGACGAGAAGAATGAAGACGGCATCCGCGGCAGATAACTCAACAGCCATCCCACCAGCCGCAACGGCGGACCGGCCACACGGCGGACCCACAACGGCAGGAACTGATAAAGCTGGAAATAGCCCTTGGTACCGAGTTTGAAGATTTCGATCAGGCTGTGCAGCGGCCTGTCCGGCACATAGTTCTCACCCCAGTTCAACCAGGCATCGGCACGGGCAAAGGTGCACTGCACGAAATCGATCTTTTGCCGGGTAGAGAGATGGGCGAAGTTGATGCCTACAAATTGCTTGTGGCTGCGGCTGACCAGGCCGGGGAACATGAATTCCCGCTTGTCACGCTGCATCAGCAACGAAATGCGACCACCGACCGGTAGCGCCAGCGGCACATCGATTTCCACACCGACACCGCCATCGGAATAGTCCACCAGCGTGCCAGGGTACGAGTGGCCACTGTCCAGCCGCACCGCGACAGGCAACCGGGTCTGGACCCGGTGCGTCTGGCGCACCTGGCGAACCTCGGCAGCCACCGCCACCGCGGCGCCGAGGATCAGCAGGTTGTAGATGACCCACAGCGAACTCACTAGCACCGTACCGATTTCATTGGCCGGCCCAGTGGACAAACGCCAACAGGCAAAACCCAATCCGATGATGTTCAGCCCCGCCAGGACCAGGTAGGGCCGGGCGATTTTCCAGTCGAACCGGTTGTGCTCCATCAGCCCGCCCTTGGCGGTGACATTGAAGGAGCCCTTGTTCGGGCTGAACAATGCCACCGTGGTCGGGCGGGCGATGTACCAGGCCAGGACGGTTTCGTAGACCTCGCCCCAGAACGTCTGTCGAAAGCGACCCTGCATGCGCGAATTGGTCAGGCTGGCATGAATCATCGGCGGCAATACATACAGCAGGATCATCATTGCCGGGGCATAGATGATGTAGACATGCAGCAGTAGGAAAGCCAGGGGCGCGCTCAGGAATACCAGCCGCGGCAAGCCGGCGAGAAAGTGCATCATTGCGTTCGCATAGCAGATCCGCTGGAAGAACGTCAGGCCCTTGCCCAACAGCGGGTTGTCGGTACGAAAAATCTGCGCCATGCCCCGGGCCCAGCGAATGCGCTGGCCGATGTGGGCGGACAAGCTTTCCGTTGCCAGGCCGGCGGCCTGGGGAATGCGCACGTAGGCCGAATTCCAACCGCGGCGGTGCAGGCGCAAGGCGGTATGAGCGTCTTCGGTCACGGTTTCCACCGCGAACCCGCCGATCTCATCCAGCGCCGAACGCCGCAGGACGGCGCAAGAACCGCAGAAGAACGCCGCGTTCCACATGTCATTGCCGTCCTGGATCAAGCCATAGAACAGCTCACCTTCGTTCGGCCGGTTGCGGAATACCGCGAGGTTGCGTTCGAAGGGATCGGCCGATAAAAAGTGGTGAGGTGTCTGCACCAGCGCCAATTTCGGATCGCGCAGGAACCAACCCACCGTCAGTTGCAGGAAGGACCGCACCGGCATGTGGTCGCAATCGAATATCGCAACCAGTTCACCGTCTATGCGGCCCAAAGCGTGGTTGAGATTGCCGGCCTTGGCGTGGCGATTGTCCGGACGAATGATGTAGCCGACCCCCACCTCGGCGGCGAACTGGCGGAAGGTTTCGCGCTTGCCGTCATCCAGCAGATATATCCGTAGTTTGTCCTCCGGCCAGTCAATGCCCAGAGCCGCATAAACCGTGCCCCGCACGACCGAGAGGTCCTCGTTGTAGGTAGGAATCAATAGATCGACCGTCGGCCAACGGCGGGTATCGTCCGGCAACTGCGCCGGGTCGCGGTTCAGCGGCCAGCAGGTCTGGATGTAGCCAAAGATCAGCACGATCCAGGAGTAGGTTTCCGCCGCCAGCAATCCCAGGCCGCAGGCCAGGTCCAGGGGTTGATCCCAATTCAACGTCGAGGTGTAGCGCCACCACAGGTAACGGCAGGAAACGATGACGGACAGCACTACCATCAGCAACGTCGCAAACCTTCCGGGAATACCCCGCACCAGGAGTGCCAGGCCCCAGAGCAAAAGCCCGAAGACCAGTTGTTCCACGTAACCGAACGGCTCGGTGATGCACAACAGTGTCAGCAAAATCAATTGGATGAATAGAAAACCACCGAGCAGCCATTGGCGGTGCCGCTCCAGGCCTTTCCACCAATGGACACCTTGAGTGATGCGAGAGTGGTCACGAATGCGTCGAGTTTGTTGCTCAAGCGTTTTGCTCAGCCGTTCCCACCACGCTCGATGGAACGCAGAGGCTCGCGACCACCATTGATAGGCGCTTGAACGCTGCTCTGGCGTGACGGGGTATACCAACAGTAACCACAGGCTCTGCAGGGCATAACGCAACGGGTCGCCGATGCTTGGCGTCTTGCCGGCCAACTGTGGATACCAGCGTTCTCGATGGTCCAGCAACTGTCGCCAGGCGGGCGATTCCAGGCGCAATATCGTCCAGGCCAGGAGACTCCACAGGGCCAGCAACAGCGCAACCAGTGGCGGACAATCATGTTCACCACGCAATTGCCCATAGGGGAACCAACGTGCGATCACCTCAGTTCACCTTGGTGCGCCTGGCACCAGACCGCCAGGCTCAGTACGTCCTGGGCCACCAGGCTGTCCGGCGCATAGCGTCCCACCGGCTGCTTGCTGGCCAGCGCTTCACGCATCGCTTCATCGCTGTGCACCGTTATCGGCAACAGCCGCGCATCGTAGTGTTGACGCCAGATCAACGCCAGATCGCGTTGAATCTGGCTGGCCGGATCAAAACGATTGAGCAACAGGCTGTCCGCCCTCTCCTCCTCCTGCTGTTGCAGCAACACGTGACACGCTGCATCGGCTTCGACGATCTGAATCTGCAACTGGCACGACACAGCGTTATCCTGCCACGGCGAGCGCCGCGGCAAATCGAACAGGATCCAATCGAAATGCTCCGCCAAGACGTTCATACGTCGAGCCCAAAGTCCAGGCCGCTGGTCCAACGCTTGCGCCAGGCGCGCCCGGTCGGTCCCGATGAGACGACCATGGGGCAGCACACTCAAATTCGGCGCAAGACTCCACACCTGGTCAGTCCAGTCCTGACCATCGAGCAAGGCTCGGGCCCATCCGCCGGTTTGCGTGACGGCAAGGTTGAAGTGCAGGCACAGCAGATTCTCCGGGCACATGTCCACCAGCAGTACGCGCTGCTCCAGGGTGTGCAGGGCATAACCGAGCGCCGCCAGCAACGAACTGCTGCCGGTGCCACCACGTATCCCGTACAATCCCAACGAAATCATGCGGTCACCTGTGGCTCGTCGCGACGTACCAACGAGACCCGCGTGCCCGGCGCGTGCTGCGCCTGTTCCAACTCGGCGAACAAGGGCCAGCGCTCCACGGCGTGGCGCAGCTCCCTCTGGAGCGACACGTCGACGTACTTCAGGGCGGGCAATTGCAGTTCCACCTTCAATCGCGCGATGTCATCGGCCCGCTCGGTGCGCAACATCAGCCTGGCGCTCATTGGGACACCGGACGATAAGGAAGCCATGGGTCTTTCTCCGTGATCCGTACATAAGGCGTTGCGGCGTAATCGAGAACGGTGCTGCCTTCACTTTCGGAAACCAGCCGGGCCTGGGCCAGGCCTGCCAGCAGCGGTTGCCAGTCTGGCTGTTCGTCCCCTGCGGGTGATGGCGCCCCGTACAACCGGTCAATGAGCTGAGCCACGGCCAGGTAGCTACTCGGTTCGCTGACATGCAACGGCATGGACCGAGGATTGCGCCCCATGCCGATCAACTTGATGCCGACAGGTACTTGGGTGATGGATGGGCTGGGTATCTCGTGCATGCCTGGGAACTGCATGCGATCGCCGCGCAGGGCCGCACCGTGGTTCGGCACCATCACCACGACCACTCGACGACCACTGAGCTCCAGTTGCTCGATAAACCCGCTAAGGTCATCGAGCAGGACCTGCGCTCTTGTCTTGTAGTCGGCACGTTGGAGTTTGCCATCGGCCGCCATGACATGATTGCCCTCGTGCAGAGTCAGCGTGTTATAGAACAGCGCCACCCGCGCCTGAGGCTGCGTCTGACGGTGTTTCCACCAGTCGCCCAGCACCTCGCGATCACGCCACACCGGCAAGCCGTCCGGCCCGGACAGCATGGGCTGCCAATGGTCGGTATCCAAGTCCGGCTCCGGCAGCGAACCCAAGGTTTGCACGGCATTCAGAAAACCCGCGAAACGCCCCGTGTGGTTGAGCAACGTCTGGCCGACGAAACCCTGCTTGCCCAGCTCATCGAACAGCAGGCAAGACTCCGGCGCCGGAACGAACAAGTCACGGCGAGCTGGCTGCCCACACCCGGCACGCAGCAGCCGAAGCGCCGCCGGGACCTGGTCGGAAGCGGCCGAGTTGAAGTGGTCGAACAGCACATCCATCTGGCGCAGCAGCAGGTGGTCGCGCAAACCGACGGCATCCAGATCGTCCCAGGACATGGAATCGATGTTGATCAGTAACAAGTCAAAAGGCTGAGCGGCAGCCGTCGCAGGCAGGAACGAAACTCGTCGATCGGCCTCCGTGTCGTAAAACTGCTTCAGATAAACGTCGATAGCCTCGCTGGAGGGGGCGGCCTTGTCTGCCGGGGCAAGAGCGCGGGTCAAGCTTACTCCGTGGGTGAGCGGCAACACCGACGGATGGGTAACACTCAACCACGCCAGGCCCGCCAGGCTCAGCGTCGTCAGGCGCAGCCAAGGCTGGACGAACTGGTACGCCATCACCACCACCAGCAGCCAACCACAAAGGCTCCAGTCGACCAGGCTCCCGGCCAATGTCAAAAGATGACCGGAGGAAAAATCCATCACCAAAGGCCACTCGCCCCATTCATCCAGAGGTGGCAGCCAGGTGTCTCGATAGAACAGCGCCATGGCCAGCGGCACAGCTAGCAATCGACGGATGACAACAGTGGAGTGCTTGCGCAAGGGAATCAGCAAAAAAGCCACGAACAACAGGTTGGGCAATACCTGGATGTTCAGATAACCGCCCCACTGCAACGCGAACTTGAGGATGAAATACAGATTCCAGTGCCCCAGGCCGGGCCAGACCCGCGCCGTGCTCGCGCCAGTCACCGGTTCTAACTTACTCATGGGACGCCTCCGTGACCGCTGGCGGGCAAGCGCGCCGAGGCGAGCGGCGGGGTTTCAGATAGCGGGGTGGCAGCAAGGACTGGAGCAATGCTTGCCCCTGACGCCAAACGCTGCGCAACAGCCACACACATGCCAGCGTCAACAGACTGCTCACGGCAATCAATTGGAACAACTCAAAAAGATTCATTCACAGGCATCCGCGATGGCCAGCGTGATCCGCTGTGGTGTGTAGGCACCCAACTGTGCTTGCGTGCGCAGCGGTGTGCCGGTGCGATCCGGGGCCAGACGCAACGTCTGCGGCAGACCGACTGCATTGCTGAACGCGTCATACGGCAAGTCATCGAATTCGGCGAGAGCCTGGCAATCGCTGAACAGGTTGCGCCACGACAGACGACAGATATTGCCCAACGCCGCTTCCAGGCCATCGCTACGACAAGCGAATAGAAATAGATAGAAAACCCCATCCACCACGGTGGCGACGTCGCCGAACCGGCGCAGGCTTAACTGGTACAGACAATGCTCCATCGTCAATGCCGGGCGCGGGTGCAGCCGCAATAACTGGTGCTCGACTTCACCGGCAGCACCGCCATAAATCTGCTCCAGCGCCGACAAAAACTCCCGGGGTGCCAACAGGCCTCGCATCTTCGGCGCGCGCAGACGTTCGATGAGCGACTCCAGGTCACCACTCAGGCGACCGCGTCTCCAGACCTGCCCCTGTACACTGTCCAACAGGCTGAAGAATCGGGATAACGCGATGCCGAAAGGCACGATGATATTCGCCCCACACGACATCAACAGACGCTCGTCGCGATATCGCAGGCAGGGCTCCATTTCCCGGATAACGATTTTCAACGCCGTACCGCAACGCTCGCGCAGCTCGTACAATTCCCGCGCCAGTACTTCCACCTGCTGATCACTGTCGACAGCCACGATAACGCTCGCGGCTCGGGCCAGGGCCGCCGCTTCCAGCAGGTCGACGCGCCGTTCGAATAGACGCCAGTGTTCCGACAGCGCCGTGGCACCTTCCAGCACGATGCGCTGGGCAAGATAAATGCGCTGGTCATCGGTGCGTGTCGGTAGCGCAACGGCCTGTTCGGTCCGAGCCAGACTGAAACCCGTGGCTTGCAGATCGAGTTCGTACGCCTGGGCCCCACAGACGCCTCGCTCGTTGAGCCAAAAGTGCGACTGATAGTGGATAACGCCGTCTCGCCGATACAACTGCGCCAGACCGGACAGATGCTCATTGAGACGAACCAGCTCGGAATGCAGGTCGGGGGCCTCACCATGGCACAGCACCAAGAGCGTGCAACGTTGTTCGCGCAACCAGCGCCTCACCGTGCTGCACCACTGCCGCAACTGCACCGCATCAAAGGCCTGCCAGCCACCGGCCGGCAGCATCAACAACACGAGGCTGCCCGGCACCGTTGCAGCGCGCGTCAACTCGCCGGGCAGCGACTTGAGCGCCCGGCGGATGGAGGTCTTGGACACTTCAAAAACCCGCAACTCATCGGGACCGGACCGTTCGCCCAAGGCGCTTATCATTTGATCGGGGTGATGGCCGCACCAGACCAGACTCGCCCGGTACTGCTCGGGCAAGGCCGCCAGACTCTGGAGCGCCAACGCTTCGACATCGCGGACACGGTCGACAGCCACCCAGTACAGTCCTCCTTGACGCATCAACAACTGCTCCTCCGGCAGATCCCGGATTACCAAGGAAACCTGACTCAAGCGCACGCCCCTCCCCTTACAAGTGATGAACGCATGACGGGGCATTCCGAATGCCATGGATCAACACCCAGGCAATCGGTCAAGGCAACGCAGCGACAAACACGATCACCGTTCAGCTTCGGAAGCGGCGATATTAAAACAGTGGCGATGATGCCGAGGATAAGGCGCGGGGACTATCAGATGCGCCTGATTTTAACTAGGCAAAGGGATTACGCTTGTAGGGCTACCCCTACCCCGCACTCCCCTTCAGACTTTGAAATGACCAACCATCATTTGCAATTGATTTCCCAGCCGCGCCAACTCGACACTTGAGGCCGCCGTTTCGTCACTGGCGGCGGCGGTCTGCTCGCAAACGTCACGCACACTCGTAATGCTGCGGCTGATCTCGTCGGCCACGACCCTCTGTTGCTCGGATGACGCCGCTATCCGTTGGTTCATCGATTGAATGTCCGACGCCGTGCGAGTGATGCTGGCCAGTGACAAACCAGCATTTCGGGTCAGATCGACACAGCTGTTAGTCAGGCTACGGCTGTTTTTCATCACGAGGGCCACCCGCTCGGTTCCGCTCTGCAAGCCGGCAACCAAGTCTTCAATCTCTTCGGTGGATCTCTGGGTCCGCTGGGCCAAGCCACGGACTTCGTCGGCCACCACAGCAAAACCGCGTCCTGCGTCACCGGCACGAGCGGCCTCGATGGCGGCATTGAGCGCCAACAGATTGGTCTGCTCGGCCACCGCTTTGATGACGTCCATCACGCTGCCGATCTTTTTGCTCTCCTGTTGCAGCACGGCCACGGCTTCGCTGGAACGGACAACTTCCGTGGCCAGGTTGTCGATGTGTGCAATGACCTGAGCAACTACCCTGTCGCCTTCGCGCGCCTCGTCGTCGGCGGCCGCGGCCGCTTGCGAGGCCTGCTGGGCGTTACGCGCGACTTCCTGCCCCTTGGCGGTCATTTCACGCATGGCGGTGACGACCTGATCGGTCTCGATTTTCTGATGGTTGACCCCGACACTCGTTTGCTCGGTCACGGCCGACAGTTCTTCTGCCGCACTGGCGATCTGCGTCACGCCATCGCGAACACCGCCGATCAGGTTGCGCAAGGTCTCGCCCATGTGTTGGATGCCTTGTTGCAGCACGCCCAGTTCGTCGCGGCGGGTGACCACCAGATTACGCGTGAGGTCGCCGGCGGCAATGCATTCAATTGCATCGAGAGTCTCGCGAATTGGACGGGTAATCTGGCGACTGATGATGATTGCGGCCAAGATACCCAGCAACAAAGCGGCTCCCGCGGTACCGCCGAGGAGGATCTTGGCTTGTTGGGAGGCCTGGTTGCGCTTCACAACCTGCTCGCCCGCCATCTGTTTACACAACTCAAACAACCGAGCCACTTCCCGGTCCAGAGTCTCCTGCGCCTGTTGGACAGCAAGCTGTGCATCGTGCAACGGCCCGACGTCAGCGCTATCCGCATCGCCGGCCAGTTGCTTGCGAGTGACTTCACGAACCTCGAGGGCACGGCTGAAATGGTTGAACGCCTCACGATAATTGCCGGCAATCTTGATACTTTCTTCTATCACCTCGATATCTCGGGGTAATTTATGCAATGCGCGAGCCCGCAGCAGATTTTGATCGAGAGTGTCCAATTGCCTGAGTACGGCAGCAGTACCTACAGAGCCATTATTCAGGGTGTAAAACAGACGCGCGATGCGCAGGTCCTTGGCGGTCTTTTCAACTTCCAATATCGATATTTGCTTGTCTGCACGCGCGCTCAAGGTGTCCAACCCGGACCAACCGGCAAAGGCGATGATCAACGTCAGCAGCAAGACCAAAGAGAAGCCCAATACAAGCTTCAGATTAACGCTCAGATTACCCAACAGTTTATTCATCTAAATTTTCCTCGTAGAGCCTCGCACTCTCTAAGTTCAAGCGACACCTACCGGTCATGCTGGAGAATCGGTCGCTCGGCTATCAGCGATAAAAAAAAGAGTACGGGCAATTCCCAGGAAACCTTGGAGTTCAATTATCAGCCTCGTATCCTGATGCCCCGCTCACTTTCTCCAGCGTGGCAAGTTCATTCACCGAGAGCACATGGCCGATGTCCAGCAGAATGATGAAACGGTCGCCGACCTTGCCCATACCATGAATGAAGTCAGCGCGCACATGCGCACCGAAGGCCGGTGGCGGCTCGATGGCCGCCGGGTCGATCTCCAACACCTCATTCACCGCGTCGACCAATATGCCGATCACTTGGCGCTCGGCGACCTGGTCCACCTCGAGAATTACGATGCAGGTACGCCGTCCGATCTCCATCTGCCGACCACCGAACCGCACCCCCAGATCAATCACCGGCACTACCGCCCCGCGCAGGTTAATGACCCCGCGAATGCTGGGTGGCATCATCGGTACGCCGGTGAGCCGGCCGTATTCGATGATCTCCTTGACGCTGAGCGTGCCCACGGCGAACTGCTCACCCGCGAGGGTGAAGGTCAGGTACTGTCGGGGTTGCGGCGCGCCGTTGGGGCTATGCTCCTTGATCAACCGGCTCATGGCATCACTCCAGGAAGCGCACGAAACCGGCGGGTAAGGCCGAGTCGCGACTGTTAACCAGCGCCTTGCCCGGGGAGGACACGGATAGGGTCGGCTTCGCCCCACCGGCTTCTGCGTTGCGCTCGCTTTCACTATGGCGGGCGAGGGTGAAGAAGCCCATCACTTGCTGCAGCTGTTCAGCCTGACTGCTCATTTGCTCGGCGGTGGCGGCCAACTCCTCGGAGGCCGAGGCGTTCTGCTGGGTGATCTGGTTGAGTTGATTCATCGCCGTGTTGATCTGGCCGACGCCGGAGGATTGCTCTTCGGAAGCTGCGGCGATTTCCTGGACCAGGTCGCTGGTCCTGGCGATACCGGGGACGATCTCGTCGAGCAGGCTGCCCGCGCGCTCGGCCAGGGCCACCGAGTTCTTGGCTACCTCGCCGATTTCCTGGGCAGCGACCTGACTGCGCTCGGCCAGCTTGCGCACCTCGGCGGCGACCACCGCAAAACCTTTACCATGCTCACCGGCACGGGCGGCCTCGATGGCAGCGTTGAGGGCCAGCAGGTTGGTCTGGTAAGCGATGTCGTCGATGATACCGATCTTATCGGCGATGCTCTTCATCGCGCTGACGGTGTCCTTGACCGCCTCGCCACCCTCGCGGGCCTGTTTGGTGGCCTTGCCGGCCATGACATCGGTGAGCCGGGCGTTCTCGGTATTCTGCTCGATGGAGGCGGACATCTGCTCGACACTGGCAGATGTCTGCTCGACACTGGCGGCCTGTTCGCTTGAGGCCTGGCTCATCGATTGGGCGGTGGCGGAGACTTCCTCCGAGGCACTGCTCAGGGCGTTGGCCGAACCGCGCACCTCACCAATGACCTGCGAGAGTTTTCCCACCATGGCTTTGATGGCGAACAACATGCTGGCGCTATCACCGGCCCGGGTCTGCACCTCCACGGTCATGTCGCCGCCGGCAATCTTCGATACCACCTCCACCACATAGGCCGGCTCGCCGCCAAGCTGCTTGAGCAAGGTGCGCAGAAACAGCAGCCCGAATCCGATCGAGAATAGCGCAACCAAAACAGCCGTTATGATCGAAATGGTGCGGATGAACGATGCAGCCTCCTCTTGTGCCTCGATCTTGCTCTTGGCCTTCAAGTCCTGTGCGCTCTTGAGTTCGGACAGCGTACTGAAGGCCTTCACTGCGTTGTCCTTGACCTCACTCAGGTTGATCTCGCCGCCACGCTTGATGTCACCGGCCTCGATAGCTTCAACCTGGTGTTCCATACCCTTGCGCATACGCGCATAGGCCTCACCCAAAGTATTGACCGACGTCGCCGTGGTCGAATCGGCCAATGCGTTCAACTCACCCAGCAACTGGTCGACCTTGTTGAAGTGCTCGGTGTTCTGGGCTTTCCACTCGGCGATGGCGCTCGGACTCCCAATGGCAATCATTCGCAGGATATTGATGTCCACGCGCGTAAGTAGCCCATCAATCTGACCGATGGTCGATGCCACATGGTAGTCGTTGTCATACAGACTATGGATGTCGGCAGTAGCGGCTGCCTGACGACCTAGCAGAAACATTGTCAACCCCCCAAAGGCCAGAATGACCGAGGCGAGCAAGATGCTAATTTTTTGTCTGATGGTCCAATTGTTCACGAAGTGAATTCCAAATAATGGTTTGTGGTGAGAAAGGTTCGGGAAAAGCGTTGTCCACACACCGAGCTTTAGGATCATCGATTGCCGTGCAACCCTCAGGTCGCGGGTAATTGGTGAAACGCCGGCCAATACCGAACATGCCTCCATTACAAGTCAGGTCAAGCAGGAGCAACGGGCACACCCGGATGTTTAGCTGCGAGCCAGGGCATGCTTTTGAGCGAGTTTCAAGCCCCCATGATTCAGACTCGAAGCGTTTGCCGGCAATCAGTAGCCGCTTATTTTTTGGTAGGGCAAATCCGCACCATCCAGGGGGACGCCGACCAACTCGCTGAGCGTGCCTTTGGTTGAAACGACAACGACTTTCTACGTTATCCACAAAGGCCTGCCACACCGCGGCTTCACGCAACTGAAACCCGCCCTCTGAAGTTTTCCAAACTGCAAAAACTTGCTGTGCGGATTTACGGTTCAAACCCGAAACTGGCCCAGCAGACGATTCAGGTGACCGGCCAATTGCCGCAGATTCTGGCTGGCGGCACTGGTTCGTTCGCCGGCCTGAGCGTTTTCCTGTGCGAGGCCGGTGGCCTGGGTGACGTTGCGGTTGATGTCTTCGACCGCCTGAGATTGTTGAGAGATCGCACTGGCAATGGAGGCATTGAGCCCGGTCAGGTTACGCAGGGAATGGCCTATTTGATCCAGGCTGCGGCTGGCCAGGTTGGCTTGTTCGATGGTGAGTTGCGAACCCTGGCGGCTCTCGTCGATCACCTTGACCGCGGCATCGGAGTTACGCTGCAGGGTTTCGATCATGCCCTGGATCTCGGTGGTCGATAGCTGAGTGCGCTGAGCCAGCATGCGGACTTCGTCCGCCACCACGGCAAAGCCGCGACCCTGCTCTCCCGCCCTCGCCGCTTCGATGGCGGCATTGAGGGCAAGCAGGTTGGTTTGTTCCGCAATGGCGCGAATCACTTCAAGCACCCTTCCGATCTGGGTACTTTCCTGCGAGAGGGTCTGAATAACCGCCACCGCTTGCTCGATGGTCCCTGACAGCTGCTCGATCTGCCGTGAACAATTGTCAATACTGCTTTGCCCCAACCGGGCTCGCTCATCGGCGTCACGCACTTCCCCGGCGGCCTGTTCGGCATTCTTCGCCACATCCTGGACGCCGTACGTCACCTCATCGATCGCCGCAGCCACCCGCTCCATCTGTTGTGACTGCTGCACGCTGTGGCCCTGGCTTTCGGTGGCGATGGCATTCAGTGAAGCCGATGCCTGATTCAGTGCATTGGCCGCTTGCAACGACTGCTCGATCACGCCGCGCAGTTTTCCAGTGAAACCGTTGAAGTGACCGGCCAGTGCGGTCAGCTCATCTTGACCGCGAGCGTCCAGTTGACGCGTAAGGTCGCCGTCTCCGCCGGCGATATCGGCCATCGCGCGCACCGCGTCGCTCAATGGCCGGGTGATGCTCTTGCTGATCAGTATGATCAGGCCGCCCAGCAGCAGGCCGATGCCCAGGAACACAGCGGCAGCTTTCCACATCTGAGCACGAAACGCGGCTTGCACGTCATCGGTGTACGCGCCTGAGCCCAACACCCAGGCCCATGGCTGGAACAGCTGGACATAAGAGACTTTCCCCACTGGCTCGCTGGCGCCCGGTTTGGGCCAGCGGTAGTCCACAAAACCACCGCCCTTGCTCTTGGCGACCGCGACCATGTCCATGAACAGGGCCTTGCCGTCCGGATCCTTGAATCCAGAGAGGTCCTGACCGTCGAGCTTGGCATTGGTCGGATGCATCAACATCTTCGGCCCGAGATCATTGATCCACAAATAGTTATCACCGTCATAACGCAGCTTGCGCACCATAACGATGGCTTGTTTCTGTGCCTCTTCGCGGCTCAGTGCACCGGTCTTTTCCAAACCGTGGTAGTGCTCAAGTATGTTCATGGTGACTTCAACCACTTGCCGGGTCTTTTGTTCCTTGGCGGCATAGTCCTCGATGTAGATCTGGCGCAACATCGTCAAACCGAGCAAAAGAAGCATGGTCATGGCAAGCAGGAGTACGATCCATAGCCGACGGCTGATGGGCATGTTGCGAAGAATTTTCATTTGAATGTTCGATCCTCATGAGGCGAAGGTGATTTTTCAGGCTCCGGGCTCGGGCCTCTTTTCAGCTGCACAGCCCATCCCCCTTACAGAGCCGTCAGTGCCCATCGATATAAGTGGGTTCTCTGGGAAAGCTTGTATTCATCGCCTGCCGGTCATGCCCGCGAGGATCGCCGCGGGGATCTCACCGAGGGGGAGCATCCGCTCTACCGCGCCCAACTTGAACGCCTCCTTCGGCATGCCGAAAACGACGCAGCTGTCCTCGTCCTGGGCAAGGGTTCGTGCACCCGCCTCGCGCATTTCCTTCAAGCCGCGCGCACCGTCGTCGCCCATACCGGTCATGATGATCCCCAGCGCGTTGCCGCCGGCCGCACGGGCAGTGGAGCGAAACAGCACGTCGACCGAAGGGCGGTGCCGACTGACCGGCGGGCCGTCGCGAACCTCCACGTGATATTGGGCACCACTTCGTGTTAGCAGCATGTGCCGCCCACCGGGGGCGATCAACGCGCGCCCTGGGGTTACCCGGTCACCATTGCGCGCCTCCAGCACCTCGATCCGACACAGCCTATTCAGCCGCTCGGCGAAGGCCGCGGTGAAGCGTTCCGGCATGTGCTGAACGATGACCAGGCCGGGACAGGCCCGCGGCAAGCGCGTAAGTATCGCTTCCAACGCCTGGGTGCCGCCGGTGGAGGTGCCGATGGCCACCAGCGTCTCGGTGGTCTGTGCCATCGCCAGACTTGCGGCTGGCAGGATCGCGTCGGCGGACAATTTGACAGCAGCCTGGGGGACCAGACGGCGCAGGTTGGCCCGCGCCGCGCTCTGGATGGCCTGGACCAGTTCGTCAACGGCTTCGTGGAGGAATTGCTTGAGCCCCAGCCTGGGTTTGCTGACGATACCGACCGCGCCTTCCGCCAGCGCTTGCAGGGTGGTCTGCGCCCCAGCCTCGGTCAGCGTAGAACAGATCACCACCGGAGTCGGTCGCTCAGCCATCAGTTTCCTCAGGAACGTGATGCCGTCCATGCGTGGCATTTCCACGTCCAGCACCAACACATCGGGCCATTGCCGCTGCATTTTCTCCAGGGCGAACAACGGATCGGCGGCCGCGCCGATCACCTCGATCCCCGGCTGTGCGGCGAGCACGGCCGACAGCACCTGGCGCACCACGGCGGAGTCGTCGACGATCATGACCTTGATGGGCGTCATGCGCGCGTCCCCTGGCGTGGGTCCAGTGCCGGCGAAACATGCTTGAGCGAGACATGGCCGCTCCACAGGTCGAAGATAAGGTTGCGGTGGCCCACCCCCTCCACATGGGCACCCCTGCACGTCAGACCGTGAACCTGTAGCAACTGCCTGGCGGCGTCGACGTTCTTTTTGCCCACGTGCCTGTCCTTTTGCCTACCGATAGAGGGAAACATGTTGCCGCCGCCGAATAACTGGATGCGGAACTCCATGGGCGAGACGCCGTGAACGCGAGCTTCACGCAGCATCAGCTCGATGGCTTCATCGCCATAACGGCCGTCCAGCTCCCCGGTTGGCGGGTGCGGCCGGGTCGGCAGCATGAAGTGGCACATGCCGCCGATCAGCAGCCTGGGATGCCAACACACCAGAGATACACAGGAGCCCAGCAGAGTCCGGATGCGCGTGTAGCGGTCGCCGAAATACAACTCGCCCGGCTGCAAAAAGATCTCGATGATGCCGTCGGGTCTACGCATGAGGCTTGCGGTAGATGGAAGGGGCCACGACTTTAAGCTCGTCGCAGACACCGTTCAGGCTCTCCGAGTGGCTGACGATGAAATAGCCACCCGGCTTGAGCAACGGCAGCATGCGCCGCACCACTTGACGCTTGGTCTCGAGGTTGAAATAGATCATTACGTTACGCAGGAATATCACCTCGAACTCACCCAGTTCCGGCAGCGCTGAATTCAAATTTATCTGCTGGAAACGCAGACGGTTGCACAACGCCGGGTCTATCAGCAGCTTACCGGCGTGCTCGCCGACTCCCTTGAGGCAATATCGGTTCAACAGCGGCCGTGGAATGTTTTCGGCGTCGGCAATGTCGTACAAGCCCGCGCGGGCCTTTTCCAGCATGCGTGTACTGAGGTCCGAGGCGAACAATTCCCAGGGTCGACTGCCGAGGGCATCGGCCAAGGTCATGGCGATGCTGTAGGGCTCCTCGCCGGAGGAGCAGGCGCCACTCCAGACGCGCAAGCTGGAACGGTCGAGCAACTCCGGCAGGATCCGCTCACGGAGGAAGTCGAAATGCTTCGGCTCGCGAAAAAAGTAGGTTTCGTTGGTGGTCAACAGGTCCACCGCGACCTGCAGTTCCGCGCGCTCGCTCATCAGCAGGCGAAAGTATTCGCCATAGCCGGACAGCCCATGCTGGCGGACGCGCTTGGCCAGGCGACCGCTGACCAGCGGCTTCTTGGCATCGGACATGCTGATCCCGGCAATCTCGAAAATCATGCCGCGAAACTGCTGGAACTCTTTATCGGAGAGCACCGGATTATTCATTTTCAGGTCACCTTGGGCCGAGGGCGAGGAACTCATTGGCAGAAAGGCCTTGCCCGATATCCAGCAAGGTGACGCCCTGATTGTCGATCGTGACGGTGCCGCGAATGAAATCGCTCGCAATTCCGCTGTTCGATGTTGCCGGCGACTGGATGTCCAGCGCAGGGATCGGCAACACGTTGACAACCGCATCGACCAGAACACCGATCATCTGCATGCCGTCGTCGCGCATCACTTCGAAAATGATGATGCTGGTGCCTGAACCGATCTCTATCGGCGGCCAACCGAAATGTGAACCCAAGTCGATCACCGGCACCAGCGCATCGCGAAATCTGATCGCCCGACGCAACCGCTTCGATGTACCGGACCCGGCAACGATTCGAGCGGCTCCGACGATCGTTTCGACGCTGGATGCACTCACCGCGAACCGCTCGCCACCGAGTGTAAAAAAGAGGTAGTGATTGTTCGCGGCAGGTGTGTCGGCGGTCGACAATGCCCCCCTGTCCATATCGACAAGGAGCTGCTCTGTATCAAGTAATCGAGCAGCGAGCCCGTTCAGCTGGCGCACTTTTTCGTCAAGTTCACCGAGTTCCATGTGTAACCGAACATCGGGTTGCTCGCCGATGGCCCCATAACCCACATGACAACGGGAATCGCCGTCCTCTTGCCCGTCAGAGGGCATCTCGAGGTGCTTTGTCGCAAGCACTTGCGAGATAGCGCTGAGTTGTTCGATCGCGTATCGATTGAAACGCTCGAGGTCGTCGGACCCGGCATCGACCAGCGACGCAGTTGGAACACTTGCCTGCCTGTCGATGCGCCGCTCCGACCGGTGGCGAATGCTCAGGACGACGAGTACCACGATGCCTAGCGCCAGGGACGCAAGTAGCCAGAACACCAGGTTGCCGGCGTCAATCAATGAGCTCATTGCATTGCTCCTGACCGCGCACGCTCGTGGTGACCCTCAAGCGTGAAAAACCCCATCAATCGCTGCAATCGCTCGGCCTGGCCACTCATTTCCTCGGCCATGGCCGCCAGCGCTCCGGAGGCCGAAGCGTTCTGACGCGTAATCTGGTTAAGCTGATTCATGGCCGAGCTGATCTGACCCACGCCTAAGGACTGCTCTTCGGAAGCGGCAGCGATCTCTTGGACCAGTACGCTGGTTTTCGCGATGCCGGGAACGATCTCGTCCAGCAGACTGCCGGCACGCTCGGCCAATGCCACGCTGTCCTTTGCCACTTCACCGATCTCCTGAGCCGCAACCTGGCTGTGCTCGGCCAGCTTGCGCACCTCGCCGGCCACCACGGCAAAGCCCTTACCATGCACGCCGGCACGCGCCGCCTCGATGGCGGCATTCAGGGCGAGCAGGTCAGTCTGGTAGGCGATGTCATCGATGATGCCGATCCTTTCTGCGATGCTTTTCATCGCCTGCAATGTTTCCTTCACCGCGCGATCGCCCTCCCCGGCTTCCCTGGCGACAGCGAGCGCGATGTCTTCGGTCACTTTGGCGTTGCTCCGGTTGCGCAGAATCGAGGCCGAGACCTGTTGGGTCGACGCCTCGGTCCTGCTCATATTCGCCGCCTGCTCATCGCTCGCCTGGCTCATGCTCTGGGCAGTGCTTGCAAGCTCTTCCGAGGAACTCGACAAGATACTCACAGCGGCCCGTACTTCGCCGATGACCTGCACATGCTGCTTGAGCATACGTTGCAACGCGGACAGCAATTGCCCCACCTCATCCGTACTGGTGACATCGATTTTCATCGTCAAGTCGCCATCAGCCAGACGGTGGGCCACACTGACCGCCCGACTCAAGGGGCAGCCGAGCATGCGCGAGACCAGCACTTGCAGCACGGCGATCACCAGCAGGCACAACAGGACACCGCTCACCGCAATACACAGGAACGCCGCGTTACCCTGCCGGTCACCTTCAGCCTTGGGGTAAGCCATGATCAGATGAAATGGCCACTTGTCGAACGTGCGTGTGTCGATCTGCCAATCTTCACCGTCAGTGCCTTCGACCACAGCGAGCACCTGCTCGCTGCTGACGTTGTCCGACCGGAACAAAACCCGGTTGTATTCATCCAGCACCGCCATGAAACCACTGTCCAGGATATTGGTGCGGCCTACGGCTTCCCGAAGCGCTTGCAGTTCGATCTTGTAACCGACATACCAGATACCGATGACTGCGCCGCGAGCGTCGAAAATCGGTTCATACCCGGCCAGGTAAGGATGGCCGAGCACGTCGACCAGACCATAGAACGCTCTCCCCTGGCGGATGGCTGCAATGGCCTTGCCTTTCGGATCCAGTCGAGTGCCGATCGCCCGCCGCCCATCATCGAGCATGACGTTGGTCGAAATGCGCACGAAATCTTCGCCGTTCCTGGCGAACAAGGTCGCGCTGCCCCCACCCATATCGGCGGTTACAGAGTCGACGATACGGAAGTCGCTGGCCTGGGGATGCCCTCCGAGCAGCAAGTCGGGAACAGCGACATTGTTGACCAGGACATCCGAGCCCAGGCTTGCGCCGCCCATCGACGTACTGCGCTCTTGCAATAAACGCATCCCATTCTTCACACGGTCGCGCAGCAGCGTGTCGGTGACTTGCAGAAGCTCTTCCACGCTTTTGAGCTTTTCCTCGTTCAAAAGCTTGAGGTCCGCGTGGGCGACGTCGATTTCATGCAGCCCCACGAAGAACCCACCACCGATCATTGACAACGCGATAGGGAATGTAACCGCGATCATCAGGCGCGCAGAAATGCTCATACGAACTTTAGAGGTCAACTATCCGACTCTCCGAACTCAAGCGCCTCGCTCACCTCATCCAACGCAGCGAGCTCACCCACGGAAAGCAACCGGCCGATGTCCAGAAGAATCACCAGACGGCCGTCGACCTTGCCCATTCCCTGGATGAAATCGGTGCGCACATGCCCGCCGAAGGCCGGCGGCGGCTCGATGTCCGACAGATTGATTTCCAACACTTCGTTCACTGCATCGACCAATATGCCAATGACCTGTTGCTGATTGCCGCGATCCACTTCGAGAATGACGATGCAGGTGCGCCGGCCGACTTCGGTCGGCCGTCCACCGAAGCGCACCTCTAGATCGATCACCGGCACCACTGCCCCACGCAGATTGATCACGCCGCGGATGCTGGGTGGCATCATCGGCACACCGGTGAGTTCACCGTACTCAATGATCTCCTTCACACTCAACGTGCCCACGGCAAACTGTTCGCCGGCCAGGGTGAAGGTCAGATACTGTCGGATCTGCAGGGAGGCTACGTGATTGTCCAGCTTGATCGACTGTCCCACGGCATCACTCCTGGAAACGCACGAAACCGCTCGGCACCGCCGAATTATCAGTTTCAGCCACGCCGCTGATGGCCGGCAGGCTGGTAACTACCCTGGACCTGGCAGAGGCAGTCAAGAGAGGCGCGCCGCGCTCATGTTCACCGTGGCCCGCAAGGCTGAAAAAACTCATCAGTTGCTGCAACTGCTCGGCCTGTCCGCTCATTTCCTCGGCGGTGGCGGCCAGCTCCTCTGAGGCAGAGGCGTTTTGTTGGGTGATCTGGTTGAGCTGGTTCATCGCCGTATTGATCTGGCCCACGCCAGAGGATTGTTCGGCGGATGCGGCGGCAATTTCCTGGACCAGCTCGCTGGTCTTTGCAATGCCCGGAACAATCTCATCGAGCAGGCTGCCGGCGCGCTCGGCCAGGGCCACCGACCCCTTGGCAACCTCACCGATTTCCTGGGCGGCAACCTGGCTGCGCTCAGCCAGCTTACGCACCTCGGCGGCGACCACGGCAAAGCCTTTGCCATGCTCACCGGCACGGGCAGCCTCGATAGCAGCGTTGAGCGCGAGCAGGTTGGTCTGGTAGGCGATGTCATCGATGATGCCGATCCTTTCCGCGATGCTCTTCATCGCGCTGACCGTGTCCTTGACCGCCACGCCGCCTTCAACGGCCTGTTTGGCCGCGTTGCCCGCCATACCGTCGGTGACCCGGGCGTTTGCGGTGTTTTGCTCGATGGAAGCGGACATCTGCTCGACCGAGGCCGAGGTTTCCTCGACGCTGGCTGCCTGCTCGCTGGAGGCCTGACTCAAGGACTGTGCGGTAGCGGAAACCTCCTCGGAAGCGCTGGTCAAGGCATTGGCCGATCCACGCACCTCGCCGATGATTTGCGAAAGTTTCTCTACCATGCTCTTCATCGCGGCGAGCATGCTGCTGGTATCGTTATTACGTAGAGGGATGGTTACACCGAGATCCCCCGCTGCAACCCTGGAGAGCACCTGCGCCGCAAACGCCGGCTCGCCGCCCAACTGCCGGAGCAAACCACGGATAATAAGGAAGGCGATCAAGACTGAAACCAATACCGCTGCAATCAGCAGACCGATGAGAATCTGCTGCGCTCTGTTTGCGGCCACGTCACTTTGATCGTAAGCCTCTTTTGCCAACTGGTCGTTGAAATCGACGATATCTGACAACAGATCATCAACGACCTGAAACAACTGCGTGGTCTCGTTATTCATGAGATCCGTAGCTTTCAGGTTATCGGTTTGCGCGAGGGTCAAGACCTTCTTGGCCGAAGACTCATAAGGGCCCCAGGCGGCATCAAATTTCTTCAGCAGGTCCCTTTCGCGATCAGTCAGATAGGTCTTGCTATATTTATCGAGCAGCTCTGCCATCTTCGCTTTATTTCCATTCATACTCTCAACAATATTGCCCTGCTCGGCCTTGTCGGAAATCAAGTAGTCATAAAGCCCACGATTATGGTAAACGGCCTGCATGTTGGCATTCGCCACGTCTTTGATAGGGGTCAGGTTATTGGCGTACATTTCGTTGAGCATGGTGTTGATGTTATTGCCACCCGCCAAACCAACCAGCGCAATAATCAATGTAATTAATATGACGGACGCGAATCCCAAGCCCAGCTTCGTCGCAACGAAAACACTCTTCATTACTTTACGACCCTTTAATAAAACAACTGTTTAGGCGCTGACGAAGTCGCGCTTGCCATAGACACCCTGCTCTCCTGCCGTCAGGAGGCAGGCGACAAGTGGGGTCGCGACGAAGACTGGAGGATGCGTGGACCACGGCATGATCTATTGCCATGCTTGATACGGATCCGCCCTATACCGATCGAGCCGCTGGCAGGCAGCGATGCCGCTCGCTACGCGACGAAAGATTCGCAGCAAAATGCCAGCAGGCATGATGTAGGTTCTAACCAACAATCAGCCATCAGACCCTGCTGGTTTTTCAGTGAGCATTTTGGAGACGATAGTAAGGATTGCCCTACATTAAGCACGGCATGCTGTAGCTGGAAGTGCAACTACACCTGCCCACCGACTGATCACCCACCTGGCCCAAAGGCTTAACTGGCCATGAACAACGAAGGTAAGGCGCCCCTCTACATCTCAACCTGAGCGCCCTCGCTGTCAGCCGACTCGACGGTCAATTGAAGCGGAACGTTCTGGGTCCGACCAGGCTATCGAGACCCACGACCAGAAACACGATGCCCAACTTTGCGTAGCACTTTCAATGCTGAACAACCGTTTCTTAGGTGTTTTCCGTGGCCAGGCGCCTAGCATTACGTTCCAGTTGCCGATGGACACGCGGATCGATGCCCCCTAGCGACCAGCGCCCTGGCAACATCACGCAGAGCGCGAGCATCTCGTAAGGCTAATTTCAGGATGGGTACCGAGAGAAATACGGGGTTACTTATCCGCCCAGGAAAAGCGGAAGTGCCAGTACTTGTCGCCTTTCGTATTCACGAAAAGAGCAAGGCCGTTGTAGTCAGGAAGGGTGTAGTCCTTGGCACGGGGTTTTGCGAGCCGGACTGCATTATCGGTGAGAGCCATCGTACAATCTCCGTCTCGTTTGAATAGAGGAGATTTTTACGGTTTCCAGTGAGGCGAGAACCACGAAAAAGTGATTTACCAAATGCCGAATTGATGTACAAAAAAATGTACTAAAAAATCGTGGCTAGTCGTGGTACCAAGTGGAACTTACCGGAAACAAAAAAAGAGACCGAAGTCTCTTTTTTTTAATTTCTACAGACTTCAATAGAAGCCAATAGAACAATAATTGGAGCGGGAAACGAGACTCGAACTCGCGACCCCGACCTTGGCAAGGTCGTGCTCTACCAACTGAGCTATTCCCGCGTCTTGGTGTGGCGCATTCTATAGATTCAGATTACGCCGTCAACCCTTTGATTCAAAAAAGTTTTATTTCGAGTCCACGTCGGTCCGCAGATGCGGCCAGGCGGCGCGCAGGTATTGGACCATCGACCACAGTGTCAGGCCGGCGGAAATCAGCAGCAGTGCATAGCCCATCAGTACCCAGAAGCTGAAGTCCGAGGGGTTGGCCAGCAGGATGACCAGGGCGAGCATCTGCGCGGCGGTTTTCCATTTGCCGAGGTTCGACACCGCGACCTGGGCGCGAGCACCCAGCTCGGCCATCCACTCGCGCAGTGCCGAGACGACGATTTCACGACCGATGATCACTGCCGCCGGCAAGGTCAGCCAGAGGTTGCCGTGTTCCTGCACCAGCAGCACCAGGGCCACTGCGACCATCAGCTTGTCGGCCACCGGATCGAGGAAAGCGCCGAACGGTGTGCTCTGCTCCAGGCGGCGAGCCAGGTAACCGTCCAGCCAGTCCGTCGCAGCGGCGAAAGCGAAGACCGAAGCGGAGGCCACGTAGCTCCAGTGGTACGGCAAATAGAACAGCAATATGAAGATCGGAATGAGCAGGACGCGTAGAACGGTAAGCAGATTTGGGATATTCATCGGCACAACTGGCTGCGAGGTTGACGGGCATTCTACTCGCTATGCAGGTTCGCATAAATCGACTCTGCGAGCTTTTTACTGATACCGGGAGCTTTGGCGATCTCTTCGATGCTGGCACGAGACAGCTCCTGCAATCCACCGAAATGTTTCAACAAGTCCCGTCGCCGTGTCGGGCCGACCCCTGCCACGCCTTCCAGGGTGGAGGTGCGGCGAGTCTTGCCACGGCGGGCGCGGTGGCCGGTGATGGCGAACCGGTGGGCTTCGTCACGGATCTGCTGGATCAGGTGCAACGCCGGGGAATCCCCTTTCAGGGTGAATTCATGGGCCGCATCGTTCAGGTACAGGGTCTCGAAACCGGCCTTGCGCGTGGCACCCTTGGCCACGCCCAGGAGGATCAGGTCGGGAACCATCAGTTCATTGAGCACGTCGCGGGCCATGGACAGTTGCCCTTTGCCACCGTCCACCAGCAGGATGTCCGGGAGCTTGCCCTCCCCGTCCTTCAGCTTGCCGAAGCGTCGCATCAGTGCCTGGTGCATCGCCGCATAGTCGTCGCCGGCGGTCACGCCTTCGATGTTATAGCGGCGGTAATCGGACTTGATCGGGCCTTCCGGGCCGAACACCACGCAGGACGCCACGGTGGCCTCGCCACTGGAGTGGCTGATGTCATAACACTCCAGCCGCTGCGGTGGTTCGTCCAGGTTGAGGACATCGGCCAAGGCATCGAACCGCGCCGCGACGTGCTGGCGGTTCGCCAAGCGCGCGCCCAGGGCCTGTTCGGCATTGGTGACCGCCAGTTGTTGCCAGCGCGCCCGGGTGCCGCGCACGCGGTGGCTGATGGTCAGCTCGCGACCGCGAAGCGTATGGATGGCTTCAATCAGGGTCGGGAAGTCCTCGTGGACCACATTGACGATCAATTCGCTCGGCAGGTCGCGTTCCGGACTGCTGACGTAGTATTGGCCGAGAAACGCCGACATGACCTCGGCCACGTCTTCCTCGATACCTACCTGGGGGAAGAAGTTCTTGCTGCCAAGCACGCGGCCACCCCGCACGCTGATCAGATGCACGCATGCACCGCCCGGGTTGATGAACGACGCGATCACATCGACGTCGCCGCTGCCACCCTCCATGCTCTGCTGGTCCTGTACACGGCGCAGCAGACCAATCTGGTCGCGCAACTCGGCGGCCTTTTCAAACTCCAGATTGATCGCAGCCTCTTCCATCGCGGTCGACAACTCATCGGCCAGCGCATTGCTACGACCTTCCAGGAACATCACCGAGTGACGCACGTCCTCAGCATAGACTTCGGGCTCGACAAACCCCACACAAGGCGCCTTGCAGCGCTTGATCTGATATTGCAGGCAGGGCCGGGTGCGGTTCTTGTAATAGCTGTCTTCACACTGGCGCACAAAGAAGGTCTTTTGCAGCAGGCTCAGGCTTTCACGAATCGCACCGGCGCTGGGGTAAGGGCCGAAATAGCGGCCCTTGGCCTTTTTCGCGCCACGGTGAATGCTCAGGCGCGGGAACGCCCCATCGGACAGGAACACGTAGGGGTAGGATTTATCATCCCGCAGCAGAATGTTATACGGCGGCCGCCACTCCTTGATCAGCGTCTGCTCGAGCAGCAGCGCCTCGGTTTCGTTGGCGGTGATCGTGGTTTCGATCTGCGCGATGCGCCCCACCAGCGCGGCGGTCTTGGGGGCCAGGCCGGTCTTGCGAAAGTAGCTGGCCAGGCGCTTCTTGAGATTCTTGGCCTTGCCCACGTACAGCAGGCGTGCGTCGCCGTCGAACATGCGGTACACGCCGGGACGGCCACTGCATGTGGACAGGAAAGCACTGGGATCAAACAGTTCGGTCATTATCAGGCGCTGGCATCGACCATGCCATGACGCACTGCCAGCAGCGTCAGTTCGACATCACTGCTGATCGAAAGCTTCTCGAAGATACGGTAACGGTAGGTGTTGACGGTTTTCGGCGACAGGCACAGTTTATCGGAGATGATCTGCACTTTTTGACAACCGACCATCATCAAGGCGATCTGGATTTCCCGCTCCGACAACGCATCGAAGGGCGATTCATTGGTCGGCTGGAATGATTTGATCGCCAACTGCTGGGCGATCTGCGGGCTGATGTAGCGCTGCCCGGCGAACACCAGGCGGATGGCCTGGACCATCTCGTTCAAGCCGGCGCCCTTGGTGAGGTAACCCGCCGCGCCCGCTTGCAGCAACCGGGTCGGGAACGGATCTTCCTCACAGACGGTTACCGCGACCACCTTGATGTCCGGGTGACTGCGCAGCAGCTTGCGCGTGGCCTCAAGACCGCCGATGCCAGGCATCTTCACGTCCATGAGGACCACATCGGGTTTCAATTCACGCGCCTTGATCAGGGACTCTTCCCCGGATTCGGCCTGACCAACCACCTGCAGACCGTCGATGTCAGCCAGCATTCGTGTAATGCCCGTACGAACGAGATCATGGTCATCGACCACTAACACCCTAATCAAGCAGACACCTCACCATTCGGTCTTATATGGACTGCCTCACACCTTAGCAAAAAGCTTCCGGCAGACCTAGCGCCAAGGGGCATTAAAAAGTTACAGCAAGTCTTCCCGGGACAAGCTATCCGAGGCCTCAAGCCTCAGCGTCTCGCTGCATTCTCAGGAAACACTCATCCTCACCCGCGACGTATAGCCCCATGCGTTCATAGAGCTTCCTGGCCGGATTGTCCTTGAACACCGTCAGGCGCAACGCCGGGCGCCGCTCCAACGCGACCATGTCCCATGCCTGTCCAATCGCCCATGTCCCGGCGCCCTGCCCCCGGAACGCCGGGGCGATCTGTAATTCCCGGATATACAAGGCCCTGGCATCGCGGCTCAGACTGACAAACCCCAGCACCCGGTCCTCGCGGCAGATCAGCCAGTTCTGGCGAATGATCCATGCCAGGTCAAATGCCTCGTCCTGCCAGAGCAAATCATGGCGCAGGTAATACGGCAGCATGTTGGCGCAGGTCAGTTGCCGGGCGAAATCGATGTCTGTGGTGGTGGCCGCACGCCACTGGAAACTCATGGGTACCTCGTCAAAACAACGCCAACGAAATTTGCGAGCCGAATGACAGCATCCAGGCGCAAGACCAGAGTTTGTCATAATGTCAGCCAGACTCAATGCCACGAACAATTGCATCTCGGCGATAGAAACTTCTTATTGAATCGGAGCCCCAGCCTCGGTAAGCTCGGGACCATTCATCGGAGACAGACCATGTTCAACGCCCTCTCACCGCTTCAAGCCGTCAGCGCCCCGCGCTCGGTTGCGGCTGCCCGGGCGAACAGCGTTGCTGCTCCGGCCAACTTTTATTTTGGGTATTGGTTTAGCCACTGGCGCGCCTGATACCCAACCGGCGCCCACTTTAACGGGTCGCCTTCCAGAGTTCATAAACCCCCGGTCGGCCTCCCGACCGGGGGTTTTGTTTTTTCAGCCCTGTATTTTTGCAACACCGACAACTTTGAGGGTCAAGCCATGAACTACGCCACTTATTACCGTTACGACTTTTGCGCCTGGCGATTTACCAGCCTCCGCTCGGGACAGCCTGCCGCCTCCGATCGGTCACCTATCGGTGGCATGCCAACACTTAAGGCCAGTACGGCCAACTGTCGAACACCCCACTAGGGCCGGCGCGGGAACGAACCCGCTGCACGCCCAGGAAGCCAGATCATGAATTCGTCCGTCTCCGCTTTGCCGCTGTCCACGCTCAACCCTGCCAATGAAGCCCTGACCCTGCGTCTGCCCAGCTCGTTGCAGCTCAAACATCAAGTCCCCCTCAGCCACGCGTTGAGCCAACAAGTCGACGCCCATCGCCAGGCCGTCCGTGCAATCCTGGACGGTGAGGATGCTCGCCTGCTGGTCATTGTTGGCCCGTGCTCCATCCACGACCCGAGATCCGCCCTTGAATACGCCGCCAACCTGGCGCGCCTGGCCCGCGAGGTGAGCAACAGCATGCTCCTGGTGATGCGCGCCTACGTGGAAAAGCCCCGCACGACCGTGGGCTGGAAAGGCCTGGCGTACGATCCCGACCTGGATGGTAGCGATGACATGGCGGGCGGCCTGACACTGTCCCGGGAACTGATGCGGGAAATGCTGCAGCTCGGCCTGCCCGTCGCCACCGAACTGTTGCAACCCATGGCCGCCAACTACTTCGACGACCTGCTCAGTTGGGTCGCCATTGGCGCACGCACCACCGAATCGCAGATCCACCGGGAAATGGCCAGCGGCCTCGGCATACCCGTCGGCTTCAAGAACGGCACCGACGGCGGCGTCGGGATCGCCTGCGACGCCATGCGCTCCGCCGCCCACCCTCACCGGCATTTCGGCGTCGACGGCCAGGGGCATCCGGCAATCATCCAGACCCAGGGCAACCCCGACACCCACCTGGTGCTGCGGGGTGGACACCGCGGCCCGAACTACGACCGCCAGAGCGTCGCGCAGATACACAATGATCTGAACCGCCTGAAGATACCGGCCCGGATCATGGTGGATTGCAGTCACGCCAACAGCGGCAAGGATCCCTCGCGCCAGCCGGAGGTATTCAACGACGTGCTGGCGCAGCGGCTGCAAGGGAACCGCGCGTTGATCGGCATGATGATCGAGAGCCATCTGTTCGAAGGCTGCCAGCCCATCAGCCCGTCGATGCGCTACGGCGTATCGGTGACTGACGGCTGCCTTGGCTGGGAATCCACCGAGCAACTGCTACGTCAGGCCCACCGTCAGTTGCTATCAGCCACCTGAATGTCGTGCATGCCCTCCTTCGGGAGGGCGTTCGTGGAGCGCACATGAATCTCGACTCCAGCGAAATGCTGGCTCACATCGTCCAGGCGCTCGACCTGATAGCGAACCCGCACCGATCTACCCCGCTGACTCTGCCAATAGTCCGCCGGGACCACGAAGGTCATCGGTTGGCCGACGTTTGACGGGGCGATTTCGCGCTCGCTGACATAGGCGTAGCTGCCATCGCATTGCAGCCAGACCAACTCGCCAATCTCGAATCCGGCATTGTCGATGGTAATGGTTACCCCTTTCTCCTGCTCGTCGACATCCAGCTCACCCTGCTTCACACCCGGGATCCGGGGCGCCCTCAGCGGCGGGCGCACCAGGGCGCCGATGTGCAGCGACAAGGTTTCGGCGCGGCGTACGGAATGGCCGCGCCTGACGACATAAGCCAGCTCCAGGCGATGCCCCAGGTGCGGGGCAATCTGTGCGTGATCTATCCAGAACGAGACTTC
The DNA here is from genome assembly GCF_007828255.1 of Pseudomonas sp. SJZ078. Lineage (NCBI taxonomy): Bacteria > Pseudomonadati > Pseudomonadota > Gammaproteobacteria > Pseudomonadales > Pseudomonadaceae > Pseudomonas > Pseudomonas sp. SJZ078. The sequence goes on along the minus strand of NZ_VIUG01000006.1, from coordinate 79,283 downwards.
GCGGCCGACGGCATGGGCTTCGATGTCCAGTACATCGCGCCAGAGCGCCTTGGAATCCCTGCTGCCGATCAGGATCAGCCGGTCCCCGACAGCCATTCTTGAATAAGGCCGAATGCTCACGCAGGTACCCTCGGGGACACGCTTCGGATCGAGGCTGCCGCCCACCGCATCGGTGGCAACGGCCGGCAGCAGTTGCGGCGCTGCATCACCGATCACCAATTGCAGGGGCTCCGAGTGCATCGGGGCCGGAAGCCGTCTACCGGTGACTTGATAAAAGATGTCCAGCGAGCCGCCGTCCAGCTCGGCGATGTGGGGCTCGCGCACGACGAAGATGACGTCCCGGTCGACCTGTCGTTCTGTGACGGACCGGCGGACCTCATGTCGATACGGCTCGCCGTCCGAATTGAGCCCATGCCAGAACAGCAGCACTTCATCGCCGCACGTCATCATCGGATAGGGTTTGAGAGTAATGGCAACCTTGCTCCAGGCCGGGTTGATCACCCCGCCCTTTGCCGCCGCCAGGATGGGGGCCCGGAGTTTCGTCCGAGCGCTGAGCCGGGCTCGCCGGCCAAATGGGTCAGTGGTCATGTATGGGTTCCAATCCTTGGATGAAGACGCCCTTTCCTGTAACGGCGTCTGACAGAGCCATTAAAACCTGCTCCTCGCAAACCCGCAGTCAGACAAGACGACAGCGCGGGTGGTCCCTTGCACTTGAGACTGTAGCTGCATGCAACCGGGTCTATCAGACGCATCCCGAAACCAAACACATCATTCGGCCACTTTTCTGATTCTTCCCGCCTTCTCTAGTCCGTTTTCGGTCGGCCACAGCGGTTTCTTCCTACACCCCGGCGCAAGAGGCTGCATTACAGTGGTGTCGCAAATTCAACATGAACCTCTTCGAAAAAGGTACGAACATGCAACGGAATGCAACCACTCAATTTCCTATCCTGTTGGTACATGGTTTGTTCGGGTTTGACAGGGTCGCTGGCTCCGAACTTTTCCTGGGCATCAAGCAGGCACTGCGCAGCGCCGGCGCCCGGGCATTCATCCCATACCTGTCGGCCACCTACGCCAATGAGGCTCGCGGTGAAGAGTTGCTACTCCAGATCGATCGGGTCCTGAGCGGAACCGGGGCCACCAGGGTCAACCTGATCGGGCACGGCCAAGGCGCATTGGCGTCCCGCTATGCCGCTGCGCTGGCGCCCGGAAAGGTCGCCTCGGTGACCTCGGTCAGCGGGCCCAACCACGGCTCGGAACTGGCCGACTTCCTGCGCAAGGCCCTCACGCCCGGACGCCTGCCGGAGCACGTCGCGAGCAGGGTCGCCACATTGTTTGTCGACTTTATTGCGCTGCTCGGCGGCCAGGCACGACTCCCACACAACGCCATCGCCGCATTGGCGGCACTGACCACTGAAGGCGTTGGCGCATTCAACGACAAATACCCGCAAGGCCTGCCCAGGAACTGGGGAAGCAAGGGACCGGAGCTGGTCAACGGCGTGCGCTACTACTCCTGGAGCGGCACGCTGCAAGAAACACCCGGCGCAGAGCCCAAGGCGACGGATCCCTTCCAGGTGTTCTGCCGGGCCTTCTCCGAATATTTCATCACCGAAGCCGGACAGAACGACGGGCTGGTGGGGCGCTTCAGCTCGCACCTGGGCAGGGTCATCCGCTCCGACTATCCGATGGATCATCTGCAGGCCATCCATCATCCGTCCGGGTGCACGCACAAGGGGACAACCCCGCTGGAACTTTATGTACGGCACGCCGAACGCCTGCGCAAAGCGGGGCTGTAATCGGCAGGTTCAAGGTTTTGACGCATTTTTGACAACAACCGTCCAGTGATTCCGGTAGGCTCACCCCCTTTAAACCTGTTGAAAGGAAATTCCCATGGCAAAAGCCACTGCCCGCCACATCCTGGTTTCCAGCGAAGACAAGTGCAACGAACTCAAGACCCAGATCGAAGCCGGTGCCGATTTCGCCGAAATCGCGAAAGCCAACTCCACGTGCCCGTCCAGCCGTCAGGGCGGCGACCTGGGTTCGTTCAGCCCGGGCCAGATGGTCAAAGAATTCGACACCGTGGTGTTCAGCGCACCGATCAACGTGGTACAGGGCCCGGTCAAGACCCAGTTCGGCTATCACTTGCTGGAAGTGACCAGCCGCCAGGACTGAGCGTGACGGTGGTGAGGGAACTTGCTCCCTCGCCACCGCAGTTTCTCGCACCACTCCTTGACCATAGGGCTGGCGATCAGCGCGCCGCTCGCGTAAAAATCGTGGTCATCGATCACCCGGCTTTAAGGCTGACAATGCGACTGGTGTTTCCCTCTCTGTTTCTGGCTGCCGCGCTCCTGCTGACAGGCGCCGCCGGTGTGTCTGCCGCACCACAACATGCCCTGACCGTCTATGGTGAACCGGCCAAGTACCCCGATGGCTTCAGCCATTTCGCCTATGCCAATCCCCAGGCTCCCAAGGGTGGCACCCTGCGCCGCTCGGCCATCGAGATCGGCCAGTTCGATCACGTGCTGCCCTACATCGACAAAGGCATCGGGGTCAGCCAGATCGACGGCATGCTGTATTCGCCCCTGGCCCAACGCTCCCTGGATGAGCCCTACACCGTCTACGGCCTGGTGGCACAAAGCATGGAACGCGCGGATGACGGCCTGTCCCTGCGCTTCTACCTGAACCCCAAGGCCCGCTTTGCCGACGGCAAGCCCATCACCGCCGAAGACGTGCGCTACAGCTTCGAGCTGCTGATGACCCAGGGCAGCCTGCGCTATCGCACCCAGTTCGCGGCCGTCAAAGGCGTCGAAGTTGAAGGCGAGCGCACCGTTCGCTTCGATTTCAAGAGCAACGAAAACCGCACCCTGCCCCTGGATATCGCCACCCTACCGGTGTTTCCCGAGCATTGGTGGAAAACCCGCGACTTTGCCAGCGGAGGTGGCTATGAAGCGCCGCTGGGCAGCGGGCCGTACCGGGTCGGCAAGGTCGATTCCGGGCGCAGCATCACCTTCGAACGCAACGCCGACTGGTGGGGCAAGGACCTGCCGGTCAGCCGAGGGCTCTATAACTTCGATCATTTCAGCATCGAGTACTTCGGCGACACCGATGTGGCGCGCCAGGTACTGCGTGGCGGCGCCTACGACTACAACCGCGAATTCTCCGCCACGGGTTTTTCCATCGGCTACGACAGCCCGGCGCTGCGCGACGGGCGCCTGCAGAAAGCCCACCTGGCCACCGAAGCCCCACAAACGGCCCAGGGCTTCGTGTTCAATCTGCAAAAGCCGCAGTTCCAGGATCGCCGCGTACGCCAGGCCCTGGCGATGCTCTGGGATTTCGAATGGAGCAACCGGCAGATGATGCGCAACCTCTATGTACGCCAGCAGAGCTTCTTCTCCAACACCGACCTGGCTGCCCGAGAGCTGCCCGATGCGGGCGAACTGGCAATCCTTGAACCGCTGCGCGGGAAAGTCCCCGACGAGGTTTTCACCCAGGTGTTCCAGGCGCCGAAGACCGACGGCAGCGGCGTGATCCGCGACAAGCAATTGCAGGCCCTGGCACTGCTGGAACAGGCCGGCTGGAAACCCGATGGTGATCGCCTGGTCAATGCCCAGGGCGAGCCGCTGAGTTTCACCTTCCTCAACAGCCAGAACGGCATGGACCGCCTGCTGCTGCCCTACAAACGCACGCTGGCGCAGATCGGCATCGACATGAGCATCCGGCGCATCGACCCATCCCAGTACGTCAACCGCCTGATGAGTCGCGACTACGACATGATCGTCACCGGTTACCCGGTCAGCACCTCGCCCGGCACCGAGCTCTACAATTACTTCGGTTCGGCGGCAGCCAACGACCCGGGTGCCAACAACTACATGGCATTGCAGAATCCTGCTGTCGATGCACTGATCGACGGGCTGGTCAAGGCCACCACCCAGGACGACATGCTCCGTCACGCCCACGCGCTGGACCGGGTGCTGCAATGGAACTACTACTGGATTCCCAACTACTACCCACCGGGCAGCTCGACCGTATGGTGGAACCGCTTCGGCATGCCCAAGGTGCAAGCCGCCAATGACGAGGCCATCGAGAGCTGGTGGGAAGTCAGCACCACGCCCTTGACCAATGAGCAGATGACCGCCGAGCGAATCAGGCGTGGTACCTCTGGAGGGCGTCACTGATGTGGGCTTATATCGCACGACGCCTGCTGCTGATCATCCCGACCCTGGTGATCATCCTGCTGGTCAATTTCGTCATCGTCCAGGCGGCCCCGGGCGGCCCGGTGGAACAGGCCATCGCCCACCTGCAAGGCATCGGTGGCGCCAGCGTCGGCAGCTCTGGCAATGCCATGACCGGCAGCTCCCGGGCCAGCCGCGGCCTGGATCCGCAACTGATCAAGGACATCGAAAAACAATACGGCTTCGACAAACCGGCCCATGAACGCCTGTGGCTGATGCTCAGCAGCTACGCCCGCCTGGACTTCGGCAAGAGTTTCTTCCGGGGCGCCACGGTCACCGACCTGATCCTGGAAAAGATGCCGGTGACCATTTCCCTCGGGTTGTGGGCGACGCTGATCACCTACCTGGTGTCGATTCCACTGGGCATCCGCAAGGCGGTGCATCACGGGTCGGCCTTCGATATCTGGAGCAGCACGGCGATCATCATCGGTTATGCGATGCCGGCGTTCCTCTTCGCAATGTTCCTGATCGTGATGTTCGCGGGCGGGACGTCGCTGAACTGGTTTCCGGTGCGCGGACTGGTGTCGGACAACTTCGAATCGCTGTCGACCCTGGGCAAGATCACCGATTACTTCTGGCACCTGGTGCTGCCGGTCACATCATTGGTGATCGGCGGCTTCGCCACCCTGACCATCCTGACCAAGAACTCGTTCCTCAATGAAATCACCCGCCAATACGTGGTCACGGCGCGAGCCAAGGGCATGAGTGAACGACGGGTGCTATACGGGCACGTGTTCCGCAACGCCATGCTGTTGGTGGTGTCGGGAATTCCCCAGGCGTTCATCAGCGTGTTCTTCGCCGGATCGTTGCTGATCGAGGTGATCTTCTCCCTCGATGGCCTGGGCCGCATGAGCTATGAGGCAGCCGTATCCCGGGACTATCCGGTGGTATTCGGTTCGCTGTTCATCTTCACGCTGTTCGGCCTGCTGATCAAACTCATCGGCGACCTCTGCTACACCCTGGTGGACCCGCGCATCGACTTCGCCGCGAGGAACGCCTGATGCTCAGATTCTCGCCCCTGGGCCGACGGCGTTTCGAGCGTTTCAAGAAGAACCGCCGCGGCTGGTGGTCGCTGTGGCTGTTCATCGGTCTGTTCATCCTGACCCTGGGCGGCGAGCTGATCGCCAATGACAAGCCCCTGGTGGTGAGCTATCAGCACTCGCTGTACTTCCCGGTGTTCAAGCGCTACACCGAACAGGAATTTGGCGGGCAGCTACCGTTCCAGGCCGACTACCGCAGCAGCTACGTGCAGAACCTGATCCGCAAGGACGGCGGCTGGCTGCTGTTCCCGCCGATCCCGTTCAGCGACGACACCCCCAACTACGACCTCAACCAACCGGCCCCGAGCCCGCCCACCTCGGTGAACTGGCTGGGCACCGACGACCAGTCCCGTGACGTACTGGCCCGGGTGATCTTCGGCGCCCGGGTATCGATCCTGTTCGCCCTGGCGCTGACGGCCATCAGCGCGCTGATCGGCATCGCCGCCGGGGCGTTGCAGGGGTATTACGGCGGCTGGGTGGACCTGTTGGGCCAACGCCTGCTGGAAGTCTGGTCCGGGCTGCCGGTGCTCTATCTGCTGATCATCCTCTCCGGTTTCGTCGAGCCGAATTTCTGGTGGTTGCTGGGGATCATGGCGCTGTTCTCCTGGCTGGCCCTGGTGGACGTGGTCCGCGCCGAGTTCCTGCGCGGGCGCAACCTCGAATACGTCAAGGCCGCCAGGGCCCTGGGCCTGACTGACCGCAAGGTGATCGTGCGGCACATCCTGCCCAACGCGATGAACGCGACCCTGAGTTATCTGCCGTTCATCCTCACCGGAGCGATCTCCACCCTCACCGCCCTGGACTTCCTCGGCTTCGGCATGCCGGCCGGCAGCGCGTCCCTGGGCGAGTTGATTGCGCAAGGCAAACAGAACCTGCAAGCACCCTGGCTGGGACTGACGGCATTCTTCACCCTGGCCTTGATTCTTTCCCTGTTGGTGTTCATTGGCGAGGCTTTGCGTGATGCATTCGATCCCAGGTCCTGATCTGGACGTGCGTGACAACCTGATCGAAATCCGCGACCTGAGCGTGGTCTTCAACGACCACGCCGTCGTGCGCAACCTGTGCCTGGATATCCGCCCCGGCGAGTGTCTGGCCCTGGTGGGTGAATCGGGCTCCGGCAAATCGGTGACGGCCCATTCGATCCTGCAACTGCTGCCGCCAACCGAGAGCCGTACCAGCGGCAGTATTCGCTATCGCGGCCAGGAACTGGTCGGTGCCCAGGCCAGCACCCTGCGGGCGCTGCGCGGCAACCGCATTGCGATGATCTTCCAGGAGCCGATGACCTCCCTCAACCCGCTGCACAGCGTCGAAAAGCAGATCGGCGAAACCCTGATGCTGCACAAGGGCCTGGGCGGCAAAGCAGCACGCCAGCGCATCCTGGAACTGCTGGCCCTGGTGGGCATCCAGAAACCCGTCGAACGGCTCAAGGCCTACCCGCACCAGCTCTCCGGCGGCCAGCGGCAACGGGTCATGATTGCTATGGCCCTGGCCTGTGAACCAGAGCTGTTGATCGCCGACGAACCAACCACGGCGCTGGACGTGACCGTGCAACGCAAAATCCTGCTGCTGCTCAAGTCCCTCCAGCAACGGCTCGGCATGTCTTTGCTGTTGATCAGCCACGACCTGAACCTGGTGCGCAGCATCGCCCAGCGGGTGTGCGTTATGAAGGCCGGGGAAATCGTCGAGCAGGCGCCGTGCGAAACCCTCTTCAGCGCGCCGAAGCATCCCTACAGCTGTGAACTGCTGCACGCCGAACCGGAGGGTGAAGCCCTGCCCCGGGACGAGCGCGAAGACGTGCTGCAGGTCCAGGACCTGCGAGTCAGCTTCGCCCTGGGCGGCGGGTTGTTCCGGCGCAAGGAATACCTGCGCGCCGTCGACGGCATCAGCCTGAACATCCAGCGCGGCAAAACCCTGGGCATCGTCGGCGAATCCGGCTCCGGCAAGTCCACACTCGGCCAGGCGGTCCTGCGGCTGATCGAATCCGAAGGCAGCATCCGCTTCCAGGGTGAAGCCCTCGACGCGCTGTCGCAGAAAGAACTGCGGCCGTGGCGCAAGCAGATGCAGGTGGTGTTCCAGGACCCGTTCGGTAGCCTCAGTCCACGGATGTCGGTGCAGCAGATCATCAGCGAAGGCCTTGAAGTCCACAGTCCGTCCAGCGCCCAGGAGTGCGAGGCCCGGGTTATCCAGGCCCTCAACGAAGTCGGCCTCGACCCGCAGAGTCGCCATCGCTACCCACACGAATTTTCCGGCGGCCAACGCCAGCGCATCGCCATTGCCCGGGCCCTGGTGCTCAAGCCGGCCCTGATCCTGCTGGACGAGCCTACCTCGGCACTGGATCGTACCGTGCAGAAACAAGTGGTCGCCCTGCTCCGCCAGCTCCAGGAGAAGCACGGCCTGACCTACTTGTTCATCAGCCATGACCTGGCGGTGGTGCGCGCCCTGGCCCATGACATGATCGTGATCAAGGACGGCAAGGTGGTCGAATGCGGCGCCAGCCATGAGGTGTTCGACGCACCCAAACACCCTTACACCAAGGAGCTGTTGGCGGCGGCGCATCCGGGGTGGGCATAATGCGGCGCATGACTTGACACCGTGTCGCGCCCATCGCGAGCAGGCTCGCTCCCACATTGGAATGCGGTCACCTGTGGGAGCGAGCCTGCTCGCGATGGCGGCCTGACAGGCAATACACAACCCGGACCAGACCATGACCCCCACCGAAAACCTCAAGGACTACCAGCGCGTACGCACCCTGGCGATTCGCTCCTTGTTCGAGATCATCGAACAGTCCAGCGAAGGCACGGTGATCGTCGACCGTGACGCCAACATCGTCTGGATGAACGAGCGCTACGCCCGGCGCTTCGGCCTGAACTCGGCCCAGGAAGCCATTGGCCGGGCCTGCGAGAGCGTGATCCCCGGTAGCCTGCTACGGGAAGTGGTGCGCACCGGGCGACCGATCCTGCTGGACATGCAGGAGATGCCCAAGGAGCCGCTGGTGGTCATGCGCCTGCCAATCCATGACAGCACCGGCGCGGTCATCGGCGCCATCGGCTTTGCCTTGTTCGGTGAACTGCATAGCCTGTCGCCGATGCTCAAGCGCTACCAGAGTATGCAGGAAGAACTGGCCTCGACCCGTTCGCTGCTGCGGGCGCGGCAGACCAAGTACAACTTCGCCCATTTCATTGGCACCAGCAGCGCCGGCCTGGAGGTCAAGCGCCGTGCCCGCCGTAGCGCCAGCACCGATTCCCCGGTGTTGCTGCTTGGCGAAACCGGCACCGGCAAGGAGCTGCTGGCCCAGGCGATCCACAGCGCCTCGCCACGGGCGCACAAGGCATTCGTCAGCATCAACAGCGCGGCGATTCCCGAATCGCTGTTGGAAGCCGAGTTCTTCGGCACCGCGCCCGGAGCGTTCACCGGGGCCGACCGCAAGGGCCGCGCCGGCAAGCTGCAGATCGCCCAGGGCGGCACGTTGTTCCTCGACGAGATCGGCGACATGCCGCTGCCGCTGCAAAGCAAACTGCTGCGGGTGCTGCAGGAAAAGGAATATGAACCGGTGGGGTCCAACGAAGTGCTGCAAAGCGATGTCCGTGTAATCGCTGCCACGTCCATGGATCTGGAAGCGGCGATCAAGCGCGGTGAGTTCCGCGCCGACCTGTACTACCGCCTCAATGTGCTGCCGATCCAGGTCCCGCCTCTGCGCGAGCGCCTGGATGACCTGCCGGCCCTGAGCGAGGCGATCCTCGAAGACCTGCGCAGCCAGCACGAACTTAACCCCGACGCCCTCGATCTGTTGGGGCAACACGCCTGGCCAGGCAACATCCGCGAGCTGCGCAACGTGCTGGAGCGGGCCGCGCTGCTCAGCGATAACCTGCAACTCACCGCTGCCGACATCCACGCGGCCATCGGCACATTCACGCCGGTGACCCGCACAGCCAGCGCGAACCTGGAGTCATTGCCTCAGGAAACCTTCGCCCAGGCTCGGGCCCGATTCGACCGTCAGCTGATCGAAACCACCCTCGCGCAGTGCGGCGGCAAGGTGATCGAAGCGGCGGAGCGGTTGGGGCTGGGGCGGTCGACGTTGTACAAGAAGATGGTGGCGTTGGGGATTGCAGAGTCTCCATAAAGAGACAACATATCTCTGTTTTTAGACTAGCTATTTTTTGAGTGCTTCGCACTCATCGCGAGCAGGCTCGCTCCCACAGTGGAGCGCATTCCTCAGCAATACCCCACTTCCCTGTGGGAGCGAGCCTGCTCGCGATGAGGCCAGTAGCCTCTCAAAAAATCTCAAAACAGAGACAAAGTTTTTCACCACTCTAATCAACCATTAAAAATCCCTATATATTTCAACAAGTTAAACAACTGGCATAAAAATGGCTAAACAGTCTCCCACCGCTTCACCACAACAATAACAATCCCAGGAGACACACCATGAGTGTGATCATTGCCTTGGCGGCCCTCGCGCTGCTGATGGTTGCCGCCTACCGTGGCTACAGCGTCATCCTCTTCGCCCCCATCGCCGCCCTCGGCGCCGTCCTGCTTACCGACCCCTCCGCCGTCGCCCCTGCCTTCACCGGAGTGTTCATGGAGAAAATGGTCGGGTTCATCAAACTGTATTTCCCGGTGTTCCTGCTCGGCGCGGTGTTCGGCAAGCTGATCGAGTTGTCGGGCTTCTCCCGCTCCATCGTGGCCGCGGCGATTCGCTTGCTGGGCACGCGCCAGGCGATGCTGGTGATCGTGCTGGTCTGCGCCTTGCTGACCTATGGCGGTGTGTCGCTGTTCGTCGTGGTGTTCGCGGTGTATCCGTTCGCCGCCGAAATGTTCCGCCAGAGCAATATCCCCAAGCGCCTGATCCCGGCCACCATCGCCCTCGGTGCGTTTTCCTTCACCATGGACGCCCTGCCCGGCACGCCGCAGATCCAGAACATCATCCCCAGCACCTTCTTCAACACCACCGCCTGGGCCGCGCCGTGGCTGGGTGTGATCGGCACGTTGTTCGTGTTCAGCATCGGCATGCTGTTCCTGCAACGCCAGCGCAACAAGGCCCAGCGCGTGGGCGAAGGCTACGGCACCGAACTGCGCAACGAGCCGGAAACCGCCGAAGACATCAAGCTGCCCAACCCGTGGATCGCCGTTTCGCCGCTGCTGGCGGTCGGCATCATGAACCTGCTGTTCACCCAGTGGATCCCCCAGTGGTACGGCAAGACCCACAGCCTGGCGCTGCCGGGCATGGCGGCACCGGTGACCAGCGACGTGGCCAAACTCACCGCGATCTGGGCGGTACAGGCCGCATTGTTGGTGGGCATCATCATGGTCCTGCTGTTCGGCTACCGGGCCATTCGCAGCAAGCTGGCCGAAGGCAGTAAAAGTGCGGTAGGCGGTGCGCTGCTCGCGGCGATGAATACCGCCTCGGAATACGGCTTCGGCGCGGTCATCGCCTCGCTGCCGGGCTTCCTGGTACTGGCCGACTGGCTCAAGAGCATTCCCAACCCACTGGTCAACGAAGCCGTGACCGTGACGCTGCTGGCGGGCATCACCGGCTCCGCGTCGGGTGGCATGAGCATCGCCCTGGCGGCGATGTCCGAAACCTTCATCAGCGCCGCCCATGCCGCCAACATTCCCTTGGAAGTGCTGCACCGGGTTGCGGCCATGGCCAGCGGCGGCATGGACACCCTGCCTCACAACGGCGCGGTGATCACCTTGCTGGCGGTCACCGGGCTGACCCACCGCGAAGCCTACAAAGACATTTTCTGCATTACGCTGATCAAGACCCTCGCGGTTTTCGTGGTGATCGGTGTGTTCTACGCCACTGGCATTGTATGAGGTTCCTATGACGACCACTCTTTCCGGCAAGACTGCCCTGGTTACCGGCTCTACCAGCGGCATCGGCCTGGGCATCGCCCTGAGCCTGGCCAAGGCCGGCGCCAACTTGATCCTCAACGGCTTTGGCGATGCGTCGGCGGTGATCGCCGAAGTGCAGCAATTCGGCGGCAAGGTTGGCCATCATCCGGCCGATGTCAGTGACCCGGCACAGATCGCCGACATGCTCGCCTATGCCGAGCGGGACTTCGGCGGCGTCGACATCCTGGTGAACAACGCCGGCATCCAGCATGTGGCCGCCGTCGAGGATTTCCCGGTGGAGCGCTGGGACTCGATCATCGCTATCAACCTGTCCTCGGTGTTCCATGCCACCCGCCTGAGCTTGCCGGGGATGCGCAGCAAAGGCTGGGGGCGGATCGTCAACATCGCCTCGGTACACGGCCAGGTCGGCTCGGTGGGCAAGGCCGCCTATGTCGCGGCCAAGCACGGGGTGATCGGCCTGACCAAGGTGGTCGGCCTGGAAACCGCCACCAGCAACGTCACCTGTAACGCCATCTGTCCGGGCTGGGTGTTGACCCCGCTGGTGCAGAAACAGATCGACGATCGCATCGCCAGCGGCATCGACCCGCAACAGGCCCAGCACGACCTGCTGGCCGAGAAACAGCCGTCCCTGGACTTCGTCACCCCACCGCAACTGGGGGAACTGGTGCTGTTCCTGTGCAGCGAAGCCGGCAGCCAGGTGCGTGGCGCGGCGTGGAATATCGATGGTGGGTGGTTGGCTCAATAAGTCCCGGCGACTACCTTGGCGAGGGGATTTATCCCCTCGCCACAAGATCGGATTCCACCTGACGCCCCGGCTCGCTCTATAGTTTGTGTGTACATAAAGAATAAGAGGCACGCCATGTCCGACACCCTCTGGCAACCCAGCCCTGAACGCATCGCGCGGTCGCGCATGAATGCCTTTCGCCGGCTCATTAACGAACGGCACCACCTGCAACTCAATGACTATCCCGCCCTTCACGCCTGGAGCATTGACCAGCGCGAAGCGTTCTGGCAGGCCATCGTCGATTTCTTCGAGATCCGCTTTCACCAGGCGCCCATCGAGGTACTGCAGGAAGGCACGCACATGCCCAGCGCCCGTTGGTTCCCAGGGGCGACGCTGAACTTTGCCGAACACTTGCTGCGCCGTCGCGACACCGCGACGGCGGTGGTGGCCATCGACGAAAACGGCGGCCAGGAACAACTGACCTGGGACGAGCTCGCTGCCCACGTCGCCGGTCTGCAAAAAAGCTTGCAAGCGGCCGGTGTCACCCAAGGCGACCGTGTCGCCGCGTGCATGCCTAACACCTGGCAGACCCTGGTGGCCATGCTTGCCACCACCAGCCTGGGGGCGATCTGGTCCTGTTCGTCGCCGGACTTCGGCACCCAGGGGGTGATCGACCGTTTCGGCCAGATCGAGCCCAAGGTGCTGATTACCTGCGCCGGTTACCGCTACGCCGGCAAGGTCATCGACCAGCGGCCCAAGGTCAACGAAATCCTCGAACGGCTGCCCTCGCTGCAACAGCTGATCGTGCTGCCCTATGCCCAGCCGGACGCCAGTGTTGAGGATTTCAGGACCGCGGCCAGCGTCGCGCTGTGGGACGGGTTCTATCAAGCCGGCGGCGAGCCGCAATTCGTTGCCGTGCCGTTCGACCATCCGCTGTACATCCTGTACTCCAGCGGCACCACCGGTGTACCGAAGTGCATCGTCCACGGTACCGGCGGCGTGCTGCTGCAACACGTCAAAGAGCATGGACTGCACGTCGACCTCGATACCGAGGACCGGCTGTTCTACTACACCACCTGCGGTTGGATGATGTGGAACTGGCTGGTGTCTGCCCTCGCGGTCGGCAGTGCGGTGGTGCTTTATGACGGTTCACCGTTCCACCCCGGCCCCGAGCGCTTGCTGGACCTGATCGACCAGCAGCGCATCAGTGTGTTCGGCACCAGCCCCAAGTTCCTGGCCGCCCTGGAGAGCCAGGGCTTGAAGCCGCGGCAGACCCACGACCTGGGCAGCCTCAGGACCCTGCTCTCGACCGGCTCGGCACTGGCGCCCCACAGCTACGATTACGTGTACCGCGACTTCAAGCCCGACGTTTGCCTGGCTTCGATGTCTGGTGGCACCGACATCGTGTCCTGCTTCGTCAACGGCAACCCACTGTCGGCGGTGCGGCGCGGCGAAATGCAGGGCAAGAGCCTGGGCATGGCGGTACAGGTCTGGAACGAAGCCGGAAAGGCCGTCATCGGCGAGAAAGGTGAACTGGTGTGCACCCGGCATTTCCCGGCGATGCCCATTGGCTTGTGGAACGACCCCCGGCAGGAAAAGCTCCGTGCGTCCTACTTCAGCCAGTTCCCCGGCGTATGGGCCCAAGGCGATTACGCCGAGGAACTGCCCCATGGCGGTTTCCTGATCCATGGTCGCTCCGACGCGGTGCTCAACCCCGGTGGCGTGCGCATCGGTACGGCGGAGATCTATCGCCAGGTGGAAAAGGTCGAACAGGTGCTGGACAGCGTCGCCATCGGCCAGCAATGGCAGGGGGATGTGCGGGTGGTGCTGTTCGTGCGTCTGCGAGAGGGCCTGGTCCTGGATGACGCCCTGGAGCAGCGGATCCGCCAGGTCATCCGCGCCAACACCACGCCGCGCCATGTACCGGCGAAGATCCTGGCGGTCAACGATATACCGCGGACCATCAGTGGCAAGGTGGTGGAGCTGGCGGTGCGCAACGTGGTGCATGGCGAAGTGGTGAAAAACACCGACGCCCTGGCCAACCCGCAGGCGCTGGAGCAGTTTCGGGATCGGCCGGAGCTGCTCACTTAGCCACAGTAACCAGTCTCCTGTGGCAAGGGGATTTATCTGTGGCGAGGGGATTCATCCCCTCGCCACAGGGAATGTGCCAACCCCCATCAATCCATCAACCCCCACTCCCCCGCCGCCTGATCGGCCGCAGGCGCGGCACCCGACTCGGCATGCAGCTTCAATCGCAACCGCAGGTTGTTCGCCGAATCGGCGTTCTTCAGGGCTTCTTCCTCATCGAGCACCCCTTCGACCACCAGGTTGAACAAGGCCTGGTCAAAGGTCTGCATGCCCAGCTCTTCCGACTTTTCCATGATGCCCTTGAGTTCGCCCAACTCGTTGCGCCGGATCAGGTCGGCCACCGTGGGCGAACCGAGCATGACCTCCACCGCGGCTCGGCGCTGGCCGGTACGGGTGCGCACCAGGCGCTGGGACACGAATGCCAGGAGGTTGTTGCCCAGGTCGCTCAACAGTTGCGGCCGGCGTTCTTCCGGAAAAAAGTTGATCACCCGGTCCAAGGCCTGATTGGCGTTGTGGGCATGCAGAGTGGAAATCACCAGGTGCCCGGTGTCGGCAAAGGCCAGGGCGTGCTCCATGGTTTCACGGTCGCGAATCTCGCCGATCAGCACCACATCCGGTGCCTGGCGCAAGGTGTTCTTGAGGGCGGCCTGGAAACTGCGGGTGTCGACACCGACTTCCCGCTGGTTGATGATCGACTTCTTGTGCCGGTGGATGTACTCCACCGGGTCTTCGATGGTGATGATGTGGCCGCTGCTGTTGCGATTACGATAGTCGATCAGCGCCGCCAGGGAAGTGGACTTGCCTGACCCCGTCGCGCCGACGAACAGCATCAGCCCCTGCTTCTGCATGATGGTGTCGAGCAGCACCTTGGGCAGTTTCAGGTCCTCGAAGCGCGGGATGTCCAGCTTGACGTTGCGGATCACCATGGACACGTCATTGCGCTGCTTGAAGATATTGACCCGGAATCGCCCGACACCCGAGAGGGAAATGGCCAGGTTCATTTCCAATTCCCGATCGAACTCAAGACGCTGTTCGGCGTCCATCAGAGACTCGGCGAGCCCGGCAATGTCACCGATCTTGAACGCCTGGTTGCCCAGGGGCTTGAGCACGCCTTCGAATTTGGCACACGGCGGCGCCCCGGTGGACAGGTAAAGATCGGAGCCTTCCTGGCTGGCCAGGATGCGTAACAAAGGATCGATTTCCATGGACTGAAACTTCCGCGAGACATCAATGAAACAAGCTGACCCGAGCACGTACCTCTGCAGACCAACCCGCGCTTGCCTTCCTGAGAGAATAGTAGACGCGACACGCCACCCAGGGATTCCGTGATGAACGCAACACCCGCCAGCAGCGGCACACAGCGCCTGATCGAGCGACTGGACTGGAGCTCCAGCCCGCTGGGCGCTGCCCAAACCTGGCCCCAGAGCCTGCGCACCGCCGTGGACATCGTGCTGAACTCGCCGATGCCGATGGCCTTGCTGTGGGGGCCGCAACTGATCCACTTCTACAACGACGCCTTTTCCCGCCTGGCCGGCGATAAACATCCCCAGGCGTTCGGCCAGCCGACCCACACGGCATGGCCTGAACTCAAAAGCGTCAGCGCGCCGATTTATAACGACGTGTTGCAAGGCCGCACGCACGCCAGCCGCGACCAGCAATGGCGCCTGCCCTTTGCCGGCCGCCTCTGCGACCTTTGGTTGGACCTGACCTACAGCCCCGTGCGTAACGAAGGCGGTGCCGTGGCCGGCATTCTGGTCACCGCCATCGAGACCAGCGAGCGGCGACGCCTGGCTCTGGAGTTCGAACGCCGTTCCGAAGCCAGCCTCAAGGCCCAGCAGGAAAGCGAAGAGCGCCTGCAACTTGCTTTGGCGGCGGCCGATGCGCTGGGCACCTGGGACTGGGACATCAGCGAAGACCGCTTCATCGCCGACGCGCATTTCGCCCTCCTGCACGGTGTCGATCCCAGTCTGTCGCGGCAGTTGCCCATCAGTGCCTACCTCGAAGGCGTGCACCCCGAGGATCGGGCGATGGTCGCCCGCAGCATCAAGCACTGCATCACCCACGGGACCGAATATGCCGAAGAGTACCGTCTGTTGCAGCCCGACGGCGAACTACGCTGGGTGTTCGTGCGCGGTCGCTGCTACAAGGATCGCCACGGCCGCCCCAGGCGCTTTCTCGGCGCGGCTCTGGACCTGACCGAGCGCAAGCGCACCGAACAGGCCCTGCGCCAGAGCCAGACCGAGCTGCAACTGATCATCAACGCCATGCCGATCCTCATCAGCTACGTGGACCGCGAAGAGCGCTTCCGCCTGAACAACAGCGCCTACCTGGACTGGTTCGGGCTGACCCCGCAGGAACTCTATGGCAAGACCATTCGCGAAGTGATCGGCGAAGAAGGCTATGCGGCTCGCGCCGAACAGATTGCCGCAGCCCTGGCGGGCAAGCCATGCAGCTTTGCCGTGCTGTCGGACCACCGCGACGGCCGGCCGCGACATGCACTGACCAACTACTTGCCTCGCCATGGTGCGGACGGCACGGTGAACGGCTTCTACATTTTTGTGATCGACGAGACCGAGCGCAAGAAAACCGAGGAAGCCCTGCGCAACCTCAACGAAACCCTGGAAGAACGGGTCATCGCCCGCACCCAGCAACTGGCCGAAGCCAACCACCGCCTGCAAAACGAGATGTTCGAACGCGAGCGCGCTGAAGAAGCGTTGCGCCATGCCCAGAAGATGGAGGCCGTGGGCCAGCTCACCGGGGGCATCGCCCACGACTTCAATAACATGCTCACCGGTATTCTCGGCAGCCTGGACCTGATGCAGCGCTACATCGCCAACGGCCGCGTCGACGAGATCGGACGCTTTACCGAAGCGGCGGTGTCATCGGCCAACCGCGCCGCGGCCCTGACCCACCGGCTTTTGGCCTTTTCCCGACGCCAGTCCCTGGACCGCAAGCCGCTGGACGCCAATAGCCTGGTGCTGTCCCTTGAAGACCTGCTGAGCCGAACCACCGGTGACCACATCGCGCTGCGCCTGCAACTGGCCGATGAACTCTGGCCCGTCAGCACCGATGCCAGCCAGTTGGAAAACGCCCTGCTCAACCTGGTGATCAACGCTCGAGATGCGATGCCCGACGGCGGCGAGCTCACCATCGAAACCGCCAATATCTACCTCGACGGCAGCGACATCAGCACCCTGGAACCGGTCAAGCCCGGGGACTACGTGATGATTGCCGTCAGCGACAATGGCAGCGGCATGACTCCGTCCGTGCTGGCAAAGGCATTCGATCCCTTCTTCACCACCAAACCCATCGGCCAGGGCACCGGCCTGGGGCTGTCGATGATCTACGGGTTTGCTCAACAGTCGGGAGGGCTGCTGAACCTGGACAGCGTACCGGGCCAGGGCACACGAGTGCAATTGTACCTGCCGCGGCTGCACGTGGCGCCTGTCGAACCACCGACGCAGCCCACCACCGTGGAGGCTCCAGCCGCAATCGCAGGCGAAACCGTATTGTTGGTGGAAGACGAGCCGGCGGTGCGGATGCTGGTGCTCGATCTGTTGCAGGCGCTGGGGTACACCGCCCTTGAAGCCGAAGACGCCAAGGCCGCCCTGCCGCTGCTGGAGTCGGAGCAGCGTATCGATCTGCTGGTCACCGACGTCGGCCTGCCCGGCATGAATGGCCGGCAGCTGGCGGAAATCGCCCGCCAGTATCGACCCGACCTGAAGGTGTTGTTCATGACCGGTTATGCGCAAAAAGCCGCCGAACGCCAGGGTTTCCTGGAACAGGGCATGGACATGGTCGCCAAGCCTTTCACCTTGGATTTGCTGGCGAACAAGATTCGGACGATGATCAACCATGCCTCCTGAGTTGAGGCATAATCGCCCCCTTTTGTTCAGGTCAGCGCTGCGATGAAAGCCCAAGCCCGCCATATCCTGGTGAAAACCGCCGAAGAAGCCGAACAGCTCAAGCAACGCATCGCCAAGGGCGAAGCGTTCGACGTGCTGGCAAAGAAGTACTCCACCTGCCCCTCCGGCAAACGTGGCGGTGACCTGGGTGAAGTGCGGCCGGGGCAGATGGTCGGGGTGATCGACGCGGTGATCTTCAAGAAGCCACTGCGGGTGGTGCATGGGCCGATCAAGAGCAAGTTCGGGTACCACCTGGTGCAGGTGTTCTACCGGGATTGATGCTGCTCCGAACCTTCTCCTGTGGGAGCGGGCTTGCTCGCGAAAGCGGTGGGTCAGCTGAGATCAATGTAACTGACGCACCGCCTTCGCGAGCAAGCCCGCTCCCACAGTGAACCCTGTGCAGGGCTCAATCTCGGGGAATCAACGCCCCCGGCACCTGGATCACCCGGCTCGCCAACCGATGCCCGGCCTCGGCGGCCTCCACAGGGCTGCCACCCATCAAGCGGCGCGCCAGGTACGCTGCGCTGAACGAGTCCCCGGCCGCCGTGGTGTCCACCACCCGCTCGACCCGCTGGGCCGGTACTTCATACGATTGCCCATCGCACCGGATCAGGCACGCCTCGGCACCGCGCTTGAGCACCACTTCCGGCGTGCCGAGCTGTTGGTAGGCGGCGAACACCGCTTGGCTGTCGGCATGCCCGAATAGCGCCTGCTCGTCGTCCACGGTCAGCAGTGCCAGTTCCACATAAGGCAGTACGCTGCGATAGGCCGCGCGGGCGGCGTCGACCGAGGCCCAGAGCCTGGGCCGATAGTTATTGTCGAACACCACCTGGGCACCTCGGCGACGGGCCTCGATCAAGGTTTCGATGAGCTTGCAGCGCCCCTGCTCGCCCAGTACCGCCAAGGTAATACCGCTGAAATACAGCACGTCGTAATCCGGCAATGCCGCCAGGATCGGCACGGCGGCCGGCGTGGTGAAGCAATCGCGCACTGCCGCTTCGTTGCGCCAGTACAGGAACCGTCGCTCACCAGCCGCATCGGTCTGGATACAGTACAAACCCGGCAAGCGCCCGGGCAGGCGCTGGACCAAATCCAGGCCGATGTTTTCTTCGGCCCAACTGCGGCACATGGCGTCACTGAAACTGTCATCGCCCAAGGCCGTGACGTAATCCACCGATGCCTGGTCGCCCAAGGCGCGGGACAGGTACACCGCCGTGTTCAGGGTGTCACCGCCGAAGCTTTGTTGCAGGCTGCCGTCGGCGCGTTGTTGGAGTTCGATCATGCACTCGCCGATCAGGGCGATGCGGGGGGGTGGTTTGCTCATGGGGTGTCCTGATAGTTTCGTGGTGTTTTGCAGGACGCCTTCGCGAGCAAGCCCGCTCCCACATTTGGACAGTTATGAACACAAGATCCGTGTCCGCCAAAGATCCCCTGTGGGAGCGGGCTTGCTCGCGAAGGCCGCAACGCGGTCTCAAGCCCTAGAAACAAGTCTCCATGCTCTCCACCACCCGCAACCCTTCATCCACCAGGCACCCCACCCGCCACTTGTCGAAGGTCAGGCACGGATGGGAAGTGCCGAACGCAATGATGTCGCCGATCCGTAACTCAACCCCTGGCGCCACCGTCATGAACGCATGCTGGTCCATCACCGCCGTCACCTTGCAGGCGCTCACATCGTCACCGACTACCACGTCGGATCCGGGCTTGTAGCGCTTGAGCGGCACCGGCAGCCCCGCGTCGTAGGCCACGTCGCGCTTGCCCAGGGCGATGACCGCAAAGCCTGGTTCCGGCAGTGCTTGCACATGGGCCCAGACCTCCAGTGCCGGCTGCAGGCCTTCGTGCAGGTCGCTGCGCCGCTCCAGTACACAGCATTGGGCCTCCTTGTAGATGCCATGGTCGTGGGCTACATAACTGCCGGGGCGCAGCACACTGAGGAAACGCCCATGGGCATTGCGGGCCTCGAAGGATTCGGCGATCAAGTCATACCAGGCCGAGCCCGAGGCGGTGATGATCGGTTTATCGAGGGCAAATGCGCCGCTGTCCTGCAACTGCATCGCCAACCCCACCAGGGACGCCGCGAACGCTCGGATGCCGCTGACGGCGTGGTCACCGTGGATCACCCCTTCGTAGCCTTCGATACCGGTCAGGGCCAGCGCCGGTTGCGCCCGGATCGCCTCGGCCAGGGCCAGCACTTCGGCCTCGCTCCGGCAGCCGCAGCGACCACCGACCACCCCGTATTCGATCATCACATTGAGCTTCAAACCGCGAGCGGCAAAGAAAGCCCCCAGATCGGCCACGTTGTCCGGATGATCGACCATGCAGTGGAATTCGAACATCGGGTCGGCCAGCAGGTCGGCGATCAGCGCCATGTTCGGCGTTCCCACCAACTGGTTGGCCATCAGTACTCGCCGCACACCGTGGGCGTAGGCCGCACGGGTTTGCACAGCGGTGGCAAGGGTCATGCCCCAGGCGCCGGCATCGAGCTGGCGGCGGAACAGCGCCGGGGTCATGCTGGTCTTGCCGTGGGGTGCCAGCTCGGCACCGCTGTTGCTGACGAACTGTTGCATCCAGCGAATGTTGTGTTCCAACGCGTCGCGATGCAGCACCAGCGCCGGCAGGCCAACGTCGCGCAACAGGTGAGCGCCGACGGTGGCGGCGCCCTTCTCTACGGCAGCGTCATAAATGGCAGAAGACATGGTCGAACTCCTCTCGCGGTCGCGGGCGACCGCTATGGTCTATTCATTGATGCGCCGGGCCAGGTTGTTGGCGCTGTCGATCAGCACCCGGCGGTAGTCGGCGTAATTGTTCTTGGCGTCGGCCCGGGGGGCGACGATGCACAGGGTCGCAATGGCCACGCCGTCGGGGTCTTTCACCGGTGCGGCGAAGCAGTGGGTGAAGGTGTCGGCAACGCTGTCGAAGGAGAAAAACCCATCGAGGCCGGCCTGGCGAATCTCCTTGAGAAACTGCTCCACCGGCAGACGCTCGCCATCCGGCAGGATGAAGTCGTCGGGGTCGATCAGGTCAACGATCTGCTGATCGCTCAAATGGGCCAGCAGCAGGCGGCCGGAGGCGGTCCAGGGGATAGGTGCGTTTTCACCGATATCCGATGAAATGCGAAAATGCCGCTCGCCTTCCTTCATCAGCGCCACCGTGTATTTGCGCCCGTTGAGCAGGCACATCTGCGCGGTTTCCCGGGTCTGGCGGACGATCTCCTGCAAGGCTTGATCGGCCTCGCGGCTCAAATCGAAATGCCGCAGGTGCGCCTGCCCGAGGAAATACAACTGGCGGCCCAGGTAGACGTGGCCTTCCTTGCCCACCGGCTCGAGGATGCGTCGTTCCAGCAGCGATGCCACCAGCTCGTAGACCGTGGACTTGGGGCTGCCGATGCCGCTGGCGATGTCGTTCGGGCGCAGCGGCTGGCCGATCTCCTTGAGGAAATCAAGGATATCGAACGCCCGATCCAGTCCCCGGGCCCGGCGTTTGATGGTGTCTTCGGTCATGTCATTATTCCTGATCGTTCCCACGCTCTGCGTGGGCAATGCATCCCGTGACGCTCTGCGTCACATCGACAGAGGACGCGGAGCGTCCATGGCGGCATTCCCACGCAGAGCGTGGGAACGATCAATGATCACTTCTTCTTGTAGGCCACACAATCAATCTCAACCTTGCAATCAACCATCATGCTCGCCTGCACACAGGCCCGGGCCGGGGCGTGTTCGGGGCTGAAGTATTCACCGAATACCTTGTTGAAACTCCAGAAGTCCCGCGGGTCATCCAACCACACACCGCAACGCACCACGTCCTCCAGGCCATAGCCCGCCTCTTCGAGAATGGCGATCACATTCTTCATGGTCTGGTGAGTCTGCTCGACAATCCCGCCGGCGATGATCTCGCCATTCACCGCCGGCACCTGGCCGGACACGTGCAGCCAGCCATCGGCCTCGACGGCGCGGGCAAATGGCCGTGGCTGGCCGCCACCCGCGGTGCTGCCGGTCCCGTAGCGCTTGATGCTCATGAGTGGTTCTCCTTGTTCAATGGATTAAAAACGAGTGTTCTTGAGAAATTCCGCCAGGCGCGGTGATTGCGGCCGCTCGAACAGTTCCTTCGGCGGCCCCTGCTCTTCGATGCGGCCCTGGTTCATGAAGACGATCTTGTCGGATACCTCGAAGGCAAAACGCATTTCGTGGGTCACCAGCAGCATGGTCATGCCGTCTTCGGCCAGGCCCTTGATCACGTTCAACACCTCGCCCACCAGCTCCGGGTCGAGGGCCGAGGTGACTTCGTCGAACAGCATCAGGCTGGGGTTCATGGCAATTGCCCGGGCAATCGCCACTCGCTGCTGCTGGCCACCGGACAACTGACCGGGAAAGTGGTTGCGGCGTTCCAGCAGGCCGACCCGCTCCAGCCATTTCTCGGCCAGGGCCACGGCTTCGTCCTTGGGCAGTTTTTTCACCTTGAGCAGGCCCAGGGTGACGTTCTGCAACGCGCTCAGATGGGGAAACAGGTTGAATTGCTGGAACGCCATGCCAGTCATCGCGCGGTGTCGGGCGATAACCTTTTCAGGATGGCGCACACGTTTGCCGTCGACTTCGTCATAGCCGATGGACTCGCCGTCGAGCATGATCTGGCCGCCCTGGAATTCTTCCAGCATGTTCACGCAGCGCAACAGCGTGGTCTTGCCCGAACCGCTGGAGCCGATCAGCGTCACCACGTTGCCACGCTGCATGCTCAGGTCGACGCCCTTGAGCACTTCCAGCGGGCCGTATTGTTTGCGCAGGCCGCGAATGTCGAGCAGCGGCTGGGCGTTGGAGGGAGTCGAAACGTCAGTCATGGCAAGGCCACCCGCTTTTCAATGTGCCGCCCGAGCAATTCGATGGCGTAATTGATGATGAAAAAGAGAAACCCGGCGAACAGGTAGAACTCCAGGGTCATGAAGGTCCGGGCAATGATCTGCTGGGTGCTGAGCAGCAGCTCGGCGACGCCGATCACCGACAGCAGGGTCGACGCCTTGACGATCTCGGTGGAAGAGTTGACCCAGGTCGGCAGGATCTGCCGCAATGCCTGGGGCAGCAGCACATAACCCAGGGCCTGGAAGAACGTCAGGCCGATGGCCTGGCTGGCTTCCATCTGTCCACGAGGTAACGCTTGCAAGGCACCGCGCACGATCTCGGCCACGTGGGAACCACAGAACAGCGTCAGGCCCAGGACACCGGCCTGGAACGCGCCGATCTGCCAGCCCAGCGCCGGGGCCATGTAGAAGCAGGCCAACACCAGCACGAACACCGGCGTGCCGCGAATCAGGTCGACATAGAAGCGAAACGGTGCGCGCATCCAGGTACGGCCGTAGGTCAGCACCAGCCCGGCGACCAGGCCAATCAAGGTGCCCAACAAGATCGCCAGCACCGAACATTGCACGCTGGTCAGGAAGCCGGCCCACAGCGTATCCCGGGCGACCCATAGCTCATGCAACCAACTGGGGGATTCGTACATGGGACGCTCCTAACGGCGGATCGCCAGGCGCTGCTCGAAATACCGCAGCAGCATGGCAATGAGATAACAGGCCGCGACATACAGGGCCGTGGTCACCAGCCAGGTTTCGATCACCCGGTAGCTCTCCACGTTGATCTTGCGGGCGTAATAGGTCAGCTCCGGCACGGCAATCGCGGCCGCCAGGGAGGTGTCCTTGAACAGCGAAATGAAGTTGTTCGACAAAGCCGGCAGCACGTTGCGCAGCATCACCGGCACGGTGACATAGGCTTTCACCTGCCACTCGCCCAGGCCGATCGCCAGGCCCGCTTCCCGCTGGCCTTTGTGGATGCTCATCAACCCACCGCGGAACACTTCGGTCAGGTAGGCCCCGGCGTACAACGATAGGGTAATGACGAACGACGGCAGCTTATCCAGGCGGATGCCGAGGCTCGGCAAGGCGAAGTAGATCAACAAGATCAACACCAGGATCGGCGTATTGCGGATCACCGTGACATACACCGACGCCAGCATGCGCAAGACACGGTGCTTGCTGAGCAACGCGAATGCCATGGCCAGGCCGATCACACAACCGATGGCGATCGACACCAGCGCCAGGGAAAGTCCCAGGCCCAGCCCCGCCAGCAAGGTGTCGAAATCGCGCCAGACAGCGGCAAAGTTCAACTGATAGTTCATGGTCGGCAGCACCTTCGACGGGGCGCCCGCATGGGGCGCCCCGGGCTCACGGGGTCATTTGAACTCAACGGGGAAACCGATGGCTGGCGACGGCAGCTCGACGCCAAACCACTGCTTGAACGACGCCGCGTAGGTGGGGAATTCCACGCCGGTCATGGCTTCATGCAAGGTGGTGTTGACGAAGTTCAGCCAATCCTGGTCGCCGCGCTTGACCGCGCAGGCATAGGTTTGCGGACTCCAGGCATAGGCCGGGCTGCGGTAGCGCCCAGGGTTCTGCACCATCAGGTACTTGACCGAGGACTGATCGGTGGCGGCGGCATCGGCACGACCGGAGTTCACCGCCTGGTACATCAGATCGACGCTGTCGTACTGATCGACCTTGGCCTTGGGCAGCGCCTGGTGCACCAACTCTTCGGCGTAGACATTCTGCAACACCGCGACGGTGACGCCGTCACCGGCGGCCTTGAGGTCGTCGATTTCCTTGTACTTGCTGTTGGCCGGCAACAACAGGCCCACGCCTTCGCGGTAGTACGGCAAGGTAAAGGCCACTTGCTGGGCACGGCTGGCGGTCACGGTGATGAACTGGCAACTCATGTCCACCTTGTCGGTCAGCAGGTTGGGAATCCGCGCATCGGAAGACTGCACCACGAACTCGACCTTCTCCGGGTCATTGAACAGGCCCTTGGCGACCATCCGTGCGATGTCGATATCAAAGCCCTGCAACTTGCCATCCGCTCCCTGGAAGTGCCACGGCGCGTTGGTGCTGCCCGTGCCCACGATCAATTTCCCCCGCTGCAGCACGCTGTCCAACTTGCTGTCAGCCGCCTGAGCGACACCCACGGCAGCCGTCGTGGCCGCGAAGAGAAAAACACACGCTTTGAACAAGGAAGGTCGGCGATGCATGGCAAGCACTCCAGGATGGTTTTATTCCGCTACACCGGAACATGGTATGTAACAACGGAATAGACAGCAGAAAGTGTGCCACAGGCTTGAGGCCCGTGGGCGAGGAAAATGGAAAGTGAATGGAATCAGCAAGATGGCGAAAAATAGCCAGGTCGAGGCAGCGAGTGCGCTCCCCGATAGTTGCTACCGTTGGCTACGGTGGGCGGGTAGCAGGGCCCCAGATCGGAGCAACAGCGAGTGCCGGGCACTCAAAGCCGCACCGAAATGTCGCCGCCGACCTGTCAACCCTGACAGTAGCGAGCCCCCCGGATGAGCCTTATCGTTCTGAGCATTGTCTGGATGCAGGGAAACTCCGCCATGAGTTCACTCATTACCCATGTCGCTTCGCAAAAAGATTATCGCAAGGCCCTCAAGAACTGGCGGCCGGTCATCTTCTATTTCGGTCATCCCCAATGCTACGCCTGCGGCTGGGCCGACCCTCTGTTCTGTGGCGTTGCCGATACCTTTCAGGACCGGGCAGTCATCTATAAGTTGAGCACCCACGAATCGCCCCGGCATCCAGAAGTCACCGGAACACCGACCGTGCTGTTCTACAAAGGTGGAAAACTATGTCGCAAGCTCAAGGGCATCGGCGATGAAGTCTCACTGGCCCAGGTGTTTGCCGAACATGTGGGCCGAACCAAACCCAGGCGTCCGCCCCGCCGCCATCATCATGATGTGGATTGGCTACGCGAGCGGCTTCGGACCTTGTGCACCGCGAGGCGGGCGCCAGGCCTCGTGAGACGGCGGGCGAAACGGCCCTGATAGCACCCACCGGACCCTGCACGGGCACCATTCAGCGTCCACAGAACCTTACCCTGGACAACATTCGCAAGTCCCCGGCGCGGTAATAGTCATCGCTCCAGCTGTCATCCACCGCCAACGGCTTGACCTGTTTGAGCGCGAGCTTCCTGGCGAAATAACGAAAGCGATAATGCTCATAGAAACGCAGCAGCTCCAGCCCGTAGCGGTCGGCCAGGTCGGTGTCGCCCTGGATGATGAGGTAGTTTTCATCGTTATTGCTGCTGGCCGCGGCGCTGAGGTTATGGCTGCCGCTGATGATGGTCGGCGTGTCGCTGGTGAAGTCGGTGACGATGGCTTTGGTGTGCACCAGCAGGTTGCCCTTCTGGCCTTTCATGTTTTCCCTGAGCCAGCCCTCCAGCCCTGTGTTGAGCAGCGCGGTAGCGGCGAACTCGGCGGTGCGGTCGGCATGGAATCCGGTGATGCGGCTGGTGGTGTTTTGCAGGCCGTAGCGCAGGACGTCGTCATTGGGCTGGCCGAGCAAAGCGTCGAGGATCCGATCGGGCAGGACGAAGGCGGTGACGAATAGCAGGTCCTTGCGGGCGGCATCGATGATCTCAACGAAGCGGTCCAGGTCGCCTTCTCCCGTCCGCGGCGAGAAGCCGACGAACAACCGTTGCTGCGGGTCCATGGGGTTGTTCTGAGTCAGCCACTGGCGGGTGGCATCGACCTCCTGCGGGGCGGCCCAGATCTGCTCGAACACCTGGCGATAGCTGTCGCTCACCCGGGGATCGTCCAGCACGTGAACGACATTGGCCTGCCGGTAGACACCGTTGGCAGTGAAATTGGTGCTGCCACAGAGCACGGCTTCGGGATGCAACGCACCGCTGCCATCGACCTTGCTCAAAACGATGAATTTGTCGTGGAAGATGCTCTGGGTCACCCGTCCCCGCTTGTTGGCCGGCGGCAGTTTTTCCAGGCTGGCCTCGTTGCGCAGCGTGGTGTCGTCGCCCGGCTCGGCGTGGTACAGCACCCGCACCTGCGCGCCACGGGTGAAAGCGGCATTCACCGCATCGACGATCACCGGCAGCTCGTATTCGTAGATGGCGACATCCAGGGCCCACGTGGCATCCAATGCCCGGTCGATGAAGCCGGTCAGGCGCCCCAGCAGACCGTTTTCCAGCCAGCGACGCGGCGCATCGGGCCAGTCGTCGATGGACAGGTTCCGGTTGGCACTGATCAACGCGTCCAGCTCGGGGAACTTGCGCTGGAACGCCTGGCTGGCCGCCACGGCACGATTGAAGATCACTCGCTGGTTGGCCGGCTGGCCGTTATCGCTGGTGACCGTGACCTCCAGGAACTCTCCCAACTGCGGCGCTTCGGGACTGCCGTAGGCCAGGTGGACACGGTAATGAAGGGTCACACCGGGGTTGACGGCGTAATCGGCCCAGCGAAATTTCTGCAATGGCGCCTTGTCGCTAGGCGTGGCGTGGAACTCGGGGAAGGTGTGGGCCTTGTCGGGGAACGTCAGGCTGTTGAACAAGAACAGCCAGGGCTTGTCGCCCTGCCGCTTCTCGATGGCAAATCCCAGCAGCCCCTTGCGCCGCGGTTCGGCCAGGTCCATGGCAAGCAGCACGCCGTTGGTGCCGGCATAGGCCTTGACCCGGAAATCATCCTGAGGATTGGTAACAAGGATGCGCATGGTTCACTCCTGTGAAGTTGCCTCAGCATAGAACAGGGATCCAGCCTGGGTGTGCAGATCCGTGACCGAGGCGCAGCCTTCGCGGGCAAGCCCGCTCCCACAAGGATCGCGACATGCCGCAGATCAAGTGTGGGAGCGGGCTTGCCCGCGAAGGCGTCCGACCAGACACCTCAGACACAAGCTCATCACACCTGGTCGATATGCCGATACTCAGCCCCCAGCTGCACCGCCAGCTGCCGGGCCCGGCCCAGGCGGATCGGGCCTCGCTCGATGTCGAGCAACAGGCAGGGGCAATCGAGTGGTGACAGCGGCACGCTCTCCTTCACTCGCCCATCCGTCATCAGCAACACCCTTTGCTGCTCCGCCGGGTAGCGCTTGCGCCGGGCGATCAGCCAATGACCGGCCTCCTGCAGCGCCGCCAGCAACGGCGTACCGCCACCGGCACCCAGCCCGTCGAGCCAGTCCCGCAACCCGGCCGAGGCCTTAAGCCCCTGCACTTGCCAGTTCGGGACACTGCCGCTGGCCGTCAGCAGCGCCAACCGGGCACGTTGCCGGTAGGCGTCGTCGAACAGCTGCGCCAACAGGCCCTTGCCATCGCTCAACGCCCGATGACGACGGGTCGAGGCCGACGCATCGACGATCACCAGCCAGAGCTCATGGGACGAACGATGACGTGCCTGCCAACGCAGGTCTTCACGCAAACGCGGACGACCGTTCAACAAGGTACCCGGCCAGTTCACCATGCCGCTGGCCGCCGCTTTGCTACGGCCCTGACGCCCCTGTTGCAATGGCCCTGCACGGGGTCTGGCATCCGCCCCCGCGGCCGAACGGGGGCGAATGCCTAAGGCTTTTTTGGCCAGCTCGGCACTTCACGCCGGGCACCGGTCGCAAGCGCCTGGGCTGGCAGGTCGCCCCACTGGCCCTGGCCTTCGTCTGACTCGGCGGCCCGGTTGCCAGCCGAGGGGGCCTGGGACGGTGAAGGGGCCGGGGCCGAATGCCTGCGCCGACGATGGCGCAAGGCAAACTCGGCGACCGCATCGATGTCCTCCGCGGCGATGACCGGCCCCCCGCGCCAGGCCGCATGGGCCCGTGCGGCGCGCAACCAGACCAAGTCGGCGCGCAAGCCATCGACACCGGCAGCAAAGCAGCGCTCGGTGATTTGCGCCAAGGCCTGATCGTCCAGGGGAATCTGTGCCAAGCGCTCGCGAGCGTTCTGGCAGCGTTCGCGCAATTGGTCCTGGGCCGAGGCCCATTCGGCGCAAAACGCCACCGGATCACTGTCGAAATCCAGCCGTCGCCGAATGATCTGTCCACGTTCGGCCGGTGCGGTATGACCGTCGAGGGCCACGTTCAGGCCAAACCGGTCGAGCAGTTGCGGACGCAACTCGCCTTCCTCCGGGTTCATGGTGCCGATCAGCACGAAACGCGCCGGATGCCGATGGGAAATACCGTCGCGCTCGATCAGGTTGGTGCCGCTGGCGGCGACGTCCAGCAGCAGGTCCACCAGGTGGTCCGGCAGCAGGTTGACTTCATCGACGTACAGCACGCCACCGTCGGCCTTCGCCAGCACACCGGGAGAAAACTGCGCGCGCCCTTCCCCCAGGGCTGCGTCCAGATCGAGGGTACCCACCAGTCGTTCTTCGGTGGTACCCAGGGGCAAGGTGACGAACTGCCCGCTGGCCAGCAGATCCGCCAGCCCCCTGGCCAGGGTCGACTTGGCCATGCCCCGGGGGCCTTCGATCAGCACACCGCCGATTTTCGGATCGATGGCGGCCAGGCACAGGGCCAGTTTCAGGTCATCGGCACCGACCACGGCGGAGAGTGGGAAATAGGGGGTGTCGGTCATGGTCGATTCTCAAAGGTGGTCGGTAAAGTCGGTTTGGAGAGAGTCTTGTGGCGAGGGGATTTATCGAAACGTCGCACCGCCCCGCTGGGCTGCGCAGCAGCCCCAAAATATCACCTTGGTAAAACTGACACACCGAGGCGGGCTGATAGGGGATCGCTTTGCGATCCAACGGGGATAAATCCCCTCGCCACAGGTTTTGCATATGGTCAGCTGATGGTACACATCAACCATCCTCTTCAATGTCCAACAACAGATTTTCCAGCGCCTCGCGATACGCCCCCGGTGCCTGCCACATCCCCCGTTGCTGGGCTTCAAGCATACGCTCGGTCATGTCCCGCAAGGCGTCGGGGTTGTGCTGGCGGACGAAGTTCCGGGTGTCCGGGTCGAGCAAGTAGGCATCGGCCAGCAAAGCGTACTGGTGATCGTCGATCAGCTGCGTGGTGGCGTCGAAGGCGAACAGGTTGTCCACCGTCGCCGCCAGTTCGAACGCGCCTTTATAGCCGTGACGCTTGACCCCGTCGATCCACTTCGGATTGGCCGCCCGGGAACGGATGACGCGGTTGAGCTCTTCCTTGAGGGTGCGGATCCGGGGCAAGTCCGGTTGACTGTGATCGCCGTGGTAACTGGCCGCGACGGTTCCACCGAGGGTTTCCGCCGCCGCCAGCATGCCGCCCTGGAACTGGTAGTAATCGTTGGAATCGAGCAAGTCGTGCTCGCGGTTGTCCTGGTTCTGCAACACCGCCTGCACCTGGCTCAAGCGCCGGGAAAACTGATCTCGCGCAGCGGTGCCTTCATCTGCGCCGCCATAGGCGTAGCCGCCCCAGTTCAGGTACACCTCGGCCAGGTCTTCGCGATGCTGCCACAGGCGACCGTCGATAGCGCCCTGCACGCCTGCGCCATAAGCACCGGGCTTGGCGCCGAAGATCCGCCAGCCGGCCTGGCGCGCCGCGTCTTGAGGCTCCAGGCCCGATGCCAGCAAGGCTTCGCGCTCACTGCGCACCTTGGCCGCCAGGGGATTCAGGTCGTCCGGCTCATCGAGGGCGGCGACAGCCTGCACGGCAGCGTCGAACAAACGGATCAGGTTGGCAAAGGCGTCCCGGAAGAACCCCGATACCCGCAGCGTCACATCGACCCGGGGCCGATCCAGCAGGCTCAGCGGCAGGATCTCGAAATCATCGACCCGCTGGCTGCCCGTGGCCCACACCGGGCGCACGCCCATCAGCGCCATGGCCTGGGCGATGTCATCACCGCCGGTGCGCATGGTGGCGGTGCCCCACACCGACAGGCCGAGCTGGCGCAGGTGATCGCCATGATCCTGCAAGTGCCGCTCCAGAATCAGGTTCGCCGACTGGAAACCGATACGCCACGCCGTGGTGGTGGGCAGGTTGCGCACGTCCACCGAGAAGAAGTTGCGTCCGGTGGGCAACACGTCGAGGCGCCCACGGCTCGGCGCACCGCTGGGGCCCGCCGGCACGAAGCGTCCGCTCAAGGCATCGAGCAGGCCGCGCATTTCCGCCGGGCCGCAGGCGTCCAGGCGCGGCGCCACGACGGACCGCAGGCTCTCGATGATGCTGCTGACGTCCTGCCAGCCCGGCGCTTCCAATTGCTCGACCCGGCCTTGCAGGGCCCGCTCGATCAAGCTTGCCGCAAACAGCTCCAGGCGCTCGCGGGTATCGCCGACAGTGCGCCACGGCTCATCGCTGACCTGCCGCAATGCCTCGGGACGGTCGCCGGTCCACGGGTCGGCCAAGGCGCAATCCAACGGATCGAAACCCAGCCCGAATGCCTTCGACAGCGCGCGCAACAGGCTCGACTGCGCGCCCTTGCCATCACCCCGGGGAATGCGCAGCAACGCCAGCAAGGTGTCGATGCGCAGCCGCCCGCCGGGCGACTCGCCAAAAATATGCAGGCCGTCGCGGATCTGCGACTCCTTCAGATCGCACAGGTAGGTGTCCAGGCGCGGCAGCCAGATCGCCGCGTCGGCGTCGGCGTCCAATTGCAGCTCGCGATCGATGTGGGTTTCGCGCACCAGGTTCAGAATATCCCGCTGCAGTTCCCGGGCGCGGCGCGGGTCGAGCAATTGTGCTTCGTAGTACTCGTCGGCCAGCAACTCGAGGTTACGTAGCGGCCCGTAGGTTTCGGCGCGGGTCAGCGGCGGCATCAGGTGGTCGATGATCACCGCCTGGGTGCGCCGCTTGGCCTGGGCGCCCTCGCCCGGGTCGTTGACGATGAACGGATAGATATTCGGCAATGGCCCCAGCAGCGCGTCCGGCCAGCAGCTTTGCGACAACCCGACGCCTTTGCCCGGCAGCCATTCGAGGTTACCGTGCTTGCCGACGTGAATCACACCATGGGCGCCATAGGTATGGCGCAACCAGAAATAGAACGCCAGGTAGCCATGGGGCGGCACCAGGTCCGGGTCGTGGTACACGGCACTTTGGTCGACCTGATAACCCCGGGCCGGCTGGATGCCGACGAACGTCAGGCCCAGGCGCAGGCCGGCGATCATTAGGCGACCGGCGCGGAACATCGGGTCCGCCTCGGGCGAGCCCCAACGCTCCAGCACCGCCTGGCGATTGGCCTCGGGCAGTGCGTCGAACATGGCCTGGTAAGCCTCCAGCGCCAGGCTTTGGTGGCATGGGCGCAGGTCGAGGCTGTCCAGGTCATTGCTGACACCACCGAGCAGTTGCTGGATCAGCGCGGTGCCACTGGCAGGCAGTTCGGCGGGCAGCGGATAGCCCTCATCCCGCATGGCGCGCAGGATGTTCAACGCCGCCGCCGGGGTGTCCAGGCCGACGCCGTTGCCGATGCGTCCGTCCCGGGTCGGGTAGTTGGCGAGGATCAGCGCCACGCGCTTCTGCCCATTGGGCAGGCGCGCCAGTGCGGTCCAGCGCCGGGCCAGTTCGGCGACGAAATCCATGCGCTCGGGCACCGCGCGGTAGCAGACCACATCGCTCTGGCTGCGCTCGCTGCGCCAGGCCATGTCCTTGAAGCTGATGGGGCGGCTGATGATCCGCCCGTCCAGTTCCGGCAAGGCAATGTGCATCGCCAGGTCCCGCGGGCCCAGGCCCTGCTCGCTGGCTCGCCAGCCGGGTTCGTTGTCCTGGGCGCAAATCGCCTGGATCACCGGAATGTTGCGACGAAACGGCCGCAAATGCGGCGCTTCCGGACTCGACTGGGCAAACCCGGTGGTGTTGAGGATCACCCCGGCCTCCACCTCGTCCAGCCAGTCTTCGACCTGCGCCAGACAACCAAGCTCCTTGAGGCTCGCCACCGCTATCGGTAACGGATTGAGCCCGGCCATTTGCAGCCGCTGGCAGAACACGTCAATGAACGCCGTGTTCGCCGCTTGCAGGTGGGAACGGTAGAACAGCACCGCCGCCACCGGTTGATCGGCCTGCCAGTCAGCTTGCCAGTCGTCGAGGCTGGCACTGGTTTTCTGCGGGTGGTAGATGGCCGTGCGTGGCAAAGTCCGCGGTTCGGCCCAAGCGTAGTCGCGCCCGAACCATTGACTGCCGAGGTTGTGAAACAGATCCAGGGCATTACCCAGCCCACCCTGGCGCAAAAACTGCCAGAGCCGGTCGCGGTCGACAGCGGGCACGTTGCTCAAGTCGCTGAGTTCCGGGTCCGGCCGGTCATCACCCGGCACCAGGATCAACGTCACCCCGCGTCCGGCCAATTCCATCAAGCGTTCGATGCCGTAGCGCCAATAGCCGATACCGCCGTGCAGCGACAGCAAGATGACCCTGGCGTGACGCAGCACGTCCTCGACGTAAAGATCCACCGAGGCGTGGTTCTGCACCTGCATCGGGTTGGCAAGGCGAAACTGCGGGTAGTCGTCCGGCAACTGCCGCGCCGCTTCAGCCAGCAGCGCCAGGCTGGAGTCGCCGCTGCACAGGATCACCAGCTCGGCGGGGGTTTGTCCCAGGTCGGCAATGTTGTCATCCGACACGAAACCGCCGGGCTGGGTCCTGAGCAGGTGCATGGCTTAGACGCTGAGGGCGGCGCGCAGCTGCGCTTCAAGCAGCCCGGCATCCAGCGCCTGGCCAATCAACACCAGACGCGTCACCCGCGCTTCATCGGCGCCCCACTGGCGGTCGAAATGCTTGTCGAAACGCGTGCCCACTCCCTGGATCAGCAGGCGCATCGGCTTGTTCGGGATCGCCGCAAAGCCCTTGACCCGCAGCACGCCGTGCTGGACCACCAGTTGCGTCAGCGCGTCCAGCAACAGGCTTTCGTCGGCCTGGGGCAGCTCGATGGAGATGGAATCGAAGGCGTCATGATCGTGGTCGTCATCGTCGCCGTCATGATGGTGGTCGTGATGGCTGTGGCGGCTGTCGATGTGTTCTTCGGAACCAGCCCCCAGGCCGATCAGCACCTCCAGCGGCAGGCGACCGCTGCTGGCTTCGATGACCTTGACCGCCGGTGGCAGTTCCTCGGCTACCTCAAGACGGACTTTCGCCAGGTCTTCCGGGCTGATCAGGTCGGCTTTGTTGAGGATCACCAGGTCGGCGCTCGCCAGTTGATCGGCGAACAGTTCGTGCAGCGGCGACTCGTGGTCCAGGTTCGGATCGAGCTTGCGCTGGGCATCGACCTGGTCGGGGAAAGCGGCGAAGGTGCCAGCGGCCACGGCCGGGCTGTCGACCACAGTGATCACCGCATCGACGGTGCAGGCACTGCGGATTTCCGGCCACTGGAAAGCCTGGACCAGCGGCTTGGGCAAGGCCAGGCCGGACGTTTCGATGAGGATATGGTCGAGGTCGCCGCGCCGGGCCACCAGCTCGCGCATCACCGGGAAGAACTCTTCCTGCACCGTGCAGCACAGGCAGCCGTTGGCCAGCTCGTAGACGCGGCCGTTGGCTTCTTCTTCGGTGCAGCCGATGGAGCACTGCTTGAGGATCTCACCGTCGATGCCCAGCTCGCCGAATTCGTTGACGATCACCGCGATACGCCGGCCTTGGGCATTATCGAGCATGTGTCGCAGCAACGTGGTTTTGCCCGAGCCGAGGAACCCGGTAACGATAGTGACGGGAAGTTTGGCCAGTGTTTTCATCGGATGCCCTTTGGCAAGGTGGCGGGCAAACGGGACGACAACCGCAGGCACAAGGGTGCGCGGAAGATTTCGCCACCGGATCACCCCGCCCGGTTGTAGTGAGAATCTGTCTCGAGGCAGGTCTCCTGGCTGACGGCGGGCCGGTCCCGGCTTTCATGGAAAGCCCTGGCAATTCCTGCGCCTTCCCGTGCGGCATGCACAGTGGCCTGGCAGGAACGTCACCGTTCACAGTTGCGGGGGCAGCCGCGGCTTGGACCGCGTTCCCTTCTTAGCTTCGGCGCAAACCGAAGAACCTCGAAGGCGCAAGGCTACGCAGGGTGTGGGGGCGGGTCAATGTCTTCGAGTTCTGTGGCGTCTGTGCCGGCCTCATCGCGAGCAGGCTCGCTCCCACATTTGAAATGCATTCCCCTGTGGGAGCGAGCCCGCTCGCGATGGCCGCGACTCGGTTTCATTGACGCCCCACCCCCAGCCATGCTCTCCTGTGCGCCTAGTAATGGGTGCCCTTCACAGGGTGAAACGGGAAACCGGTGAATCGTGTGCTTTACTTCCAGGCCACGTCAGTCCGGTGCTGCCCCCGCAACGGTAAGCGAGCGAAGCGTCAGATCCACTGTGCCCGATGGCATGGGAAGGTGGCGCTTGCAGGCAAGGCCCAGGCCCTGCCCCTCGTGAGCCCGGAGACCGGCCCATAACTCAAACATCAACAAACCCGCGGTGGGCGGGCGCTGTTCGGATCCTGACGGGCTTTTTTGCCCGGGGTTTCATTGCGCTCGATTTACCCACTGACCAAGACAAGAACAGAGGGAAGCGCCATGTCGACCATCAGCACCACCGCCCGCACCGCCAGCAGCACCACGACCCTGAGCCAGCGCCTGAGCGCGGCGATCCTCGCCTCGATCATGGGTGCCGGCCTGGTCTATTTCGCCGGTTTCTCCCACATCGAGGCGGTGCACAACGCGGCCCACGACACCCGCCACAGCGCCGCCTTCCCGTGCCATTGAGACCTGCCGACATGATCAAGCGTATCGCACAAACCGCCGGGTTCAGTGGTTTGCTGGCCGCCCTGCTGCTGACCCTCCTGCAGAGCCTGTGGGTTTCGCCGCTGATCCTGCAGGCCGAAACCTATGAAAAAGCCCCGGCTGCCGAAGTCGCTGTCGAGGCTCACCAGCATGCCGACGGCGTCGCCCATACCCATGATGCCGAAGCCTGGGAGCCCGAAGATGGCTGGCAGCGCGTGCTGTCCACCACTGGTGGCAATCTGGTAGTCGCGGTGGGTTTCGCCCTGATGCTGGCGGGTCTGTACACCTTGCGCGCCCCCACCCGCACCTCCCAGGGTCTGCTCTGGGGCCTGGCCGGCTATGCCACGTTCGTCCTCGCACCGACCCTCGGCCTGCCGCCGGAACTGCCCGGTACCGCCGCGGCCGACCTGGCTCAACGGCAAATGTGGTGGATCGGCACCGCGGCGTCCACGGCCGTGGGCATCGCCCTGATCGCGTTCGGCAGGCATTGGCTGCTCAAGCTGCTGGGTGTGGCGACATTGCTGGTGCCCCATGTTATCGGCGCACCGCAGCCGGAAGTCCACTCGATGCTGGCGCCCGAAGCCCTTGAAAGCCAGTTCAAGATCGCCTCGCAATTGACCAACGTCGCGTTCTGGCTGGCCCTGGGCCTGATCAGCGCCTGGCTGTTCCGCCGTGACGGTCAAGCTCGCCACGAGGCATGAATAGCGGGCAGGTGCTGGTGGTTGGCCTGGGCTGCCAGCGCGGTTGCCCGGCCAGCGTGTTGCGAATATTGCTGGATGAGACGTTGCAGGCCCATGGGATCGCGCTTGAGGCGGTAGGCGCCCTGGCCAGTATCGATCTCAAACGTGACGAACCGGGCCTGCTCGAATTGGCGGGGCAACTGGGCCTGCCGCTGACCTTCTTCAGTGCCGCCCAGTTGGCGGGTTACCGGGAACGGCTCAGCCACCCTTCGCAGGTCGCTTTCGAGCGCACAGGTTGCTATGGCGTGGCCGAAAGCGCGGCGCTGG
Source organism: Pseudomonas sp. SJZ078 (assembly GCF_007828255.1). Classification (NCBI taxonomy): domain Bacteria; kingdom Pseudomonadati; phylum Pseudomonadota; class Gammaproteobacteria; order Pseudomonadales; family Pseudomonadaceae; genus Pseudomonas; species Pseudomonas sp. SJZ078. The sequence goes on along the minus strand of NZ_VIUG01000006.1, from coordinate 42,972 downwards.
CCCTCGCCGAACGATTGGGCAAAACGACCGCCACCTTGCGAATTCCCCGCCAGAAGTGCGCCCAGGCTACCCTGGCATTGGCGGTCGCGTCGTAAAACCCGATAATCGTGCCCCATGGATCATGAGCGATCTTCATTCAGACATCGCTCCCCACTCTATTTTCAGGAACCGGTCATGACCGTCTACTTCATTGGCGCCGGCCCTGGCGATCCGGAATTGATCACTGTCAAGGGCCAGCGGCTCGTGCGCAGCTGCGCGGTGATCATCTATGCCGGCTCCCTGGTGCCCGCCGCCGTGCTCGAGGGCCACTGCGCCGAACAGGTGATCAACAGCGCCGAACTACACCTGGAACAGATCATCGCGCTGATGGAGACAGCCCATCGCAACGGCCAGGACGTCGCCCGGGTGCATTCGGGCGACCCGAGCCTGTACGGCGCCATCGGCGAGCAGATTCGTTGCCTGCGGGAACTGGACATCCCCTTCGAGATCATTCCCGGAGTGACCGCAACCTCAGCCTGCGCCGCCCTGCTGGGCACCGAACTGACCTTGCCGGACATTTCCCAGAGCGTGATTCTCACCCGCTACGCGGACAAGACCGCCATGCCTGCCGGGGAAGAACTGGCCAGCCTGGCACAGCATGGAACGACCATGGCGATCCACCTGGGGGTCAATCATCTGGAAAGAATCGTCGAAGAGTTGTGGCCCCACTACGGCGCGGATTGCCCGATTGCCGTGATTCACCGGGCGACATGGCCGGATCAGGATTGGGTGGTGGGGACGTTGGCCGACATTGCTGTAAAGGTGCACGCCAAGGGCTTTCGCCGCACGGCGCTGATTCTGGTGGGGCGGGTGCTGGGCAACGACGTGTTCAGCGAATCATCGCTCTACCGCGCCGGGCATGCCCATCTGTACAGGCCCTGAACCCGTCAGCCGCTCAGCACAACTCCCTGGTGGGAGCGGGCTTGCTCGCGAAAGCGGTGGGTCAGTCTGCATCGATGTTGACTGTGCTGACGACTTCGCGAGCAAGCCCGCTCCCACAGGGGGTCGGGGTGGCCGCAAATTATGTATCCACCACAGATCCTGTGGGAGCGAGCCTGCTCGCGATGGTGGCAGGCCGGCCCGCAACAATCAGTAGTAAGCGTTTTCTTTCTGCGTGTGGTCAGTCACGTCGCGCACGCCCTTGAGTTCCGGGATACGCTCGAGCAACGTGCGCTCGATACCTTCCTTCAGGGTCACGTCAGCCTGGCCACAGCCCTGGCAGCCGCCGCCGAACTGAAGCACCGCAATGCCGTCTTCCACCACGTCGATCAGCGACACCTGGCCGCCGTGGCTGGCCAGCCCCGGGTTGATTTCGGTTTGCAGGTAATAGTTGATGCGCTCGTTGATCGGGCTGTCGGCGTTGACCATCGGCACTTTCGCATTCGGTGCCTTGATGGTCAGTTGGCCGCCCATCCGGTCGGTGGCGTAGTCGACCACCGCATCGTCCAGGAACGCTTCGCTGAACGAATCGATGTAGGCGGTGAAGCTCTTGAGCCCCAACGCGGTGTCTTCGGGTTTTTCTTCTCCCGGCTTGCAGTAGGCAATGCACGTCTCTGCGTACTGGGTGCCGGGCTGGGTGATGAAGATGCGGATCCCGATACCCGGTGTGTTCTGCTTGGACAGCAGGTCGGCCAGGTAATCGTGGGCGGCATCGGTAATCGTAATGGCGGTCATGGAAACTCCTCGCAGGCTTGCCGGCAGTTTACGCCAAATCAGGGCGCCGGACAAAGTCCCAGTATTTTTGTCAGGAAAGCAGCCCGCGGTACGGGCTCGCCGCCGGACAGGCCGGTCAGAGGTTCTGGTAGCGATTCATGTCCAGCACGCCGGCCTCCAAGGGCTCGGTTTCCTCGATGTAGCGACTCAGGTCATGGAAGTAGTACCAGAACTGCGGGTGACTGCGACGAATTCCCCAACGTTCGACAATCCGCTGGAACGCATGCTCATCCTGAGCGCTCTCCATGGCGTCGACGAACGCCGGGACTTGCCCGGCGGGGACATTGAACATGAAGTTCGGGTAGCTGCTGAGCACTCCCGGGTACACCGTCAAAGTGTCCAGCCCCGGTTGGTAGCGCCGCTCCTCACCCAGCAGGAACGCCACGTTGCTATGGGCGCGGTTACGCAGCAGGCTGTAGACCTCGCGATGGCCATCGGCGGTTTCGACACGCAGCATCGTCGCTTCCGGCAACTGGTCGATCACCCGAAGCCCCGCCGCCGGGCGCGATACCAGGCGACTGAGGGCCTGCTCGGCGTTCTGCAGGGCCGGAGCGATGTTCGGGCGCGAGCAATAGGCGCCGTCGCAACGGTTGATCGGGTCGGGTCGCGCATTCAGTTCGCCATAGCGGAGCAGCAATTGCCGGGCAAAATCGCCCTTGGGGTCGCGCTCGTCAAGCTTGAGGGCAGTCAGTTTGTCATTGTCGATGCTCTCGTAATCCAGCCACATCTTGAATTTTCCACCGGACTGGTACCAGTCGTCGAGGTAGCCTTCCCGGGCACCGGCCGGCATCAGGCGCAGGAAGTTCTGTTCCGCGCCATTGCGAATCAGATCGAAGTAAAGCCGCGTCTGAGCCTGATGGGAAACGTTGCCGAACACGTCGAAATTCACCGCCAACTGGTAGTAAGTGCGTTCCAGCAAAGGGAAGTCGAACAGCCACATTGTCTGCGGTACTTCGCCGATCAGGCCCTTGGTAACCGAGGCGCTGTCGAAGTGCCGGAAAATACTCAGCAAGGCATTGTCGTTGCCGGCCCACAGCGTCGACCAGCTCGGCGCCGGCAGTTCGGCGTAATTGTTCCGGCGCAAGGCCTCGTAGGCGTTACGCTTGTCGCGGTAGTCGAGCCACAGGCTGACAACGCTGCCCACATCATCGTTCTGCCCCGGCATCGCCAGCAATGGCGTGGCCTGGCCGCGATAGTTCGGATCGGTGATGTACAGGTCGTGCTCAGGGGCCTGGAACAGCGCCCAGAAGTTGTCGCGGATCACATCCGTGGCGATCGGGCCGCGGCACACCGGGCCCCGGATAAAGGTGCGCACGAAATATTCGGCGTTATCGAGCATGAATTGATAGCGGGCCTGGGCCGGGATCGCTTCAAAGGTGGAGAACGGGTTCGAGCGGCGCTCCGGCCCATAGCCGGGCAACGCCGTGACCTGCCAGTTGCCCTTGTAGAACAGGCTCTTGATCCGCGCCAGCTTGGCCGCACTCAGCCCGTAGGTGATGTGGGTCTTGTGCACGATCACCCCTTGCACCGCCCAGAGTCGGTAATAGACACGGGTGCCGGGGTCGTCGTTCGGGCGCCGGGTATTGATCAGGTCGATCGGCTGGCCACTGGGCGTGCGCGAGCGCACCCACTGGAAGAAATGCCCCGGCTCGCCGTCCTTGAAATAGATATGCGCCAGGAACCAGTGCTCGAACAACCAGCGGGCCACCAGGCTTTGCCGGGCGCCAGGGGCGTTGAGCAGGTTCTCCCATTGCAGCACCTGCAAGGCTTCGGCGGCACTGGGAGCCAAGGCTTGCTGGTCGATGGGGGCGCCGGCGGCCAGCCAGCGCTGCAAGGTCTGGTATTGCTGATCGGTCAGGCCGGTGACCGCCAGGGGCATGCCTTCCCTGGGGTGGGCGGCAGCGTATCCATCGAATTGCCCCGGCATCGCGCAGCTGTTTTCACGCTCCAGGCCCAGCACGATGTCTTCCGGCAACTTGGCGTTGGGCTGCAACGGTGCGCCGTGTCCCAACGCCAGCATCTGCGCCATCAATGCAGCCTGGCTGCCCTGGGCATCGAGTACGGAATAGAAGCCCTTGCGCTGCCAGGCCTGTGGGCCGGAAGCGTCATAGAACAAGCGGGTCGGGACGGCGGCCTGGCGGCGCTCGCCGTCATACACCGACATTTTGCTCGCGCCCCGGGCCGCGCCTTCGCCGCTGCCCAGGTTCAACTGGCAGGCGGAGTCGTAGCAGGCGTGGCAGGCCACGCATTTCTCGGTGAAGATCGGCTGGATGTCGCGGGTGTAGGACAGCGCTGGTAGGGGATCCTTGGCGGCTGCGGTAAAAGACAACAGCAGCAACAGACTGCCGAATAAGACGCGGTACGGCATGTCTCGGTCCCTAAGAGATGGAACGGTGATTCTACCGGGCCAGCAGCCCCTTGCAAACATGAGCAACATTCATGCAAAAGCCGCCCACGATCAAATCCGGCACAGGTTTGCTATGATTCCTGGCTTCGTAATGGTCTTTTCTCCAGGTAGTCCTATGTCCGATCGCAGCGCTCGCCTTTATCTTCTCCAGCAGGCCCTCAAGGAACGTATCCTGATTCTCGACGGCGGCATGGGCACGATGATCCAGAGCTACAAGCTGGAGGAACAGGACTATCGCGGCAAGCGTTTTGCCGACTGGCCGAGCGACGTCAAGGGCAACAACGATTTGCTGGTGCTGACCCGTCCCGACGTGATCGGCTCCATCGAAAAAGCCTACCTGGACGCCGGCGCCGACATCCTCGAAACCAACACCTTCAACGCCACCCAGGTATCCCAGGCCGACTACGGCATGCAAGGCCTGGCCTATGAGCTGAACCTGGAGGGTGCGCGCCTGGCCCGCAAGGTGGCCGACGCCAAGACCCTCGAAACACCGGACAAGCCACGCTTCGTCGCCGGCGTGCTCGGCCCGACCAGCCGCACCTGCTCACTGTCGCCGGATGTGAACAACCCCGGCTATCGCAACGTGACCTTCGACGAACTGGTGGAGAACTACACCGAGGCCACCAAAGGCCTGATCGAGGGTGGCGCCGACCTGATTCTGATCGAAACCATCTTCGACACCCTGAACGCCAAGGCGGCGATCTTCGCCGTGCAAGGGGTCTACGAAGAACTGGGCGTCGAGCTGCCGATCATGATTTCCGGCACCATCACCGACGCCTCCGGCCGCACCCTCTCCGGCCAGACCACCGAAGCGTTCTGGAACTCCGTGGCCCACGCCAAGCCGATCTCCGTGGGCCTGAACTGCGCCCTGGGGGCCCGCGAACTGCGCCCTTACCTGGAAGAGCTGTCGAACAAGGCCAGCACCCACGTCTCGGCCCACCCCAACGCCGGCCTGCCCAACGAGTTCGGTGAGTACGACGAGCTGCCAGCGCAAACCGCCAAGGTCATCGAAGAGTTCGCCCAGAGCGGCTTCCTGAACATCGTCGGCGGCTGCTGCGGCACCACCCCTGCGCACATCGAAGCCATCGCCCAGGCCGTGGCCGGCTATGCTCCGCGGCAGATTCCGGAAATCCCCCGGGCCTGCCGCCTGTCGGGCCTGGAACCGTTCACCATCGATCGCAGCTCGCTGTTCGTCAACGTCGGCGAGCGGACCAACATCACCGGTTCCGCCAAATTCGCCCGGCTGATCCGCGAAGACAACTACACCGAAGCCTTGGAAGTGGCCCTGCAGCAGGTCGAGGCCGGCGCCCAGGTGATCGACATCAACATGGACGAGGGCATGCTCGATTCGAAGAAGGCCATGGTGACCTTCCTCAATCTGATTGCCGGCGAACCGGACATCTCCCGCGTACCGATCATGATCGACTCGTCGAAATGGGAAGTGATCGAGGCCGGCCTCAAGTGCATCCAGGGCAAGGGCATCGTCAACTCCATCAGCATGAAAGAAGGCGTCGAGCAGTTCATCCATCACGCCAAATTGTGCAAACGCTACGGCGCCGCCGTGGTGGTGATGGCGTTCGACGAAGCCGGCCAGGCCGACACCGAGGCGCGCAAGAAGGAAATCTGCAAGCGCTCCTACGACATCCTGGTCAATGAAGTGGGCTTCCCGCCGGAAGACATCATCTTCGACCCGAACATCTTTGCCGTCGCCACCGGTATCGAAGAACACAACAACTATGCCGTGGACTTCATCAACGCCTGCGCCTATGTCCGCGACGAGCTGCCCTACGCACTGACCTCGGGCGGGGTGTCCAACGTGTCGTTCTCGTTCCGCGGCAACAACCCGGTACGCGAGGCGATTCACTCGGTGTTCCTGCTGTATGCGATCCGCGCAGGCCTGACCATGGGTATCGTCAACGCCGGCCAGCTGGAGATCTACGACCAGATCCCGGTGGAACTGCGCGATGCCGTGGAAGACGTGATCCTCAACCGCACCCCGGAAGGCACCGACGCCCTGCTCGCCATCGCCGACAAGTACAAGGGCGACGGCAGCACCAAGGAAGCGGAAACCGAGGAATGGCGCAACTGGGACGTCAACAAGCGCCTGGAGCATGCCCTGGTCAAGGGCATCACCACCCACATCGTCGAAGACACCGAGGAATCGCGCCTGTCGTTCGCCCGTCCTATCGAAGTCATCGAAGGCCCGTTGATGGCCGGCATGAACATCGTCGGCGACCTGTTCGGTGCCGGCAAGATGTTCCTGCCCCAGGTGGTCAAGTCGGCCCGGGTGATGAAGCAGGCCGTGGCCCACCTGATTCCGTTCATCGAGGCGGAAAAAGGCGACAAGCCGGAGGCCAAGGGCAAGATCCTGATGGCCACGGTCAAGGGCGACGTCCATGACATCGGCAAGAATATCGTCGGCGTGGTGCTCGGTTGCAACGGTTATGACATCGTCGACCTGGGCGTGATGGTGCCAGCGGAGAAAATCCTGCAGGTGGCCAAGGACGAGAAATGCGACATCATCGGCCTGTCCGGCCTCATCACGCCGTCCCTGGACGAGATGGTGCACGTGGCCCGCGAGATGCAGCGCCAGGATTTCCATCTGCCACTGATGATCGGTGGTGCCACGACTTCCAAGGCCCACACTGCGGTGAAGATCGAACCCAAGTACAGCAATGACGCGGTGATCTACGTCACCGACGCCTCCCGCGCTGTCGGGGTGGCGACACAGTTGCTGTCCAAGGAACTGAAACCGGCGTTCGTCGAGAAAACCCGCCAGGACTACACCGAGGTACGCGAGCGCACCGCCAACCGCAGCGCCCGCACCGAACGCCTGAGCTACCCCGCCGCCATTGCCAAGAAGCCACAGTTCGACTGGAGCAGCTACCAACCGGTCAAGCCGACGTTCACCGGCGCCAAAGTGCTGGATAACATCGACCTGAACGTTCTGGCTGAATACATCGACTGGACGCCGTTCTTCATTTCCTGGGACCTGGCCGGCAAGTTCCCACGCATCCTCACCGATGAAGTGGTCGGCGAAGCGGCCACCGCGCTGTACGCCGATGCCCAGGCGATGCTGCGCAAGCTGATCGACGAGAAACTCATCAGCGCCCGGGCGGTGTTCGGTTTCTGGCCGGCCAACCAGGTGCATGACGACGACCTGGAAGTCTACGGCGACGACGGCAAGCCGCTGGCCCGCCTGCATCATCTGCGCCAGCAGATCATCAAGACCGACGGCAAGCCCAACTTCTCCCTGGCCGACTTCGTCGCGCCGAAGGACAGCGGCGTGACCGACTACGTGGGCGGCTTCATCACCACTGCCGGCATTGGTGCCGAGGAAGTGGCGAAGGCCTACCAGGAAGCCGGCGACGACTACAACTCGATCATGGTCAAGGCCCTGGCCGACCGCCTGGCCGAGGCCTGCGCCGAGTGGCTGCACCAGCAGGTGCGCAAGGAACACTGGGGTTATGCCAAGGACGAAAGCCTGGACAACGAGGCGCTGATCAAGGAGCAGTACACCGGCATCCGTCCTGCCCCCGGTTACCCGGCGTGTCCGGATCATACCGAGAAAGCCACGCTGTTCCGCCTGCTCGACCCCGAGGCCAGCGAATTGAAGGCCGGCCGCAGCGGCGTGTTCCTCACCGAGCACTACGCCATGTTCCCGGCGGCAGCGGTCAGCGGCTGGTACTTCGCCCATCCCCAGGCGCAGTACTTCGCCGTGGGCAAGATCGACAAGGACCAGGTCCAGAGCTATACCGGCCGCAAGGGGCAGGAGCTGAGCGTGACCGAACGCTGGCTGGCGCCGAACCTGGGTTACGACAGCTGATCCGGAAGATCGCGGCCGGCACCGGTCGCGATCTTTTTTCGCGGGTTGTCTATGCTTGCCCCAAACCCATGGCAGACGAGGGATTTATGGACGATCCAGTCGACAACAAGCCGCCGACCCTGCTGCAGATGATGCACAGCGTGCTGGCCGCCGCCTTCGGCGTGCAGAGCGGCAAGAACCGCGCCCGTGACTTCACCCACGGCAAACCGAGTCACTTCGTGATACTGGGCATCGCCTTCACGGTGATCTTCGCCTTGACGCTGTTCGGTATCGTCAAGCTGGTGGTGCATCTGGCGGGGATGTAAAGAAACCTATCTGCAGAACACAACCTTGTGGGAGCGGGCTTGCTCGCGAAAGCGGTGTGTCAGGCGAAGTCAATATCGACTGAACCACCGCTTTCGCGAGCAAGCCCGCTCCCACAGGTTTTATTGCGTTGAATAACCGATTACTGGTGACTGACCCAGAACACCGCCGTGCCCACCACCAGGATAATCAGGAACAGAATGGCCCAGGCATCAACGGTACTGTCGCTTTTCCTTGCTTTGGTCGGATTGCTCATTGCATCGCCTCTTGTCGGTTTTTTAGGTGATTGCATAGGGACTCGACCACAGTTAAGACGATGATTGCCCATACGACAAATGTGGGTTCGAGGCCGATAGATCCCATTAGGTCATTTGGTTCTTTACATATACTCAAACATCACTTTTGCGCATAACTCAAAACAGGTATCTTGCACCGGCTCCTATAGGAGTGCGCGGCCGTGCGCGCAGAATTGCCGAGGCAGAACCCGATTCCAGCGAGCCAACACGCAGCTGTTTCTGATCGGCCCAAGCCTGAGACCGAGACTTATATGTACGTATATGACGAGTACGATCAGCGGATCATCGAGGACCGCGTCAAGCAGTTCCGTGATCAGACCCGACGCTATCTGGCAGGCGAGCTGAGCGAAGAAGAATTCCGCCCTCTGCGCCTGCAGAACGGCCTGTACATCCAGCGTTTCGCCCCGATGCTGCGGGTGGCGGTGCCTTACGGCCAATTGACCTCACGCCAGGTGCGCAAGCTGGCCCAGATTGCCCGCGACTACGACAAGGGCTATGCCCACATCAGTACGCGGCAGAACGTCCAGTACAACTGGCCGGCCCTGGAAGACGTGCCGGAGATCCTGGCCGAGCTGGCCACCGTGCAGATGCACGCGATCCAGACCAGCGGCAACTGCCTGCGCAATGTCACCACCGACCAGTTCGCCGGTGTTGCGGCCGACGAATTGATCGACCCGCGTCCGTGGTGCGAGATCGTCCGCCAGTGGACCACTTTCCACCCGGAATTCGCCTACCTGCCGCGCAAGTTCAAGATCGCCATCAACGGCTCGACCTCGGACCGCGCCGCCATCGAAGTCCATGACATCGGCCTGGAGGCGGTCTACAACGCAGCGGGCGAGCTGGGCTTCCGCGTGCTGGTGGGCGGCGGCCTCGGTCGTACGCCGGTGGTGGGTGCATTCATCAACGAGTTCCTGCCCTGGCAGGACCTGCTGAGCTATCTCGATGCCATCCTGCGGGTGTACAACCGCTATGGCCGTCGCGACAACAAATACAAGGCGCGGATCAAGATCCTGGTCAAGGCCCTGACACCTGAAGTGTTCGCCGAGAAGGTCGAAGCCGAAATGGTTCATCTGCGTGGCGGCCAGACCACCCTGACCGAAGCCGAAGTCCATCGCGTGGCCAAGCACTTCGTCGACCCGCAATACAAGGCCCTGGACAACCAGGACTTCGCAGCACTCGACAAGGAATATCCGGGCTTCGCCCGCTGGCGCAGCCGCAACACCCTGACCCACAAGAAACCTGGCTACATCGCGGTCACCCTGTCCCTGAAGCCGACCGGTGTAGCGCCGGGCGACATCACCGACAAGCAGCTGGACGCCGTGGCCGACCTGGCCGAGCGCTACAGCTTCGGTCAGTTGCGCACTTCCCACGAGCAGAACATCATCCTGGCCGACGTCGAACAGAGCCAGTTGTTCACCCTGTGGGGCGAGTTGCGCGAACAAGGTTTCGCCACGCCGAACATCGGCCTGCTGACCGACATGATCTGCTGCCCTGGCGGCGACTTCTGCTCCCTGGCCAACGCCAAGTCGATCCCGATCGCCGAATCGATCCAACGTCGTTTCGATGACCTGGACTACCTGTTCGATATCGGTGAACTGGACCTGAACATTTCCGGTTGCATGAACGCCTGCGGTCACCACCATGTCGGCCACATCGGTATCCTGGGCGTGGACAAGAAAGGCGAAGAGTTCTACCAGGTCTCCCTGGGTGGCAGCGGCAGCCGCGACGCCAGCCTGGGCAAGATCCTCGGGCCTTCGTTTGCCCAGGACGACATGCCAGACGTGATCGAGAAGCTGATCGACGTGTACATCGAACAACGTACCGAAGACGAGCGTTTCATCGACACTTACCAACGTATCGGCATCGACCTCTTCAAGGAACGCGTCTATGCAGCGAATCATTAAGAACAACGAGGTCATCGACGAAACCTGGCACCTGCTGCCCAAGGACGCGACCCTCGATGGTATTTCCAACTGCGACGACCTGATCGTGCCACTGGCTCTGTGGCGTGATCATTCCCGCGCCCTCAAGGTCCGCGATGGCGGCCTGGGTGTGTGGCTGGATGCAGACGAAGAAGCGGAAGAGATCGGCGACGACGCCAATCAATTCCAGGTCATCGCCCTGAACTTCCCGGCCTTCACCGATGGCCGCAGCTACTCCAACGCCCGCCTGCTGCGTGACCGTTACGGTTTCAAGGGCGAACTGCGGGCCATTGGCGATGTACTGCGCGACCAGCTGTTCTACATGCGCCGTTGCGGTTTCGACGCGTTCGCCCTGCGTGCCGACAAGGACCCCTACGAAGCCCTCGAAAGCCTCAAGGACTTCTCGGTGACTTACCAGGCCGCCACTGACGAACCGCTGCCGCTGTTCCGTCGTCGCTGAATCCGCTGTAATGAAAAAGCCCTGATCCGGATATTCCGGTTCAGGGCTTTTTTATTTTGATCGCAAACCAGCCATGTCGGCACAGCCCCCTGTGGGAGCGGGCTTGCTCGCGAAAGCAGCGTGTCAGGCCAAGTCAATATCGACTGAACCACCGCCTTCGCGAGCAAGCCCGCTCCCACAAGGGATTGGTGGTGAAGCCAGGATTACCAGAACCGCTGCTGGGTCAATCGGCTCCACCAGCTCAACAGCACCCGGTCCACCGAGCCACTGGCCGCGATGCCGACGCGCTCTTGCAGGCTTTTGCGTTCGGCATAGTGCAGGTGGTACAGCTCGGCGCTCTTGGCGCGCTCGGCCAGGTATTCGTCGCTGGTCTTCAATTCATCCACCAGATGCTTGCCGAGCGCGGCGACACCCAGCCAGACCTCGCCGGTCGCCACTTCATCAATGGCCAGTTGCGGGCGGTAGTTGGACACGAAGTTCTTGAACAACTCGTGGGTGATGTCCAGGTCCTGCTGGAATTTCTCCCGACCTTTCTCGGTGTTCTCGCCGAACACCGTCAGCGTGCGCTTGTACTCACCGGCGGTCAGGACTTCGAAGTCGATGTCGTGCTTCTTCAGCAGGCGATTGACGTTCGGCAACTGGGCCACGACGCCGATGGAGCCGAGGATGGCGAAAGGCGCGCTGATGATCTTCTCGCCGATGCAGGCCATCATGTATCCGCCGCTGGCCGCGACCTTGTCGATGCACACGGTCAGTGGTACGCCGGCCTGGCGGATCCGCGCCAGTTGCGACGAGGCCAGGCCATAGCTGTGGACCATGCCACCACCGCTTTCCAGGCGCAGCACCACTTCGTCCTTGGGCGTTGCCAGGGTCAGCAACGCGGTGATTTCATGGCGCAGGCTCTCGGTGGCCGAGGCCTTGATGTCGCCGTCGAAATCCAGCACGAATACCCGGGATTTGGTCGCCGGCTTGTCTTTTTGCTTCTTCTGCGCTTTCTCAGCCTTGCCTTCGCTCTTGCGCAGGGCCTTGAGCTGATCCTTGTCCAGCAGCGTCTGCTCCAGGCGCTCGCGCAGCCCCTTGTAGAAATCGTTGAGTTTGCTTACCTGCAACTGGCCGGCCGACTTGCGCCGCCCCTTGCTGCGCAGGGCAGCAAAACTGGCCAGCACCACCAGGATGGCGATGACCAGCGTCACGGTCTTGGCCAGAAAACCGGCGTATTCGATAAAGAACTCCACGATCACTCCTAATAGATTCTCGACTCGCCGCTCGACGGCGGACATTAAACGTTCCCAGCATACCCATGCACCTGCGTCGCTACCAGCCGGGAAACCTGTGGTTACCTTAAGCCCGGGCCAGGCTGGACAAGGCTGTAACAGACATTTCAAACAAGCGTATGTTTTTTCATTGACAGCTCACGGCCATCCTCATAACCTCGCCAAACCTTCAACGTACCGGGATGACGCGGACGTGGGCAGTATCTACCTGATTCGACATGGCCAAGCCTCCTTTGGTGCGGACGACTACGATGTCCTTTCACCCAATGGCGTACGCCAGGCAGAGGTGCTGGGGAGCCACATGGCGGAGCTCGGTGTGGTGTTCGATCGTTGCCTCTCGGGCGACCTGCGCCGTCAACAGGACACCGCCACCGGCGCGTTGGGCCGGATGTCCGCCGCCGGGCTGCCGGTTCCCGAAGTGGAAACCGACGCCGCGTTCAACGAGTTCGACGCCGACGCGGTGATTCGCGCCCTGCTGCCGGACCTGCTGCCCCAAGAGCCCGAGGCCCTGTACATCCTGCGCAATGCCGCGCAGAACCGTGCCGAATTCCAGCGGATTTTCGCCCTCGTGGTCGAGCGCTGGCTCAGCGGCCAGTACGACCCGCCCGGGCTGGAGAGCTGGCAGGGTTTCGTCGAGCGGGTCCAGGCCGGCCTGCAGCGCATCCTGGAACAGGCCGACAACAGCCACAAAATCGCCGTGTTCACGTCCGGCGGCACGATTACCGCCCTGCTCCACCTGATCACCCGGATACCGGCCCGACAGGCCTTCGAACTGAACTGGCAAATCGTCAACACCTCGCTCAACCACCTGAAATTCAGGGGACGCGACGTGGCCCTGGCTTCCTTCAACAGTCATGCTCACCTGCAACTGCTGAAGACCCCGGACCTCATCACCTATCGCTGAGGCCGAAATCGTAGACCCTTGCTGTATCCACCCGATAAGGATCGAAACCATGACCTCCGTAGTAGACGCCGTACAAAAGATGAAAGAAAAATTCAACCCAGCCGCCGCTTCCGGCCTGGACCTGGTATTCGGTTTCAACATCACCGACGAAGACAAGCAGTACGCCCTGATCGTCAAGGACGGTACCTGTGAATTGCAGGAAGGCGAAGATACCGACGCCAACTGCACACTGGTGATGGACAGCGAAACCCTCAAGGGCATCGTCAGCGGTGAAACCGACGGCATGCAAGCATTCATGGGCGGTAAACTGCGTGTCGAAGGCGACATGATGCTGTCGATGAAACTCTCCGAACTGTTCCCGGCCTGAGCCTGCGCCCCCTTCCGGGCGCTCCTGGCTGCAACGAATCCCGCCCCCGTGGCGGGATTTGCGTTTCTGTCCTCCGGTAATTCTTCCAGTACGCACAACGTTGATCCCGGTCAGTTCCGGCTCGCCCTCCAAGCGCTAACTTGACGCCTCCATCAGAAGCCAGGGACGGCTCATCGGGAGCCGGTGCTCGCTCATCTCAAGGAAGAGAACGTCATGCCCACATTGAAGATCATCCTGCTGTCGACCGCATTCAACGGCCTGACCCAACGTGCCTGGCTGGATCTGCGCGAGGCCGGTTATCGCCCCAGCGTGGTGCTGTTCACCGATCCGGATTCGGTGTGTCGGCAAATCGAACAAAGCGGGGCCGACCTGGTGATCTGTCCCTTCCTCAAGGACCGGGTGCCCGAGCAACTGTGGCGTAATCCCCACCGACCGGTGGTGATCATCCATCCGGGCATCGTCGGCGATCGCGGTGCCAGCGCGCTGGACTGGGCCATCATGCGCCAACCCGAACGCTGGGGCGTCACGGCGTTACAGGCGGTGGAGGAAATGGATGCCGGACCGATCTGGGCCACCTGCGAGTTCAACCTGCCCGAAGGCCTGCGCAAATCAGAGTTGTATAACGGTCCGGTCAGCGATGCGGCCATCTGCTGCATCCGCGAAGTCGTGAAGAAGTTTGCCAACGGTTTCGTCCCGGTGCCGCTGGATTACAGCCGCCATGACGTGGTCGGGCGCCTGCGGCCGAACATGACCCAGGACGACCGCACCTTCAGCTGGCACGATAGCGCCTTGTTCATCAAGCGCTGCATCGACGCTGCCGATGGTCAGCCAGGCGTGCTGGCGAGCCTGGTAGGCGGCCAGTTCTACCTGTATGACGCCCATCTGGATGTGCGCCGTGGATTGCCTGGCACGCTGCTGGCCGTGCGTGATGATGCAGTGCTGGTGGCAACCGGTGACGCGAGTCTCTGGATCGGTGCCCTGCGCCAAAAGCCGCGCCCCGGCGAACAGACCTTCAAACGGCCGGCGCGTCATGTACTGGCGGAGCGACTCAACGGCGTGCCGGTGCTCGACAGCTCCTTGGCCCGACAGCCATTCAGCGACGAGGCTTATCAACCCATTCGCTACCGGGAATGCGGCCAGGTGGGTGAACTGACGTTCGAGTTCTATAACGGCGCGATGAGCACCGAGCAATGCCGGCGCCTGGTGGACGCGTTGCGCTGGGTCAAGTCCAGGTCTACCCAGGTGCTGTTGATCCGCGGCGGGCGCGGCAGTTTTTCCAACGGCGTGCACCTGAACGTGATCCAGGCCGCCGCCCAACCAGGCCTGGAGGCCTGGGCCAACATCCAGGCCATCGACGATGTCTGCCTCGAGTTGTTGAGCGCCCGGCAACTGGTCGTCAGCGGCCTGACGGGCAATGCCGGTGCGGGCGGTGTGATGCTGGCCCTGGCCGCCGATGTCGTGCTGGCGCGCAGCGACATCGTGCTCAACCCCCACTACGCAACCATGGGCCTGTACGGCTCCGAATACTGGACCTACAGCCTGCCTCGCGCCATTGGACCGGACCTGGCCTGGACACTGACCCAGGATTGCCTGCCCATCAGCGCCCGCCAGGCATTGCGCTACGGCATGGTCCAGGAGATCGGTCCACGCTGTCCCGACGAGTTCGGCCTGTGGTTGCTGCAACGGGCCAACGGTGCCTGGCACGATTCCGCCTACGGAGCCATCCGGGCCCGCAAGGCCGAACGAAGCCTGTCGGCGATCCAGGCCTGTCGGGATGGCGAGCTGCAACACATGCAGCGCGATATGGTCGAGAATCGTCACGGTTTCGCCGAAAAATGTCGTAACTTCGTATTCAAGCGCAAGGCCTGTCGTACCCCGGAACGGCTGGTTGCACCGTGGGCACGGATGACGGAGGCCGAAGCCGTCCAGTGATTGTCGGTATCGGGGCGGCGTGCCAACTCTTACAATGCCCGCTTCCCCTGCATCGGCTTGAACATGGACATCGACCTCGCCCGCACTTTCCTGGAAATTGTCCGCCACGGCAGTCTCGCTGCGGCGGCAGACAAGCTGCATGTCACCCAGACGGCGATTACCGCTCGGGTACAGAAACTGGAAAGCCAGCTCGGCTGCGCGCTGTTCGTGCGCAACCGCGCCGGTGCGCGGCTGACCAGCGACGGCGAAGCCTTTGTCGTCTACGCCAACCAGCTCGTGCAGACCTGGGAAGCGGCCCGCCGGGACCTGCCGCTGCCCGAAGGCTATCGCAATGTGCTGCACATCGGTGGCGAGGTCAGCCTGTGCAATCCCTTGATGCTCAGTTGGGCCCGTGAACTGCGTCGGACGATTCCCGGCCATGCCTTGCGCATGGACATTCGCGACGGCGAGAAACTGCTGCAACAACTGGAGCTGGGCCTGCTGGATGCCGCGGTGGTGTATCAACCCGAATACTGGCCAAGACTGCAGGTTGAACAGTTGCTGGAGGAAAAGCTGATCCTGGTGCGCCTGGCCAGTTGCCCGGAGCCCTACGTGTATATCGACTGGGGCGTCGATTTCCGTCGCCAGCACGACACCGCCCTGCCGGACAAGGCCAAGGCTGCCGTCACCTTCAACCTCGGGCCTCTGGCCTTGCAATACATCCTGGAAAACGGCGGCAGCGGCTATTTCCGCACGCGCGTCGTGCAAAGCTACCTGGACAGCAACATCCTGGAGCGGGTGCCCAAGGCACCGGAGTTCAATTACCCAACGTACCTGGTTTATTCCCGGGACCGGGATTCGGCGGCGTTGCAACAGGCGTTCGAGGTGTTGCGGGGCATCGTCAGGAGCGGCAGCGACTGGTCCCAGCGCTGGGATCCGCTGGGTTAACGCATGCCGTTAAAAGGCGGGGGAGCGTTTTGCGGCGCAGCGGGGCGATGTGACGTTTCGCTTGATTCCCCGCGCCACAGCCCCTCCCCCCGCGCCTTCAGGTTACTTGCGCAAGTGCTCCATGATCTCGTCCTTTACCTGCAATCGTTTCTTCTTGAGCGTCTCCAGGGCAACGTCGGACAGTGCGGCGGACGTCGGCTTCTCGGCGTCCAGCACCTCGGCGTCAAGCTGTGAGTATTTTTGAAGCAGAGAGTCGAGTCTTGGATTTTCGCTGCGCTTTTGCTGGATGTGGTCTTTTTCGCACTTCAGATCCTGGCACAGATCATGGGGCACCGGCATGGAACACCTCCTTTTGGTGGATCAGTGGCAAGCGCCTTTGAGGGCGCCTCGATCATCAGGATGGCCTTGCAGGCGGCGTTCTGTCGACCGTCAATCCGACCAGCGGTGACCGTTCGTCGTACCGTATCGCTTTGCGATCAAACCTTTACCCATACGCCGCTCTCCATTGAACAGTGACACTCAAGATCACTTGTACAACCTGTACGGAGAATAACTATGGACGGATTTACCCTGCGTCAACTCGGCCTGGCAATTGCCCTGAGTACCAGCATGGGCATGGCATGGGCCGCGAGTTCAAACGACTTTGTCGACAACGCGGCGGCCGGTGGCATTGCGGAAATCGAAACCAGCAAACTGGCGCTGCAAAAGAGCGCATCGGCGGACGTCAAGGAGTTCGCCAACAAGATGATCGCCGACCACACCAAGGCCAACCAGGAGTTGATGACCCTGGCGAAAAAGCATGACATCGAAGTGCCGGACGAAACCACTCTGGTGAAGAAGGCGAAGGCCAAGATTCTCGATATGCGTGATGAATCTTTCGATGCCGCCTATGCCAACAATCAGGTCAAGGCCCACGAAGAAACCATCACCCTGTTCAAGAAAGAAGCCGAGACCGTCACCGACGACAAGAAGCCTGGCAATACCGAGCTCAAGGCATTCGCCCAGAAGATGCTGCCAGATCTGCAGCACCACCTGGAACTGGCCAAGAAGCTCCAGGCAGCACACCCCAGCAAGTAGTATTTTCCTGACTGTAAAAAAAGGCTCGTTCTCGCGGGAGGACGAGCCTTTTTTTGCGCAGGTCGATCAACCGCCGTCGGTGTCGATATCGGCGTCCGTGTCATCGCCGGACTTCGGCCGGTCAGGCTCGGGCTTGAAGCCCGGGCTGAAGGTATTGTCGTTTTCCTGGTGGTGTTTTTTCTGGTCGACCTCCTCCGCAGCGCTCTGGGCCTGGTCCGCACCCGCCGGGCTGGCATCGGGCAGTTGCGGATCGATGGCCGGGTCGTTGCGTGGTGACGGGGTCTGCGTCTGGCCTGGTTGCGCAGTGTTTGCACGATCGTCGTTCATGGGCACCTCTTCATGACAGAGGCCGGTTGATGACCGGCCTTGACCATTCGAAGGGAACGCAACGGCTTCGGTTCCATTTGTTTGCGGCAATGGGCTCAGCCGCCGAGCACCGACCGGACCATACGGGTCAGCGCATCCGGCCCGTAGGGCTTGCTCAGCAGATGGGTATCGGGGCTCAACTGATGGTTGCGGGAAATGATGTCCCGCGTGTGACCCGACGTGAACAGCACCGGCACTGGCGGCGTCTGCACCTTGGCCCAGGCCGCCAGGTCGGAACTCTTGATCAGGCCGGGCATGACCACGTCGGTGAAAATCAGGTCCACCTTGGCGCCTTCGAGCAACAGCTTCATGGCCGCGTCGGCATTGGCGGCGGTGAGGGTTCGATAGCCGGATTGTTCGAGCAACTCCACCGATGCACTGCGCACCGCATCGTTGTCCTCCACCACCAGGATCGTCTCATGCCTACCGGGCTGGGGCGTGTAGTCGTGGGTCTGTTCACCGGCTTCAGACTGGTAGCTGCGAGGAAAGTACATCTGCGCCCGCGTGCCCTTGCCCATGTCGCTGGCGATCTCGATATGCCCGCCGCTCTGCTTGACGAACCCGAACACCATGCTCAGGCCCAACCCGGTGCCCTGGCCATCGGTCTTGGTGGTGAAAAACGGCTCGAATACCTGCTTGAGAATATCGGGCGGCATGCCTATGCCACTGTCAATGACCGACAACCGCACATAATCACCCGCCGGGATGCCTTTGCCGGCACAGGACGCTTCGTCGAGCACGATATTCTCGCCCAGTATCTGGATGATGCCATCGCCGCCCATGGCATCGCGGGCATTGATCGCCAGGTTCAGCAGAGCATTTTCCAACTGGTTGCGATCCACATGGATGCACCACGGCTCGTCGGGCAGGGTTACTTCGATCCGGATGGTCTCGCCCAAGGCCCGTTGCAGCAATTCCTCCAGGTCGTCGTAGATGCGTCGGGGGTTGTAGACCGCCGGTGACAGCGGCTGGCGACGAGCAAAGGCCAGCAGTTGCGATGACAGCTTCGCGCCCCGCTCCACCGCCTCGATGGAGGCACTGATCCTGCGTTGCACATTGGCATTATCCGGCTCATGACGTGCCAGCAGATGCAGGTTGCCGGCAATGACTTGCAGCAGGTTATTGAAGTCATGGGCGATGCCCCCAGTGAGCCCGCCAATGGCCTCAAGCTTCTGCGACTGGCGCAACTGCTCTTCGGCCGCCAGCCGCGCCTGGACTTCATCGGCGACCCGCTGCTCCAGGTCACGGGTGAACCTGAGCACCGATGCTTCGGCAATCTTGCGTTCGTTGATGTCAATCAGCACACCGGGGAAACGCAGAGGCCTGCCCATCGCATCGAACTCGCATCGACCGCTGGCCTGCACCCACAGGTCATCGCCCTGGGGGCGACGCACCCGGTATTCGGCATTGAAGGACGCCCCTGTGCGCAAGGTCAGTTCAATGCGTTGCTTGAGCTCATCAAGGTCATCGGGATGAACACGCTGGCGGGCAATCTCGACGGGCAACGCCTCCAGCGGTGTGTCTGGCGGGTAGTCGAACGTGCGGGCGAAACGCTCGTCGCCAGACAGGGTGTCGGCCTGGACGTCCCAGACAAACGAGCCGAGCAACGGCCCGGCCGCAAGGGCTAGCTGAATGCGTTCATTGACGGCGCGATAGCTGCGTTCCGCTGCCTGGCGAGCCCGCTCGGACAAGACCAGCTCGGTGGTTTCCACGACAATTGCCAGCACGCCGGCCGGTGCCTGGTCATCGTCGGGCACGGGGCTGTAGAAAAGGTCCATCCACACATCTTCAGGCTTGCCATCACGCAACAGGACCAGTTCCTTGCTGCGATAGGACAACGTCCCTCCGGCCAGGCAGACGTCCAGCACGTGACGATTGAACTCGGCCACTTCCGGCCACCCCAGCTCTACCGCGCACCCCAACAGATAAGGATGACGCCCGCCGGCGAACTCGGCGTAGGCATCGTTGTAGATCATGACGCCCTGGCGGCCCCACAACATGACCATTGGCAAAGGCGAAGCCAGCAACACCTGGACGGCACTGCGCAGGCTGGCGGACCAGCGTTCGATAGGGCCCAGTTCGGTCTGGCGCCAATCGTACGCCCGGATGCGCCGGGCCATTTCACCGTCCCATCCGGGACATCCGTGAGGCTGGGATAAGAACTCCATGGGCGACTCTGAACCTCGAATGGCTGCGGGGAATCGCATATCGCGAGCCCCTTGTGCTCAGACCTTCGAGCGCGAGGTTGGCATTTGGTTTCATGCCGGCCAAGCCAAAGGCCTCCGCGGCCAGATGGCAAACGGGCTCAGCGAAAATCGCGGCTGCGCACGTTGATACCCGCCAGCAGCCCGGTCAGGTCGCTCAAGCGCCCGGCAATCAGATGACGGACTTCACCGACGCTTTCCCAGCGCCCGTCGACCCGAAGCAATTGCGAGCCCACCAGCACTTTGCGTTGGCGCTCCGCCAGGTCGCGCCAGACCACCACGTTGAGGTTGCCGAATTCATCTTCCAGAGTGACGAAGGTCACCCCACTGGCCGTACCGGGGCGCTGGCGACCGGTGACCAGGCCGGCGACGCTGACGTTGCGGCCATGTTCCACCTCCTGCAACTCCCGGGAGCTGCGACAGCGTCGGGCACGCAGTTCAGGGCGCAGCAAGGCCAGCGGATGAGGGCCCAGTGTTGTGCCTAGGGTGGCGTAGTCGGCAAACAGGTCCTCCCCCAGCGAAGGCTTGGGCAGATTCACCGGCGATTCCTCCTGACTGGGCAAACCGGCAAACAGACCCAATTGCTTCTGCACGCCGGCCACTTCCCAGCGTGCACGATGGCGATCACCGACCAGGCCACGCAAGGCCCCGGCGTCGGCCAACTGCTCCTGGGCCCGGACATCGAGTTGCGCGCGCTCGCCCAGGTCGGCCACGTCAGTGAATGCCCGCTGTCGACGGGCTGCCTCGATACGCCGGGCGTCGTCTTCACGAAAGCCCTTGATCAGGCGCAAGCCCATGCGAATAGCCGGTTGCCGACCTTCCTGGGGTTCGAGACTGCAATCCCAATCACTGGCGCGCACGTCCACCGGACGGATCTGCAATTGATGCCGGCGGGCATCCTGCAGGATCTGGTCCGGGCTGTAGAACCCCATGGGCCAGCTGTTGATCAGGGCGCAGGCGAACGCTGCCGGCTCGTGACACTTGAGCCAACTGCTGGCGTAAGTCAGCAAGGCGAAGCTGGCGGCGTGGGACTCAGGGAAACCGTAGTTGCCGAAGCCCTTGATCTGCTCGAAGATCTGCGCGGCGAATTCGGGGGTATAGCCGTTGCGATCCATCCCCTCTGCCAGGCGTAGACGGTGCGGTTCAAGCCCGCCGTGACGTTTCCAGGCGGCCATGGAGCGACGCAACTGGTCCGCTTCGCCGGCGGTATAGTCGGCCGCCACGATGGCGATCTGCATGACCTGCTCCTGGAACAACGGAATGCCCAGGGTACGCCCGAGCACTGTCTTCAATTTCTCCGAAGGATAGGTGACAGGTTCCTCTTTGTTTCGCCGTTTCAGGTACGGATGCACCATGCCGCCCTGGATCGGCCCCGGCCGCACGATCGCCACTTCGATCACCAGGTCATAGAAATTCTCGGGCCTGAGCCGGGGCAACATCGCCATCTGCGCCCGTGATTCAATCTGAAACACACCGATGGTGTCCGCACGGCTGATCATCTCGAAAGTGGCCACATCATCCCTGGGCAAACCCGCCAAGGTGTATCGCTCTCCCCGATAGCGCTCGATCAGATCAAAACACCGGCGAATCGCGCTGAGCATGCCCAGGGCCAGGATATCCACCTTGAGCAGCCCGACCGCATCCAGGTCGTCCTTGTCCCACTGGATGATGGTGCGCTCGGCCATGGCGGCGTTTTCCACCGGTACCAGGGTGTCCAGGGGCTGTTCGGAAATCACGAAGCCGCCGGGGTGCTGGGACAGGTGCCGGGGAAAGCCGATCAGTTGCTGGGTCAGGCTCAATACCCGGCGCAAGATCGGGGAGTCCGGGTCGAAACCGCCCTCGCGCAGACGCTCCACGGGTGGCGCCTCGTCGCTCCAGCGACCGCAACAGTCGGCCAATGCATTGACCTGATCCGGCGGCAGGCCCAAGGCCTTGGCGACGTCCCGCACCGCCCCGGCGCCATGGTAACTGCTGACCACAGCCGTCAGCGCCGCGCGATGGCGACCGTAGCGCTGGAAGACGTATTGCAGCACCTCTTCGCGGCGTTCATGTTCGAAGTCCACGTCGATGTCCGGCGGCTCGTTGCGCTCTCGCGACAGGAAGCGTTCGAACAACAGGTTGGTTCGGCTCGGGTCGATTTCGGTAATGCCCAGTGCATAACACACCGCCGAGTTGGCCGCCGAACCACGCCCCTGGCAAAGAATGTTGCGCTGGCGGGCGAAGTTGACGATGTCCTGCACGGTGAGGAAGTAGCTGTCGTAGCCCAGCTCGGCGATCAATTCCAATTCTTTGTCGATCTGTTCCCGGACCTTATCGTCCACCCCTTTTTTCCAACGTTCGCGCATGCCCCGCTGGGTCAGTTCCCGCAGCCACGATGCCGGATCGTGCCCCTCGGGCACCAACTCACGCGGATATTCATAGCGCAACTGACCCAGGTCGAAAGTACAACGCCGGGCGATCGCCAGGGTTTCATCGAGCAACCTGCGCGGATAGAGATCGGCCAGATCCTTGCGACTGCGCAGATGGCGCTCGCCGTTGGGGTGCAGGCGCTGGCCGGCCTCGGCCACCGTGACGTGATGCCGGATGGCGGTCATGGTGTCCTGCAAGGCACGACGACCGCGCACGTGCATGTGCACATCGCCCGTGGCGACGGCAGGCAGCGCCAGGCGGTCCGCCAGCGCCAACAAGTCGGCCAGGCGACGCCGGTCGTCCTGGCCGCAGTGCAACTGCACCGACAGCCACAGGCGCCCGGCGAAGATCGACTGAAGCCAGCGGCCCTGCTCCTCGACGTCGTTGCCATCGGGCACCCACAGTGCCAGCAACCCAGGCCAGGGCTCGTCGAAGTCTTCCCGTACGATGCGATAACGGCCCTTCTCGCTACGACGGCGGGCACGGGTGATCAACCGGCACAAGGCTTGATAGCCTTCGAGATTTTCCACCAGCAGCACCAGCTTCGGGCCGTTCTCGATCTGGATCTCGCTGCCGACGATCAACGCCAGGTTCAATTCCTTGGCCGCTTGCCAGGCCCGCACGATGCCGGCCAAGGTGCACTCGTCGGTGATCGCCAGGGCCCGGTAACCTTGCTGACTGGCCCGGCGACACAGTTCCAATGCACTGGAGGCACCGCGCTGGAAACTGAAATTCGACAGGCAATGCAGCTCGGCATAGTCGACGTTCATGCGAACCAACCCTGCAACCACAACGGCCCGCCCTCGCCCACCGGCCGATAGGCCCAGCCCCGTTGCCCCGCACGGGTTTCGACCAGGTAGTAATCGCGGCGCACGTCGGCGCCGTCCCACCAGCCGGTCTCGATGCGCTCCGGCCCCATGAGGACGCGCGCCAGGCCTTCCGGCAACGCCTGGGGCTCGTCCAGCAGCCAGCCGGGACGCTGCACAGCGCTGCGCGCCACGCAAGGCTGGGGCCGGGTCTGAGGCGTCATCTGCCAGGCGCATTCAGGCCGATGGTCGTCGCGAAACCCCAGGCCCTGCACCGCGTCGTCCCCCAGCCGTGCGCGCAACCGTTCCCGCAGTTGCTCCCAGGGCAAGGACTGCTGGGGACGTTCGTCGAACAGCTCCAGGCGCTGGGGCACGAAACTCGGCAAATCTTCGGCACACAAGCGAAAGCCACGCACCGGCGCCTCGACCTGCACCTGTTCCAAACGGCCACGGGCCAGTTCGAAGAGCATCGAAGGGTCCCGCTCGGCACTGAGCAGGCCGACCTTGATGATCGTGTCCGGCAACCCGGCGTGTTCCAGGTGCAGGTCGAATCGCTGCACGCCACTGTCGCGACCGCACAGGAAGGCCGACAGGTCACCGGTCAACCGGCGTAACGGGAACAACAGCGCCTGATGGGACTGGACGTCGTAGTTGAGTTCGATGCGCACATCGAAACGATCAGGCGGCAGGTAGAACGACAGCGCCAGGGTGCGACTGCCGATCAATGCGTCGAGATGCTTGAGGACCTGTGCTTCGAAGCGCCGTGCCAGCGTGTGCCGGGGCAAGGCCTGGACCTGTTCCAGGCAGCGCAACCCCATGCGCGACAACGCCGTGGCGACGTCGGGGGGCAGGCCGATCCGATCCACCGGCATCTGTCCCAGGCACTGTTGCAGGCGCTCGGCATCCGGTACCACCAGGGCATCATGGGCATTGGCGAGCACCCGCGCCGCCACCGGGTTCGGGGCCGCGACGATGCGATGACGAAAGCCCAGTTCGGTCAGTTCGGCCCGCAGCCGTGCCTCGAAGACCGGCCAGGGCCCGAACAGGCCCAGGCTCGACTCGATCTCGAACAGCACCGTGCGCGGGTAATGCACACTGACCTGGGAGCTGAATCGATAGGCCCAGGCGGCGAGAAATTGCTGCCAGTGCTCGATCTGCGCTGCATCATATTCGGCGGTGGCAAAGCCTTTGCTCAGGGCCTGGGCGGCGGTCATGGTCTGGCCGGGACGCAGGCCCAGGGCCCGGGCGGGATCGTTGACCGCTTGCAGCACCCGACGTTGGGCCGGACCGGTCAACAGCGCCAGGGGCTCCTCGGGATCGGGGCGCTGACGCAGCGCGGCGTCCAGCGCCAATTGCGGAAAGAGAATGCAGACCCAGCGCATCGCAACCTCAATGCCCTGTTGGCGTGGCGTAGGCAAAGGCAATCGGTGCCGGCCGGACCAACCCACCTCGGCATTTAAGCACCCGCAGCTGCCCAGGCCCGGCATCGATGGCGATGCGCAGGGCCGCCGGTGACGGATTGATGGCTTCCTGGATCGGCCGCCAGGCGAACGCCAGGGTCTGGCCGGTTTCCGCGGCCACTTGCAGGCGGCGCAAGGCACGATCGTCCGCCTGGCGAGGCCAGCACAAGACCGCCCCGCAACTGCCCGAACGCAAGCATTGTTCGGTGGCCCACAGAGCATCGCGCTCACCGGCCCGGATCACCGACAGTTGGCTCAGGTCCACCCCGGCACCCTGCCAGGCCTGGGGATAGGGTACGAACGGCGGTGCCACCAGCACGATTCGCTCCCCTTGCGCAGACAATCGCGCCAGGGTCGGCCACACCAGTTGCAACTCACCCAGGCCCGGCGCCGCGAGGAGGATTTCCGTCAGCGCCGCTTCCGGCCAGCCGCCACTGGGCAACGCCGCGTCCAGCGCGGCATGGCCGGTGGGTTGCGGGCTGGCGGCCGGAGGCGCAGGCCGGCCTTTCCAGACCTGGCCGCCATTGAACAGCGTGTCCAGAGCAACGACCGCGCCCATCAGCCTTGCCTCAACAAGCCACAGAACACCCCTTCTATCGCCAGGTCCTGGTCGGCCTCGACGATGATCGGCTGATAGGCCGGATTGCGTGGCAACAAGCGCACCCGCTCGCCGACGCGCTCGAAACGCTTGATGGTGACTTCACCGTCGAGCCGCGCCACCACGATCTGTCCGTTCGCGGCCTGGGGCGTGCGCTGGACACCCACCAGGTCACCGTCGAGAATGCCGTCGCCGATCATCGAGTCACCCTGGACCCGCAGCAGATAATCCGGCGCCTTGGTGAAAATCGCCGGGTCCAGCATCAGGCGGTCGTGGACCTCGGCATCGGCACCGATCGGCCGGCCGGCGGCCACTCGCCCCAGCACCGGCACGTCGAGCAGCTCGGGACGCGGCGGCTGGTTCAGCAAGCGGATGCCCCGGGCCTGATGCGGATTGACTTCGATAAAACCGGCTTCGGTCAGCGCCAGTACATGCTTGCGCGCTACGCTGCGAGAGGCGAAACCGAACGCCTCGCTGATTTCAGCGAGGCTGGGTGGCTGGCCCTGCTCAGCGATACGGTCGCGGATGAAGGTCAGGATGGCGGAGCGGCGGGGAGTGAGAGTCGTCATGGAGTACATTTGTACTCCTGTCGGTTTTTTCTGACAAGCGCCGCCAGTCAGTTCACAGTCATGCACATCCCTGTGAGAGCGGGCTTGCTCGCGAAAGCGGTGTGTCCGTCAAAGAAATGCTGGAGGTGCCGACGTCTTCGCGAGCAAGCCCGCTCCCACAGTCAGTGTTCAGTCCAGCCAGGTAAGCCCATGGATAAATCCCCCGCTCATGCCCATCACTGAACACCAACTGAACCCCATACCCCTGAGCATTGACCGCAACCACCCGAATCCGCGGATCAACCTGCACCACCAGCCCCCGCAGGCGAAACGCCCGGCATTGCGAGCAAGGACATTGACGGCGCAATTCAGCATGCTCCAGCCGTTGTTCACGACCATCGGGCCAATCCAGGTGCAATTGCCCTTTAGCCTGGGAATTACCAATCGCCAGCGGATTCATCGCAACTGCTCCAAGGCAATACGCACGGCCTTGCGCACTTCAGGGTCGCCATCGTCCTGAGCGGCCTGCAAGGCCGGGATGGCATTACTATCGGCCAGTTCGCCCAACGCCAGGGCCGCCTCCTTGCGCAGATTGCCGATGCGATGCCCCAGGGTAGCGATCAAGGGTTGCAACGCCGGGGCGTAGCGCAAGCGGCCAAGGCTGCGGGTGGCCCGCAGACGCACCTGCCAATAATCGTCACCCAGGGCATCGATCAGAGCCGGGCCGGCCTCGCTGTGGCCGACCTTGCCCAAGGTGGTGGCCGCCTCTTCGCGCACTGACCAGATCGGGTCGCGCAGCGCCCGGCACAGCGCCGGCAAGACCTGTGGGTCCGAAGCCAGGCCCAGGGCGCCGGTGGCGGCTCGACGCACTTCGCTGTCGGCATCGTCACTGGCAAGCCTTGCCAGGGCCGGCAAGGCGTCGAGATGCTTGAGCCAACCGAGCACTCCGACAGCCTCGCGGCGCACGCCGGCATCACTATCGGCCAGGGCCGCGATTGCAGCCGGTGCTGCGTCCGTCAGGCGCAACTCGCGCAAGGCCCTGAACGCGGCGACCCGCACGCTGACGTCCCCATGGGCGACCCAGGGCAGGATCACCCTCCCCGCCGCCTCGCTCTTGAGCAGGCTCAGGCTCTGCGCGGCAGCACTCTGTACGGTTGGACACGGATCGGTCAGGGCCCGGCACAAGGCCTCGACCACTGCGGCATCTTCCCAGGCCTCAAGCAGGCGCGCAGCTTCGGCCCGCACTTCGGCACTGGGATCCCGGTCCAGGCGGTCCACCAGCCACGACAAGCCTTCGGGCTCCTCAAGCTCAGCCAGTTCAATCAAGGCAATACGGCGCACACCGGGATCGTCGTCAGTCAGCCGCGGTTGCAGGAGGAGAATATCGTCGTTGTCGGTGTTTTCGAATAAAGAGGTCATAAGGCAAATCGCGGCAAGGAGGTTTCAGGAAGCCCGAGAGGATTGAGGCGCGGCAATTGCCGGCCCTCTGCATAGTGCAGCAGCTCGAGGCAGTGGCGTTTCAAACGGGTGAACTCGGGGTGGGTCACCAGCTCCGTCGTGCGTGGACGGGCAAAATCCAGCCGCAGGTCCTCGATGATCCGGCCAGGGCGCGGACTCATCACCAGCAAGCGGTCAGCCAGGAACAACGCCTCATCGATGTCATGGGTGACGAACACCACGGTGGTGCGGATGCGCGTCCAGATGTCCAAGAGCAGTTCCTGCATGCGCAACCGGGTCAGGGCATCCAGCGCGCCGAAGGGCTCGTCCATCAGCAGCAGCCGCGGGCGATTGACCAGCACCCGGGCAATTTCCACCCGTTGCTGCATCCCCCCGGAGAGCTGGTCCGGCCAATGCCCGGCAAAGCCTTCCAGCCCCACCAGCGCCAGGATCTCATCGGCGGCACGGTATCGCTCGGCCTTGCCGAGACCGCGCATCTTCAGGCCGAAAGCGACGTTGTCGCGCACACTGCGCCAGGGAAACAACGTGTGTTGCTGGAACACCATGCCCCGCTGGGGCGACGGACCGGACACCGACACACCGTCGACATCCAGGGTGCCGGTACGCGGTTGCAGATGCCCGGCCAAGGCCCCGAGCAGCGTGGATTTTCCGCACCCGGAAGGCCCCAGGACACAGACGAACTGGCCCGCTTCGATCTGGCAATCGAGACCCTGGACAGCTTCGAAGGCCTGGGCTCCCGTGCCAAGAACAATGGACAATTGGCGGATATCGATGCGCCCTTCGGGCGCTTGCATGACACTCATCAGGCTTTTCCTCGGCGTCGATGCCAAGGCGTGAACAACCCGCCCAGGCGCTTGATCAACACACTGCTGCCCATGCCCAGCACACCGATGAGCAGCATGCCGACCACGATGTCGGGGTAGTTCTGCACGGTGTAGGAAGCCCAGGTGTAGTAGCCGATGCCGTACTGGCCGGCGATCATTTCCGCCGTCACCAGGCAGAACCAGGACGTGCCCATGCCGATGGCCAGGCCGGTGATGATGCTCGGCGCCGCACCCGGCAGAATCACTTCCTGCAGGATCGCCCGGCGCCCGGCCCCCAGGCTTTTGGCCGACGCGATCAGCCGCCGGTCCACGCCTTCGACGCCATGCACGGTGTTGAGCAGGATCGGAAACAACGCGCCGGTGAAAGTGATGAACACCATCGACAGTTCCGACGAGGGAAACATCAGGATTGCCAAAGGAATCCAGGCCACTGCCGGAATCGGGCGCAGGACTTCCAGGGGCGGCAGCAGCAGGTCTTCGGCCCATTTCGAACGACCAATGGCGAGCCCCACGGCCACACCGATCGACACCGCCGCGCCATAACCGGCAAAGACCCGGCCCAGGCTGCTGCCCAGATGCCGGGCGAGATTGCCCGATTCCCCCAGCCCAAGCGCAGCCTGGATCACGGCCAGTGGCGTCGGGACGTTGGCGAAGGTCACCAGACCGAGGTCCCAGTGGAGAGTTGCAGCGAGCTGCCAGAACAGCAGGCAGAGCAACAGGGAAGCGGCTCGCAGAAGCCAGCGAAAATAAGATCGGGACACAACTTTTCCTCTCAACCGAGATCCCTGTGGGAGCGGGCTTGCTCGCGAAAGCGGTGGTTCAGTCGACATCAGTGTTGAATGTCAGACCGCATTCGCGAGCAAGCCCGCTCCCACAGGTTATTGGTCAGCTTTATCGGGCTGCGACAGCCTGAGCAGTCGCTTCGGTAAAGTCCAAAATCTTGCCGCCCTGGGCCGTAGCGAATTGCTCGGCCTGCCCCTTCAACAGAAAGGCGCTGAGCCGGCCCTGGGCATCACTGGCGAACCAGGCCTGCTCGGCCAGCAACTTGATCCCGCTGTCGCTGGCCTGGGCATAGACCGCACGGATGCCCTTGCCTTCCTGCTTGAGGCCCGCCAGGGCGGCGAAAGCCGATTGCGCCGAGGCGTAGTGACGCACTTTCGGCTCGCCACGCACCCAGATCTCGGCCACGCGGCTGAAGTCGGTAATCGCCTGCCCCGTCGAAGCATCGGCGCCGCTCAAGGGTGTCTGGGCGTAGTGCCCCAGTTGCGCGTCGTAATCCAGGTTCGAGGCCTTGAATGCGGCACGGATGTACTGGTCATCGATGAACGTATTAAGGTCCAGGCCGCGATCGGCTTTTTTCAACAGCTTGAGGGTATCGATTGCCGTGCCGA
Source organism: Pseudomonas sp. SJZ078 (assembly GCF_007828255.1). NCBI lineage: Bacteria > Pseudomonadati > Pseudomonadota > Gammaproteobacteria > Pseudomonadales > Pseudomonadaceae > Pseudomonas > Pseudomonas sp. SJZ078. Next base: position 13,461 of record NZ_VIUG01000006.1, on the reverse strand, counting down.
CGGCTTGCCGGTATTCCGGCTTCCAGGTCAGGTCACGGGTCTGCACGCCCAGCGGCCCGTGGAACAGATAGTTGACCTCGGCATCCACCCCCGTGACCTGGGCGATCAGCTCGCTGTACTTCTCCGGCTCTGCGGCCAGCAACTGGTTGGCCTCGAGGGTTGCACGCAGGTAAGCGACGACGATTTCCGGGTATTTCCTGGCATAGGCCTGGTCCACCAACGCCCCATGGAACGTCGGCGCGCCGGCCTGGGCACCGTCGTAGATCTTGCGGGCAAACCCCCGGCTGGGGAACAGTTCGGCGAACGGCACGAAGTCGGCGTGGGCGTCGATCTTGCCGGCCTGCAAAGCCGAGCCGGCGACTTCCGGCGGCTGGGCGATGATGCTCACATCCCTGAGCGGATCCCAGCCCTGGGCCGCCACGGCGCGCAGCAACATGCCGTGAGCCGTGGACGCAAACGGCACGGAGATGGTCTTGCCCTTCAGTTCGGCCAGGGACTGTACCCCAGACGCGCTGGGGACGACGATGCCATTGCCACTGCCCTGGATGCTGCCCGACAGCACGCTGATGAACAGGCTGTGCCTGCCGGCGGTTTCAAATGCCACGCCGTTGAATGCGCCGGGGAAGTCGGCCATGGCACCGAAGTCGAGTTTGCCGGCGACCATCTCGTTGGTCAGGGGCGCACCGCTGGTGAAGTTCTTCCACTGGATATCGTACCGGGCGTCTTTATAGGCACCGTCATGGGGCAGGTATTTGTCCAGCAGGCCCAGCTCACGGATCAGCAACCCGCCGGCGGCGCAGTTGATGGTGGTGTCCTGGGTGCCGATGGCGATACGGATGGTTTCTGCCTGGGCAGACAAGGTCAATGAAGCCAGTACCAGACCGGCCAGCGCTGCACGCAACATGGGGATTCCCCTCGAATCATGTATAGGAGGTTCGTCTCCGCCGTGATCTGTGCACGGTGGGAAACGAGGGGTGTTTTTGATCGGGCGTCCGGGGGTGGCCGGATGGCTTTGTAGTGGCTGGGCTGGCCCCATCGTCGGATCGCCGCCCGGAGCAGGCTCGCTCCCACAATTGTTCTCAGGCGTTCACAAGTCCGGCGTCCACCACACATCCACTGTGGGAGCGAGCCTGCTCGCGATTAGCGGTGTCTCGGTCAACGCAGCAAGTAAGGAATCTCCACCTTCACCGCCCCCGTCGGGCAGTCATTTTCACAGGGCATGCAGTACCAGCATTCATCGAACGCCATGTAGGCCTTCTGGGTCGCCGGGTTGATCGCCAGCAGGTCCATGGGGCAGACATCGACGCACACGGTGCAGCCCTTGTGGGCGATGCATTTGTCCTCGTCCACGGTGACGGGGGCATTGGAGCGGAAGAAGATTTCCTGGGGTTGATAAGCCATGGGGCGTTCTCTCTGGGTGGACGGTTCACGCCGCGTCGGCGCCGACCCGCAGCCGCTCGTAAGCCTGCAGTTCGTCGGCATCAAGGGCGATGATGTAGGGCTCGACCGCTTTCTTGAATGAGGTCATCACGCCGTCGTCGCCCTTCTTCAGGTGACAATGGCAAAACCACTCACTGTCGTTGCGTTGCGGGTGATCGACCCGGTAGTGGTACAACCCCCAACGGCTTTCGGCACGAAACAGCGAGGCCTGGGCGGCCATTTCGGCGCAGTCGCGGATCACACTGACCTCCATGGCACGCATCAACTCGTGAGCGTTGTGGGCCTTGATCTGGTCCAGGTCACGCTGGATATCGCTGAAGCGCTGCAGGCCTATCTGCATCTTTTTGGTGACCTTCGGCGGTTGCAGGTAGTCGTTGACGAAACGCCGCAGCTTGTACTCCACCTGGGCCGGCGGCAGGCCGTGTTCGCGCCTCAGCGGAGCGTAGACGCGGGCTCTTTCCCGCTCGATCTGAGCGGCATCCAGCGCCGAGAAATCCTTGCCGGCCACGAAATCCGCCGCGTTGTGGCCGGCAAACCAACCGTAGGTGAACGCACCGAGCATGTAGTTGTGCGGTACCGCCGCCATGTCGCCGGCCGAGTACAGCCCCTTGACCGACGTCTCGGCCCGCTCGTTCACCCATACGCCCGAGGCCGAATGGCCGCTGCAGAAACCGATTTCGGAGACGTGCATTTCCACCATCTGCGTGCGGTAGTCGGTGCCGCGGTTGGCGTGGAACTGACCGCGGCTGGGCCGCTCATTGCTGTGCAGGATGTCCTCGATGTTCTGGATCGTTTCCTCGGCCAGATGGTCGAGCTTGAGGAACACCGGGCCATTGCCGCCCTCGAGCTCCTGGTGGAACTCCCACATCATCTGCCCGCTCCAGTAGTCGCATTCAATGAAGCGTTCGCCTTTGTTGTTGGCGGTGTAGCCACCCAAGGGGCCGGTGACGTAGGCGCAGGCCGGGCCGTTGTAGTCCTTGATCAACGGGTTGATCTGGAAGCATTCCAGGTTCGCCAGTTCGGCACCGGCATGGTAGGCCATGGCATAGCCGTCCCCGGCATTGGTGGGGTTCTCATAAGTGCCCATCAGGTAGCCGGAGGCCGGCAAGCCCAGACGCCCCGCCGCGCCGCAACACAAAATGACCGCCTTGGCCTTGATCACATGGAAGTCGGCGGTGCGACAATCGAAGCCCATGACGCCGTTCACCGCACCCTCGGCATCCGTCAGCAAGCGGGTGCAGACCAGCCGATTGGTGATACTCACCCGCGCCCGCTTCAATTGGCGATAGAGGACTTTCTTGATGTCGTGCCCTTCCGGCATCGGCAGCACATAGGCGCCCATGTGATGGACTTTTTTCACCGCGTAGTCGCCGGTTTCGTCCTTCTCGAACTTCACGCCCCAGCGGTCCAGTTGCGAGAGGGTTTCGAAACTGTGCGTCGCATAGGCGTACACGGCCGCCTGGTTGACGATGCCGTCGTTGGCGATGGTGATTTCCTTGGTGTACTGCTCGGGTGTGGAGTGGCCGGGAATGATCGCGTTGTTCAAACCGTCCATGCCCATGCTGATGGCGCCGCTGCGTTTGACGTTGGCCTTGTCCACCAACAGCACGCGCAAATCGCGGTTGCGCTCCTTGGCTTTGATCGCCGCCATGGGTCCGGCCGTACCGCCGCCGATGACGACGATGTCGTATTCCTGTTCCAAAATACTTCCAGTCACAGCGCTGTCGGTCATGCTTGTGTCCCTTTCTGCCGGTCGATCCGCAAGCGGTACTGGAAAGCATCGCCGCGGTAATAGAGATGTTCGAAGTCCAACGGCCGGCCATCGGCGTCGTGGGTCAGGCGTTCGATGCGCATGATCGGCGACCCTGGCTCGACCTCCAGGGCCTGGGTCAGATCGCTGTCGGCCAACACCGCATCGATGGCGAGGTCGGCGTGCCCCAGGGTCAAGGCACAGTCATTTTCCAGGATCAGGAAAATGTCACGGGTCACCAGGTCGGCTTTTTCCAGGCGCTCGCCGAAGGCCTTGGGCAGGTAGGTGATTTCCAGGGACACCGGCTCGCGGTTGATCAGTCGCACCCGTTTGATCTGCGCCACCATCTCCCCTTCGGTCAAGCCCAGACGCTCGGCCACCTGCTTGTCCGCCGGGATGAATTTGAAACTGCGCAGGCGGTTGATCACCTCGAAGCCGCGCCCGGTCATGGATTCAGCCAGACCCTGGAGGGTGCTGACGTTCTGGAACGTCTTGGGCTTGGCAACGAAGGTGCCTTTGCCGTGGATTTTGAAAATCAGCCCTTCCTTCTGCAGATCCCCGAGGGCCTGGCGCACGGTGATGCGGCTGACGCGAAATAGCGTACCGAGCTCGCTTTCCGAAGGCATCTGGCTGCCTTGGGGGTATTCACCGTCGAGGATGCGGGCGCGCAATACGTCGCGCAGTTGGGTGTGCAGCGGAACGCTGCTGAGGGCAAGCACGTTGTCGGACATGGGCTGGATCACTTGTCATAACGAGTTATGACGTGATCTTAGGGAAGCCGTCCAAGGCTTGAGAAATACTGTTTGGACATAACCTTAGATTAGCGAGCGTTGACACCCTCGCTGCGAAACGCGCTGGGGCTCATGCCGGTCCAGCGTCGGAAGGCCCGGCGGAAACTGCGCACATCGCTGTAGCCGACCTCTTCGGTGATGCGCTCGATGGACAGTTCGGGGTTGGCCAGCAAGCTCAGCGTCCGGCCGCGACGCACCTGTTCGAGCAGGGTTTCGAACGTCAGGTTGTGTTCGGTCAGGCGCCGTCGCAGGGTACGGCTGCTCATGTTGAGGTCGCCGGCGATTTTCTCGATGTGGCTGCCCCGGGTCAGGTCCCGGGCAATCGCCCGCTCCACCGCCTGGATCAGGTCGATCTTCTGATGGACCTCGGCCGCTTCCTGCTCCAGCAAGGCTAATGCCTGGCGCAGGGCCAGCGGATGATGATTGGGCAGGCGCACGTCCAGCCAACGGACATCGATCAGCATGCGGTTGTATCGACAACCGAAGCGCACATCCGGTCCCAGGATCCGTTGGTACTCCAGGACGTAGGATGGCGCCGCGTGCATGAACTCCACGGCCTGGGGCCTGAAATCCGGGCCCGCCAGCGCCCGTCCATACACCATCAGGCTGGCGAAGAACTCTTCGACCGCAAACACCTGGACCTCGGCGAAGGGCAAGCGGCAGGTCGCGTCGACCATGATCCGCTCGGCGGTCTCTTCGACACTGGTCACGGCGATGCCACCGGTGGTGTGCTGGTAACGGATCCCCAGGGCGAAGGCATCGCGCAGGGTTTCACACAGCGACAACACATGCCCCAGCAGGCCGAGGGTACCAAGCACGTTGCGGTCGCCGACCCACAGCCCCAGCCCCTGGTCCGGCAACAATCTGAGTGCCCGTTGGATCATGACCACGGCCTGGCGATGGGAAATGCGCTGGGCGGGGTCCTGCAGATCATCGAGGCCGAACCCTAGGCCGCGACACAGGCTGACGGCGTCGAAACCTTTGTCCGCGACGACTTCGGCCAGGGTTTGCAGCAGGAATGGCGAGACCAGCGCCAGCTCATAAGTGGGGTCGATGACTTTCATCTGCATGGCGGGTTCCGGGACACGTTAGGGGGCGTTTTTTGTAACCGGTTGTTTCATAAACGTTAGCATGCCCCCATGGAAAGAGGTGGGTGAAATCTGGCCGCCCAAGTCCCCTGTGTGGCCGCCAATACCCTGCCCTGTCAGCCGCGAACGGCTTATTTGTATGGCTCGGACCTTCGGTGTACCTCCAACAATAATAATGAGCGCCTCACATGAACCCGATCCGCACGACATTCGCCTTGCAAATGACCCTGGGCCTGGCCTGCAGCTGCGCGCTACCGGCCCTCGCCACCGAAAACGGAGTCGACAACATCGGTACCGGCACCGACGGCTTCTTCGTGTTGCCACTGGAGGTCGACAGCCTTCCGGACAACATGGTCGCGTTCAACCTCTACTACAACCATTACAAAGCCCGGACATTCAACATCAGCTCGTTGGGCGGCAAGGTGCCGGGGGTGGAGATCGAATCCACGGCGGTGATTCCGCGTATCGACTACCTGAGTCCGTTGCGATTCGCCGGCGGGCGCCTGGGAATCTATGTCGCCCAGCCCTGGATCAAGCAGGAAGTCGCGCTGTTCGGCATGAGCGACACCCGTGAGGGAATGGGCGATACCACCATTTCCCCGATCGTGCTCTGGGACATGGGCAAGAACCTGACCCTGGCCGCCGCCGTGGAAATCACCGTGCCCACCGGCGAATACAGTTCTGATCGACTGGCCAATACCAGCAACAATTTCTACACCTACAAGCCGCTGTTCTCCTTCACCTGGCTGCCCACGGAAAACACCGAGGTGTCGATGAAAACCACCTACAGCTTCAACGAGAGGAACAAGGACACCGACTACCGCTCGGGGCAGATTTTCCACTTCGATTATTCCGCCAGCTATCGGCTGACCGACAACCTGAGGGTGGGACTCAACGGCTACTATCTCAAGCAGACCACCGATGACAAACAGTTCGGCCACACTGTGCAATTCGCCGGGCAGGACGTGGACGACGGCGTGCGCGGCCAGGTCTTCGCCATCGGCCCGGCGCTGCACCTGACCTTCTTCAAATACGCCAGCGCCGAGATCCGCTGGGCCAAGGAATTCGACGTAGAGAACCGCCCCGAAGGCGAGATGCTCTGGGCCAAGTTGAGTATTCCGTTTGAGTTATAGAACTCGGATGAACACCTGATTCTGATCGTTCCCACGCTCTGCGTGGGAATGCAGCCAGGGACGCTCCGCGTCCCAAGAGCCGAACGCGGAGCGTCCGTTGAGGCATTCCCACGCGGAGCGCGGGAACGATCACTACCACAGTGGATCAGCCATAGACCGGCCACGCCTCGACAATCCGCCCCCCGCGCACCGCCAGCAGATCACCGAACTGCAACAGCACCGACTCGACCTGGGTCGGCCTCAGGAACACCTGGTCCTCCACCGCAAGCCCTACCGCCTCGGAGCCGTTGGCCATTTCCTGGTTGGAACTGCGGCCATAAAGGCGGTTGCTCTTCAGGCCGGATGGAGATTCGAAATCGGCCATCCAGTTGCCACCGTAGAGAAAGAACGTCTCGCGCTGGTTCACGTCCCACCAGGAAAAGATCCGGGACTTGTCGTCCAGCGCCGGAATGTTCACCGCGCCGGTACGCTTGAGCACCGGAGTCGCAATGTAGGCCGCCGGCACATGCTCGCTCAGGGATGGCAGGTCGTAATGACTGGGTTTGAGCATGGCCGTGCCCACCGACACTTCGGTACTCAGGCGTTCCTGTTCATGCAGACGATAGCTGGGACTGCCCGCGGTATTGAGGGTCAGCCCCGGGTGCCACAGGTCGGGATAGCGCAACCGGAGGAAATCTACTCGCATGGTGTAGGTCGCCATGACCCGAGCCAACAGCGTTTCAGGGCTCGCCAACAGTTCAGGCACGCCCATGCCTACGAATGGGTCATAGCCCATGAACCCGGCGAACTCCAATTGCGCCGGATGGGCACGAATCAACTTGAGCATCGCATCCAGGCTCGCGTCATCAGCCACCCCGCCCCGGTGCAAGCCGACGTCCAGTTCAATGTTGACCCGCATGCGCGTACCCAGCCCTTGGGCCAGGGCCTGGTATTGCTGGACGCGCTCGGGGGTATCCAGCAGCCACTGCAACTGACGCGACGGGTCGAACGGCCCGTTGTGAAGCTGATAGAACAGCTCGGCGGAACGCACCGGCAGCGGTTTGCCCAGCAGGATATCGGCATCGGGGAACTGCATTGCATCGTGATTGAGAAACGGCTGGTGAAACGACATCAACCGCCGGGTCTCGGCCCGCTCACCGATGTACTTCAGCAATTGGGGCGAAGGCAGGGACTTCTCTACCAGCCGCAGCTGCTTGCCCGCGCGCCGGACCGAAGCCTTCACCACATCGATATTGTGATCGAGGCGATCCAGGTCGATCAGCATCACCGGACGCATGGGGCCATGGGCCTTGAGCTCGCGGTTCAACTGACGGAAATAATCACTGTACGGCCCGCCCCGGTCATCCGGCCGCAGCCAGGCCCCCGCACCGGCCAGCAACACCCCGGCGCCCAACGTGCCCTTGAGCAAACCACGACGATTGAAAGCCATCAGCTCACCCCCAGGATCGTTGAAAGATGTCCGTTCAGAAATTTTCCAGCGGGATCCAGGGCCTGGCGCACCTGGGTGAATTCGTTCCAGCGCGGGTACAGCGCCTGGAGTGTCCTGGCGTTCAGCGAGTGCAACTTCCCCCAGTGCGGTCGGCCCTGATACTTCCAGAAGATCGGCTCGATGGCGGCGAAGAAATTGTGATGGTCCATCTGGTAATGCTGGTGAACGGAGATCGAACAACTGTCCCGTCCTTCGAACATGCTCAAGGGAATGTCGTCGGCCTTCACGTAGCGGTATTCGATGGGAAACCAGGTCCGCAGGTCCTTGTCGCGGATCAGCGCGAGAATCTCCCGCAGGCACGCCGGTCCATGCTCGGCCGGCACCGAATACTCCATTTCGTTGAAACGCACAGTGCGGGCATTGGCATAGATGTCATGGGAGTCACCGACCCGGTCGTCGAAGTCGGCCACCAGTCGCAGGCTGTTGAGCAACGAACGACGGATCGCCGGAAAGTCGCTGCCGTACTTGTCGAGTTTCTCGATCAGGGTGACGAATTCGTTGCCGCCCTCCTCCTCGGGGCTGATGGGTGGCGTGGCCGGATCGGTGGTTTCGTTCAGAGCGATCGCCAACGCATAGTCGGAATGGGTGACCACCTGCATTTCCCAGTGCTGGTTGTCCCGGGTATTGGCTTCCACGTCTTCCAGCAGTTCTTCGGTTTTCGCCACCCATTGGCGCTCGCGCAACCGATAGGCGGCGCGGTTCTGCAAGCGCACCCGGGTCACCAGCCCCAGCGCTCCGAGTGACACGCGCCCCGCTTTGAAAACCTCGGGATGGCGGTTGGCATCACAATCGAGCACCTCGCCGCCGGCCGTCACCAACTGCAGCCCGACGACCTGGGACGCATACGAGCCGAAGGCTTTGCCGGTGCCGTGGGTCGATGTGGCAATGGCGCCGGCCAGGGTCTGGTAATCGACGTCGGCCATGTTCGGCAATGCCTGGCCGATGGCCTTGAGCACCGGGCCCATGCGTGACATCGGCGTACCGCCGCCGAACTCGGCTTGCAGGCTGGCCGGGTCATGATCCAGCAAGCCGCTGAAAAAACTCAGGGACAGCAAGGTTCCATCGGTGGGCACCAGGGCGCTGAAGGAGTGACCGGAACCCACCGGGCGGATCCGTCCTTCGGCACGGGTGACCATTTGTACCAGTTCATCAAGATCCTTGGGCGCCAGCCGCGCAGCCGGCAGGCAACTCTGTGCACCGGACCAGTTGCGCCACGGGATTAATCGCGGCGCGCGCATCAGGTCGGCCAGGGCGCCCTGGCCGCCGAGCGCCGTGAAAGCGGCAACCACACCGGCCCGCTGCAGCCATTGGCGTCGTGAGTAGTCCATGGTCTGCCCCCGCTACTGGAATTGTTGGCCGGACATGAAAGCGATCAAGGCCAGGAACTGCTCTTCGGAACAGTGCATGCACAAGCCCATCGGCGGCATACCGTTGTAGCCGTTGATCGCGTGGTCCAGCAGGGTATCGGCGCCCTGGGCCAGCCGCGGCGCCCAGGCATTCGCGTCGCCGGTCAGGGGCGCCCCGGCGCCGGGGTTCGCATGGCAGAGTCTGCAACTGCTGTCGTAGACCTGGGCCAGCGCCGCATCGGCGGGCATGGCGTTGAGGGTCGCGGGCGCAGGCGGCTTGGGCTCTTCGCCGCATCCGGCGAGCAGCGCGCCAAGCAGCGTGAGGGTCGCGGTTTGAAGCAGGACAGAAGGAAAAGTTGCCGACATAAAGCCCCTCTCGGCGGCGCATGGGTGCGCCTTTCTTGTTGTGGGTCTGGCAGTTGCCACGTTAAGGCACGCCGGCGTGTCGGCTTGAGGTCATTGGGGGCCAGAAAAGGGGGCTTGGGCGGACAGTGCGGGAGCATCGATGCCACAGAGCAGCACTTGATCAGGGAAGTAAAATCCCCTGCTCCCGCTCGCACAACTGCACCACGTAATCCCACAGCACCCGCAGGCGCACGGACTTGTGCAGTTCGCGCCGGGTGCTGATCCAGTAGCTGCGGCGCAGGGTTTCGTCGGGCAGCAAGGGCACCAGCGCCGGGTCGTCGCTGGCCATGTAGCACGGCAGCACGGCGATCCCTAGCCCTGAGCGCGCGGCCTGTTGTTGGGCGATGACGCTGGTGCTGTGGAACACCACCCTGGGGTTGCGACAAAAGCTGTTGAGAAACATCAGCTCCTGACTGAACAGCAGGTCATCGACGTAACCGATCCAGGCGTGACGGGCCAGGTCCTCGCGACTGCGCAGCGGCGGCGAGCGATCCAGATAAGCCTGGCTGGCGTACAGCGCCAGGCTGTAGTCGGTGAGTTTGCGGGTCACCAGCAGGTCGGCCGCCGGGCGTTCGAGGTGAATGCTGATTTCCGCCTCGCGGTTGAGGATGCTGACGAAGCGCGGCACCGCCACCAGCTCCACTTCCAGCCCCGGATAGCGCTGAAACAAGCCGTCCATGCGACTGGCCAGGAACATGATGCCCAGCCCCTCGGTCACCCCCAGGCGAATCTTGCCCAGGGGCGCACTGGACTGGGTAATGTCCTCTTGGGCCAGCAACGCCACGTTCTCCATGGCCTCGGCGTGCTTGAGCAGCGTCTCGCCAGCCGGGGTCAGTTCATAACCCTGAGCGTGCTGGACAAACAGTGCGGTCCCCAGGCTTTTCTCGATGGCTTCGATGTGCCGGGCCACCGTGGCATGGGTGGTGTTCAGCCGCCGCGCCGCGGTCAACAGGCGGCCGCTGCGTTGCAGCTCGAGAAAATACCGCAGGTCATTCCAGTCGAACATGAACGTTCCTTGCACGTCGCTGTTTATAAACACACAGCTGTTGCGCAAAAACTAACATTCTTTTAACGAAAACTAACAACTACGATGGCTCTGACAAAAACAAAAAAAGAGGTCGCGGATGCAACCTGTCGTCGATGAATACGATTACGTGATCGTGGGCGCCGGCCCTGCCGGATGCCTGCTGGCCAACCGGCTGTCGACCAATCCCCAGCATCGGGTGCTGCTGCTCGAAGCGGGCGGACGCGACAACTATCCCTGGATTCACATTCCGGTCGGCTACCTGTTCTGCATCGGTAACCCGCGTACTGACTGGTGCTTCAAGACCGAAGCGCAACCCGGCCTGCAAGGGCGTGCCTTGAGCTATCCGCGCGGCAAGGTCCTGGGCGGCTGCTCTTCCATCAACGGCATGATCTACATGCGCGGTCAGGCCGCGGACTACGACGGCTGGGCCGCCGAGGGCAATGCCGGCTGGGCCTGGAAAGACGTGCTGCCGCTGTTCCGGCAAAGCGAAAACCACTTCGCCGGGGACTCTGAACTGCATGGCGCCAGCGGCGAATGGCGGGTCGAACGCCAGCGCCTGTCATGGCCGATCCTTGATGCCTTCCGCAACGCCGCCGAACAGAGCGGCATTGCCAATGTCGACGACTTCAACGGTGGCGACAATGAAGGCTGCGGTTACTTCCAGGTCAATCAGAGAGCCGGCGTGCGTTGGAACGCCGCCAAGGCCTTCCTGAAACCGGTTCGCCAGCGCGCCAACCTCACCGTCCTCACCGAAGTCGAAGTCGACCGCGTGCTGCTGCGCGATGACCGGGCCCACGCGGTCAGCGCCCGCTGGCAAGGCAAAGGCATGACCTTCAAGGCGCGCAAGGAGATCGTCCTGTGCGCCGGCGCCATTGGCTCACCGGGTATCCTGCAGCGCTCCGGGATCGGTCCGCGCAACTTGCTGCAGCGCTTGGGAATCGGCGTGGTGCATGAACTGCCGGGGGTGGGCGGCAACCTGCAGGACCACCTGCAACTGCGGCTCATCTACCAGCTGGAAAATGCCCGGACCCTGAACCAGATCGCCGGCACGCTGTGGGGCAAGATGAGCATGGGCCTGCGCTACCTCTATGACCGCAGCGGCCCCCTGTCCATGGCGCCCAGCCAGCTCGGCGCGTTCGCCCGCTCGGGGCCGGAGCAGACCTCGGCCAACCTCGAATACCACGTGCAGCCCTTGTCCCTGGAACGCTTCGGCGAGCCCCTGCACAGCTTCCCGGCGTTCACCGCGTCGGTCTGTGACCTGCGCCCACAAAGCCGTGGCCGGGTAGACATCCGCTCGGCCGACCCGCACGAGGCGCCGCTGATCCAGCCCAATTACCTGAGCCATCCCGAGGATCTGCGGGTCGCCGCCGATGCCATCCGCCTGACCCGACGCATCGTCGCCGCGCCCGCCCTGCAAGCCTTCAAGCCCAAGGAATACCTGCCGGGCCCCAACCTGCAGAGCGAAGAAGAACTGCATCGGGCCGCCGCCCGCATCGGCACGACGATTTTCCATCCGGTGGGCACCTGCCGCATGGGCCAGGACGGTGACGCAGTGGTGGACGCGCAACTGCGTGTCCATGGCATCAAGGGCCTGCGCATCGCCGATGCCTCGATCATGCCGCGCATCACCTCGGGCAATACCTGCTCGCCGACGCTGATGATTGCCGAGAAGGCGGCGCGGATGATGCTTGCGACGAACGCTACGAGCACCGTCAGCACCAAGGAGACAGCAACAGTCTGAAGAACAACCAAGGTCCCTTGTGGGAGCGGCAGTCACCCAAGGAATGCGTCAAAGCAGGAGACGCCCACCCGGCGTCGACAGTGGAACAACAAAAACAATCACTGTGAGGGATACCGCTATGTCCGAGCATGTTCAACCCCTGGAAGTCACGCACAGCGTCGGCGCCAGCCGGGAAACCCAGAAAGTCATCTTCGCCTCGTCCCTGGGGACGGTGTTCGAGTGGTACGACTTTTTTCTCTATGGCGCCCTGGCGGCGGTGATCAGCAAACAGTTCTTCGCCGGCGTCAACGACACCACGGCGTTCATCTTCGCCCTGATGGCGTTCGCCGCCGGTTTCGTCGTGCGACCATTCGGCGCATTGGTGTTCGGGCGGCTGGGGGACATGATCGGGCGCAAATACACCTTCCTGGCAACCATCATCCTCATGGGCCTGGCGACATTCTGCGTCGGCCTGCTGCCCAACTACGCCAGTATCGGCATCGCCGCGCCGATCATCCTGGTCGCGCTGCGCATGCTCCAGGGCCTGGCCTTGGGCGGTGAATACGGCGGCGCAGCGACTTACGTCGCCGAACACGCGCCCATTGGCAAGCGCGGCTTCCACACCAGCTGGATTCAGTCCACCGCCACCCTCGGATTGCTGCTCTCGCTGTTGGTGATACTGGGCTGTCGCTACTTCACGGGGGATCAGTTCGAAGTCTGGGGCTGGCGCATTCCGTTCCTGCTGTCGATCCTGCTGTTGGGCATCTCCACCTGGATCCGCATGAGCCTGCATGAATCACCGGCCTTCGTGAAAATGAAAGAAGAAGGCAAGTGCTGCAAGGCACCGATCCGTGAATCGTTCGGTAAATGGGAAAACCTCAAGGTCGTGCTGATCGCACTGTTCAGCATCAATGCCGGGCAAGCGGTGACCTTCTATGCCGCACAATTCTATGTACTGTTTTTTCTCACCCAGTTCCTGAAGATGGACCCGGCCCTTGCCAACAGTCTGCTGATCGTCAGCGTAGTGATCGGCGCGCCGTTCTTCATCTTCTTTGGCTGGCTGTCGGACAAGGTCGGGCGCAAACCGGTGCTGATGATCGGCCTGCTGCTTGTATGTTTAGACTTGAAGGGGTGGGCGGGACTAAAAGCTCGATTCCGACTCTAGCCAGTACGGACTGTGGGAGACTTCTCGTCCCGCCCCTTCTACCTAAAGCGCCAATAAGGAATTCATCGGCAAGACCGACGATAGATGCAAGCCAGCGCTACGGTAGA